>NZ_CEYNZH010000001.1:0-297806 GCF_982874595.1 Oceanospirillum sp. | reverse complement strand
CTCAGGCCATGGCAGCCGGATAAATAAAGTGTCCAACTTTATGGGGTCACTTCACGGCTTTCAAACCCTGCGGCGTTTTTCGTTATTGATGAAGACAGATAAATGCTTTCCGCTAATGGAACGACTGAGCCCGGTAAAGTACCACCTGATTACGACCACTCTCTTTAGCGATGTATAGCGCCTGATCCGCCTGTTCCATCAGACCTTCCAGGTTCTGATCCTCGCGCATACAAACACCCATACTTAGAGTTACCTTCAGGCTTTTCTCCGGTAAAACAACTTCCGTACGCTCTATCACAGCCCGAAGAGCATTCATGCGTACCAGAAGGTCCGCTTCGGTAACCCCCTGAGTCAGCAAACAAAACTCTTCCCCACCCAAACGAGCCATCAGGGTATCGCTTTGACTTTCCGAACGGATGCACTCCGCAACGACTTTTAGTACCTCGTCACCCGCACTGTGGCCATAGATGTCGTTCACTTTCTTAAAATAGTCGATATCCATCATCACAAGACCTAACTCAAGGGACTTCTCTTCGGCCTGCGCAATCAGGTCGTCGGCGGTGGGATAAAAGTACTGCCGGTTAGGCAGCCCAGTCAGAAAGTCTTTATAAGCAGCCTCTTTCAACTCACGAACACTTAACAGCAGATCCATCATGTTGTTGATACGGCTGTAGAATTCTTCCACAGTAAAGCCTTTGTACATAAAGTCATTGGCACCGCATTTCAGGATTTGAGCCGGAATCTGCTGATCGATCTGACCGGAAATACCGATAATAGGCAACTCGGTTGAGGAGTATTGCTTCCGAACCCGACGGATAACGTCATAGCCACTCATGCCCGGCAACTGATAATCCATCATGACCATAGAAATATCATTGCGACTGGCAAGAATATCAACGGCTTCTTCACCACTGGTTGCCAGAATAACCTGATAGTGCTGTCGCTGAAGCAGCGCCTTAAGATAGGCACAATAGGTCGCGGAGTCATCTACCACCAGAACCTTGTGCATCCGATTAGTAATCAGGCGTTTAACCAGAGAGATGACATCCTCCAGTCCATCCTGATCCTTATAGAAATAATCGATAACATCCCGATCCATCACGGATTCACGGGTGTCACTATCCAGTGAGCTGGTCAGGGCAATGGCAGGAATTTTATGCTTAACAGCCAAATCCAACATCGCACCAGAAGCTGCATCCTCCAGAACCAGGCCACTGATTATGACCATGTATTCCTGAGAGTTAGCACTGAGCAAGGCTTCGACTTCGCGACGTGTTTTAACTGAATCGACCTGCAGACCCTTTACCTGACTTCTCAGAGTTTGCGCGAGCACATCTCGAAAAAAAATCGAATTGTCAGCAATCAGCAGGCGTTTTTTCAATGGCATTTCTTAGCCTTATCGGTTCCAGCTACCCTGATCAGACGCCAACGGCCACTGGCGTCATCAGATCACCGGCCAGAAAAGCCCACTGTTCAGGCCAGTTTTCGACAGGAGAACGCCCGGAACGGGCATATTGCTGAATACGTCCCTCCACAATGGAGAGCAATAGCTGGGACGTTACGGGCACAGGCATACGAGTTTTCATCTGATCGCGGATCTCAGCTTCGCGAAGAATTTGCTTCAGCTGAGTTTCCAGACGCTCATAGAATTGAGAAACACGACTGCGCAGACGCTCATTCTCACCCACCAGCGCTTCACCAGTCAGAATACGGCAAAGTCCCGGGTTACGGTCAGCAAAAGCGAGTACCAGCGTCAGCAGGTGTTCACAGCGATAAATCGCCTGGGGCTCATCATGCAGGATACGATTAACACGACTGAAAACGGCATCCTCAATAAACTCGATCAGACCCTCAAACATCTTAGCCTTGCTGGCAAAGTGGCGATATAACGCAGCTTCAGATAAGCCGACCTCTTTCGCCAGATTTGAGGTAGTAATTCTGGCACCGGGATTATTCTCCAGCATCTGAACAAGTGCCTGAAGAATCTGCTCCCGGCGGGACGATTTTGTGTGCTTCTGATTACTTTCCTGCGTCATGGTCTTTCCAGTTTCCCAGCTTTTTTATCAGTGCCCATTACCAGCATCAATCCTGATTGGTGATAAGGGTTCCCACCCCGGCATCCGTGAAGATCTCAAGCAGAGTTGCATGAGGCACCCGGCCATCAATAATATGAGAGCTTACCACGCCATTTTTGACTGCGCTTAACGCACAACCAATTTTTGGCAACATACCGCCATAAATGGTGCCATCGGCAATCAGCTCATCAACCTGAGCGGTACTCAGTCCGGTCAGAATATCACCATCTTTATCCAGCAGACCGGCGATATTGGTCAGCAGCATCAGTTTCTCCGCACCTAACGCCTCGGCCACCTTACCGGCAACAAGATCAGCATTGATGTTATAGGAACGGCCTTCTTCATCCACACCGATCGGAGCAATAACAGGAATAAAGTCACGCTGTACCAGCATATCAACGACATCGGTTTGCACCGCAGCGACTTCACCCACGTGACCGATATCGATAATTTCAGGAGCGGTCATTTCCGGTGTCTTGTGAGTTACTTTCAGCTTTTTAGCTTCAATAAGGCCGCCATCTTTACCGGTCAGGCCTACCGCTTTACCACCAGCCTGATTGATCAGACTAACGATCTCTTTATTCACCAGACCGCCCAGCACCATCTCCACCACATCCATGGTTTCTTCATCGGTGACACGCATACCATTAACAAAGCGGGATTCGATCTTCAATTTTTCCAGCAGCTCGCCAATCTGAGGGCCACCACCATGAACCACCACCGGATTGATACCCACCTCTTTCATCAGCACCATGTCACGGGCAAAAGAAGCTTTCAGCGCTTCATCGGTCATAGCATTGCCACCGTATTTGATCACGATGGTCTTGCCGGAAAAACGCTGAATATAAGGTAGGGCTTCGCTAAGGACCTTAACAACTTCGATAGCGTGTTCAGTATTGGCCATATCGCTCATGGGAGTACCTGTAAAACCTCTTGGTTATGCTCTTGAATGCCCACCCGGTCGACAAGGGTAACAGGACGGGTATTTTTCTTATTTGTCTGTTTCAGCACCTGCCGCTCATCACGAACCACAGGCGTTATGATAAGTGATCTACTGGCGGCCAGAGTGACCGAAACCGCCAGCACCACGCTCAGAGGCATCAAAGTCATCAACAATATTCAGTTCAGCCTGAACCACAGGCACCAGCACATACTGAGCCAGTCGCTCGCCGGGCTCCAAGGTGAATGCCGTCTGACCACGGTTCCAGCAGGAGATCATCAGCTCACCCTGATAGTCGGAGTCGATCAGGCCCACCAGGTTACCCAGTACAATGCCGTGTTTATGGCCCAGACCGGAGCGCGGCAGAATCACACCCGCCAGACCCGGATCACCAATATGGATCGCAAGGCCGGTGCCGATCAGCTGAGTTTCACTAGGCTGCAGGGTCACTGGCTCATCGATGCACGCGCGAAGATCCATACCCGCAGAGCCTTCCGTTGCATAGTGTGGCAGCGGCAGCTCATTACCAATTTTAGGATTAAGAATTTTAACGTCGAGTGTACTCATCGGATAACCGTGCTCTTTCGGAATTCGGGGAATATAACGAGATCTGCCGATTCTTTTTGGTGCATTTGACCTATGCCGACAGCAGCCAGCATTATAACAATTTCGGCGCGAACTGCTTGTTAAACTTGTGCATCATCCTTGGATTGCAGATTAAAACGGCTGGCGATACAGCGCATCAGATCCTGCGCCAGATCCTGCTTAGCGGCCTGATCAGGACGAAGTGACTGTAGGGCGCCCTCTTCCTGCCAAAGCAGCGTGACCGCGTTCTGATCGCTGTTAAAGCCTATATCGGTACGGGAGACATCATTGGCGATAATCATATCCAGATTTTTCCGAACCAACTTATCGGCCGCGTATGCGTCCACATCCTGAGTTTCTGCAGCAAACCCAACGGTGAAAGGACGCGCTTCATGCTTGGCAACCGTGGCCACAATGTCAGGGTTCTGTACCAGATGCAGCACCAGATCATTCTGACCGGGCTGCTTCTTCATCTTATGGTCCGCCGCATTTAACGGACGATAGTCCGCTACCGCTGCCGCCGCAATAAAGATATCGGTTTGTTCAATCACTAAGAGGCTGGCCTCCAGCATCTGCTGAGCACTCAGCACCGCGATCAGATTCACCCCTTCCGGTGCCTGAATCTGAACAGGGCCGGCAATCAGGTTAACCTGCGCGCCGGCTTTCAGCGCTGCCTCGGCCAGAGCAAAACCCATTTTTCCGGAACTGTGGTTACTGATATAGCGCACCGGATCGACCGCTTCACGGGTCGGCCCCGCAGTGATGGTAACGGTTTTGCCTGACAGCGAACCCTGCGGTGCCATCAGTGCTTTGGGTACCAACTGCAGTTCACCGGCTGCCGCGGTAATCAGATCAGCAAGTTGCTCCGGTTCCAGCATGCGGCCAAAACCTACATCGCCACAGGCCTGCTCGCCCTGTCCCGGACCCATCAGCTGATAGCCGTATGCTTCCAGCTGACGTGCGTTCTGCTGTGTTGCCGGATGATGCCACATCGCCTGGTTCATCGCCGGAGCCAGCAGCACTTTAGCATCGGTGGCCAGACAAAGCGTGGTCAGCAGATCATTGGCCATGCCCGCCGCCAGTCGCGCCATCACATCCGCACTGGCCGGTGCTACTACGATCAGGTCTGCCCACTTTGCCAGCTCAATATGCCCCATACCTGCTTCAGCGTCAGGGTCCAGCAGATGCGTGTGTACGGGGTTGCCGGATAGCGCCTGAAAAGTCAGGGGGGTAATAAAAGCCTGGGCGCCATCGGTCATCACCACACGAACGTCTGCACCGGCCTTTATTAACAGGCGAGTCAGCTCAGCGGATTTGTAGGCAGCGATACCGCCACTAATACCCAACAGGATACGAACCTTTGCCAACATGATAGACACACCCTCGGTAGATAAATCCGGTCAATGCTCTGAACAGGAGGCCCTGTGACCGGCAGAATTATAGAAGCCAACAGTCCTGAGCCGCACAAGATAGCATGAGCACCCTTATAGCGTCAGCTTTGGTCTTTGCGTAGCAAACACAGACAAACTCACGTCTGAAATTTTATCTTCCATCCGATAATTGCGACTTGCGAAAACCTGATACTGGGTCGAAGATGCAGTTATAAGAGGGGTAAGTCATCAGGGAGGTGACCATGAGCCTGAAGGATTGGCCGGAACAGGAACGGCCCAGAGAAAAACTGCTGCGCCTCGGTGCACAAACACTTAGCGACGCTGAATTACTGGCGATCTTTCTCAGAACCGGAATTCCCGGTAAAAATGCCGTTGAGCTTGCTCGTGAATTATTATCGGGATTTGATGGCCTGAGAGCCTTGCTGGAAGCCGATCTTAAAACCTTCTGCAGTCACAACGGACTTAGCCCCGCAAAATTTGTGCAGCTGCAGGCGGTGCTGGAGATGGGCAAACGTCATCTGATGGCCCGGCTTGAAAGCGGGGAAGCCTTAACCAGTCCGGAGCTGGCAGAACACTACCTCATCACTCAGCTACGTCATGAGCCCCACGAGGTTTTCGCCTGTCTCTTTATGGACAACCAGCATCAGGTGTTGGCTTTTGAGCCTCTTTTTCGCGGTACGATCGACAGCGCCAGCGTCTATCCCAGAGAAGTAGTTAAGCGCGCTTTAGCCCATAATGCGGCTGCAGTCATCTTTGCTCACAACCACCCATCCGGCATTGCCGAACCGAGTCAATCTGACGAGCGCATCACCCATAAACTGACTCAGGCACTCAATCTGATCGAAGTTCGGGTACTGGATCACTTTATTATTGGCAATGGAGACACGGTTTCTCTTGCTCAACGCGGCCTGATGTAGATAATGTGCCCCTTCTGGCTGACTTTTTGCCTTTTTGGATCTGACTTTTGGTCAGTTCCGTTAAAAAGGGCAAGAAAACGGCCGCAAAACCACATAAAACTTGTCAGCTAGTGGGCATTCTGATATAACAGTGCGCCTTTAAATTGATGGGTTGAAGCAGGGCGCCGTTTGTTCCGGCTGATTCGCTGATTCCCCCCAGGTTTCTTGAATAGTTAAGACGCCTAGCTAGCGGCTGGAGGCTAGAAAATGTCCAAAGTTTGCCAGGTTACCGGGAAGCGTCCTGTAACCGGAAATAACGTATCACACGCACAAAACAAAACGCGTCGTCGTTTTACTCCTAACCTTCACACGCACCGTTTCTGGGTTGAAGCCGAGAAACGTTTTGTGAAACTGCGCGTATCTGCTAAAGGCATGCGCATCATCGATAAGCAAGGTATCGAAAAGGTACTGGCTGACATTCGTGCACGCGGCGTTAAGCTGTAAGCACTGAATAAAGGAGATTAATCATGCGTGATAAAATCAGAATGGTATCGTCTGCTGGTACTGGTCACTTCTATACCACAGACAAAAACAAGCGTACTACGCCAGACAAACTGGAAATGAAGAAATTCGATCCGGTTGTTCGTAAGCACGTTATGTATAAAGAAGCTAAAA
The DNA here is from genome assembly GCF_982874595.1 of Oceanospirillum sp. NCBI lineage: Bacteria > Pseudomonadati > Pseudomonadota > Gammaproteobacteria > Oceanospirillales > Oceanospirillaceae > Oceanospirillum > Oceanospirillum sp. Next base: position 291,244 of record NZ_CEYNZH010000001.1, on the reverse strand, counting down.
TCAAATAAGATTTTTCTTCTGAAAAAACCCGGCTTGTCCGGGTTTTTTTATGCCTGCATAATACCCCACGCTTTAACTGGGTTATTATCCCCTACTCATATCGATTCGATGCCAGCTTAACCCCCGAGTTCAAACCGGGTACTCTGATCTCTGAGAGAACTTTGTCATGCCTGAATTACCGGAAGTCGAAACCACCCGAAAAGGTGTCAGTCCCTACTGCCTGAATCAGACCGTCAAACACCTGATCGTTCGACAACCATCGTTACGCTGGCCAATACCTGATGATCTGGACAAAAAAATCTGCGGTAAGCGCATTCTAAAGGTTGAGCGCCGGGGAAAGTATCTTCTGTTTGGTTTTGGACACGGTACTCTGATGGTGCATCTCGGCATGTCAGGTAGCCTGAGAGTATTGCTGGCTGACACCGACCAACAGAAAACAAACAAACACGATCATGTCGACATTATCGTGGATAGCGGTGACATCCTGCGCTATCACGACCCAAGACGCTTCGGGGCGATTCTCTGGACAGAAGAGCCGATCGAAAGCCATAAGCTGATTGCGCACCTGGGACCTGAGCCTCTGTCTGATGACTTTACAGCAGGCTATCTGGCTAAGCGCTGCACCAGGCGCAAGACCGCCATCAAAAGCCTGATCATGGACAGCAAGGTAGTGGTGGGCGTAGGTAACATCTATGCCAATGAAGCCCTGTTTCTGTCCGGTATTCACCCTCAGCAGGCTGCTGGCAGTATTAAACCCGCAAAACTGAAAAAACTGACCGACAACATAAAATTTGTCCTGCAGCGCTCTATTGAGCAGGGCGGCACAACACTGAGAGATTTTGTCGGTGGTGATGGCAAACCGGGCTATTTTGCTCAACAGCTGAACGTCTATGGGCGGTCAGGGTCAGAATGCCTGCATTGCAAAACCGAACTAAAAGAGATTCGCCAGAATAATCGCAGCAGCGTTTTCTGTCCGACGTGTCAGCCACTTAAGGACTGAAACAGTCTCTGACCAACAGCGACCCAAACGATTACTCCCACAAACCTGTTATCTACTATCTCTGAAAGGAACTACCATGTACGCCGCCTTTAAACATATTCACCTCCTGACAGTAGCGCTTAGTCTTGGCCTGTTCACTCTGCGCGGTATCTGGATGCTGCTGGACTCTGACAAACTACAAAAGCGCTGGGTAAAAATTGTTCCCCATATTATCGACACTCTGCTACTGGTCAGTGCTATCGGCCTGATGTTTCAGATTAATCAGTATCCGTTTTCAGAAGGTTGGCTAACGGCAAAACTACTGGGGCTGATCGCCTATATTGTTCTGGGTACTATCGCCCTCAAACGGGGCAAAACCAAAGGCACCCGTGTGATCGCACTGGTCGCAGCCTTCGGTGTAATCGCTTATATTGTTGGCGTGGCGATTCACCGTAACGCCTTATCCTGGCTGGCCTGATAAGCCAGCAAAAGAATATCTGACAATCGTTAAGGAACAGATGCCATGCGTATTGCCGTTTTCAGCGCCCAACCCTACGACAAACAGTTTCTGGAACAGGAAAACGGCAGGCATGGCTACGAGCTGAGCTACTTTGATCAGCTGCTGAACGAGACCAATGCCGGACTCTGCCAAGGCTTTGATGCGGTCTGTGTTTTTGTTAACGATGACCTGAGTGCGCCGGTCGTGAAAAAGCTTAAAGCCCAAGGCGTGCGCTTTATCGCCCTGCGCTGCGCTGGTTTTAACAACGTTGATTTACTGGCAGCCAAATCACTGGGACTGCCAGTGGTTCGGGTTCCCGCCTACTCTCCCGAAGCCGTTGCCGAACATACACTGGCACTGATACTCACCCTGAACCGCAAAACCCACCGCGCCTACAACCGGGTCAGAGAGAGCAACTTCACCCTGAACGGTCTGCTGGGCTTTAATCTTCATGGAAAAACCGTAGGGCTGATCGGCACCGGCCAGATCGGTCTGGCAACCGCTAAAATTCTGAAAGGGTTCGGCTGTGAGCTGATCGCCTATGACCCCTACCCGAATCAGGATTATCTCGCACTGGGCGGCCACTATGTTGAACTGGATGAGCTTTACAGCCGCTCCGATATCATCAGCCTGCATTGCCCACTGAGTGAAGAAAGCCACCACCTGATTAACGAGCAATCGATAAGCCAGATGAAAGAAGGCGTCATGCTGATCAACACCAGTCGGGGAGGTTTAGTGGACACTCAAGCTCTGATTGCCGGGCTGAAAAGCCGTAAAGTTCGGGCACTTGGGCTGGATGTTTATGAACAGGAGAGTCAGCTCTTCTTTCATGACCATTCCGGTGAAATTATCGATGATGATCAGTTTGAACGCCTGCAAAGCTTCCCTAACGTGCTGATTACCGGTCATCAGGGTTTCTTTACAGAAGAGGCACTCACCCAGATCGCTGCCGTCACCCTGGGTAATCTGGACTGCCTGAACAGCGGCCAGCCCTGTGAAAATGAGCTAACCCATACGATCAGCTAACCCTTCAGCTAAAAAGCGGGGCCAGGCTGGAAGGCAATAACTGCAGTACAATTGGTAGCGTCACCATCGCCAGCAAGGTCTGAGCCGTTGTAATGGCCGCCATCAGTGGCGCATGCCCACCCAGCTGGCGGGCAAGAATGTAAGATGACGTTGCCGTTGGCATCGCTGCAAACAGAAGTAGTACCGAAATTTCCAGTTCACTCAAGCCAACAACATAGCCGACCAGGGTAGCCACTACCGGCATAATAAAAAGCTTAATCAGACTGGAGGAGATCAACGGCCAGGATGCTTCTTTCACCGCATTCAGATTCAACGCAAAGCCCACTGCCAGAAGCCCAAGCGGCAGCGCGGCATTACTGACAATATGAAACGCTGCGGCACTCCAGCCGGGTAAACCGATCCCGGTCACGTTAAGCGCCATACCCAGCACACAGCCTACAATCAGCGGATTTTTCGCAATCGCCTTAATCGTTCCGCCAATACCACTGCCGCTCTGCCCCACATAAACCGCAAAAATACAGACACAAAAAACATTAATCAGCGGAATCATAATCGCCATCGTAACCGCAGCTATCGTAATACCCGCCTCACCATACAGAGCTTCGGCAGCCGCCAGCACCACATAGGTATTAAAGCGCAGCCCTCCCTGATACACCGATGTAAACACCGGGCCAGACCGGGTCAGCAAAGGCTTAAGGATGACAACCAGCGCAGTCATCGCAATCAGCAGACCCACAATCGCCATCGCAACTTTATCGACGGCTACCTCATCGATACTCGCGTTGGCCATCTTGCTGACCAGCATGACCGGAAAGAGAAAGAAGTAGGTGAAGCGCTCCACCAAAGGCCAGAAATCTCCACCGGGAAATCGAAAAATATGCAGCAGCGTACCGGCCATAATCACCATAAAAACCGGAACTAATGCATCAAGAATCAACATATCAACCTCTTCAAAAACATCTGCCAAAAGCGGCATTTCTGACCCGAGCGCAGTCTACCTAAGCCCTGCAACAAGACCAAGCGATGTACTTACAAACTCAAGTCAGTCATCACCAAACATATAACCAAAGCTTTTTTGATCCTGCTCAATATTCAGACACATTCACTTTAGTGCGACAAATATGCGGCAATTGGTCACACGGTTTTTACCACGGATTTCGTTAGACTTGGCCGTCTGTAGCAGGCTGTTCCAGCAATCGTCTGAGAAAAACCGCTTTCCGAAAGAGCAACATGTTCCCCACAGGTGTCGGCGTTATCTATGTCAACCAAACAGCTTAAATTACTCTGGACACTGACTATCGCCGCTCTGCTGGTGATGCTGATCTATCTGGCAAACCATCTGAACGCGCTTATGGATATCGATGAGAGCCAGATGCCCGGCTGTGTTATGGAACAGGGCAGTTGCACCGTCACGCTGAGTAGTGGTGACTCGGTACGTCTTTCAGTATCACCCTGGCCGGTATTAGCTCTCAAACCTGTTGAATTCCGGATTATGGCTGACAATCTGAGCCTCTCTTCTGCTCAGCTCGCACTAACGGGCCGCACCATGTACATGGGTATTCATCAATACACCCTGCGGCCTCTCGCCGGGGGTAATACTCTGGCTGTTAATGGCACGATCAGCGTCTGTACCGAGAAAGTCATGCCCTGGCGTGGACGGGTTGAACTGGAAACATCAGCAGGCCCCAAACAGGTTTGGTTCGATTTTAATGTCCTTCAGATGTAGCTTGAGCAACTTTTCGGAGCTAAAGAACATCAAAAGACAAACAAAATCTCCGAAAAGCGTCAGGAATCCTTTATGGTAAACGGCTACTGATCTGGATTAGCCCTAACGACGGAACAGACTTATGCTCGACAGTTTTAAAAAACACTTCTTCAAAGCTTTTCTGATGCTGCTACCGGTTGTTGCACTGGTCGCCGGTATGGAGATCTATCAGAAATCTCAGATGAAAAATGCGGCCAAAATGATGCAGATTGGTGGGGACTTTACGCTGCAATCTGCAGATGGCCCTTTCACCTTAAGCGCCCGCCCTGGAAAACTAAACGTTATCTACTTCGGTTACACACAATGCCCTGATGTCTGCCCGACATCTCTTTCGGTGATGGCCCACGCCTTTAAACAGATACCTGAAAATCAAAGAACTAAGCTACAGGGGATTCTGATCAGCGTCGACCCTGAGCGGGACACCCTGCAGCACCTGAAGAATTACACCCAATTCTTCCATCCGCAGATTATCGGCCTGACCGATACTCCGGAGAAAATTCTGGCCCTGTCGCGCAAGTATGGTGCCTTTTATCAGAAAGCACAGATCGACAACAGCGCCATGGGCTACACCATTGATCACACGTCGATGTTTTACCTGACGAATGATAAAGGCGAAGTACTCGAAACCGTCAACCACTCAGCCTCACCGGATGCATTGCTGGAAGCACTTAAGCGCCAGCTTGATTAACAACTGACTGAACAAAACTGTGAGAACGATAAGGAATCACTATGAAAAAATGGCTTACTGCACTCATCTTTGCACTCATCACCCCCATGGCTCTTGCCGCCAATACCGTTGATGTGGTTAACCCTTATGCCCGAGCGGTGCCTCCCGGTCAGACCAACTCCGCAATCTTTATGATGCTAAAAAATAAATCAGCCAAAGAAGTGAGTCTGATCCGAGCCCAAAGCGGCGTAGCAGATGCCGTAGAACTACACACCCACACCATGGACCAGGGTGTTATGAAGATGCGTCGGGTATCAGAAATCCGTATTCCCGGTAACGGTATGACTCTCCTGAAACCAGGCGGCTATCACATCATGCTGATCGGACTGAAGCAAAACCTGTTTGAAGGGCAGAAAGTGTCGGTAAAACTGTACTTCAGCAACGGCAGCATGGCTGTGGTTGAAATGCCAATCAAAAAGGTGATGGCAGGCATGAAGCAACACGCCGCTCACTAAGCCTTTCTGAATGCACAAAAAAACGGCTCAGAGTTCGCTCTGAGCCGTTTTTTTATATCACAAGCTGGCATAGTGTCCGTTATACCGCATCGGTACCACTCTCACCGGTGCGGATACGGATCACCTGCTCCAGCGGAGAAACAAAAATCTTACCATCGCCGATCTTACCGGTATTCGCCACTTTAGTGATCGCTTCAATGACCTGATCAACGACATCATCACCCACCGCAATCTCAATTTTCACCTTCGGCAGGAAATCCACCACATACTCTGCGCCACGGTACAGCTCTGTATGACCTTTCTGACGACCAAAGCCTTTAACTTCCGTTACGGTAATGCCCTGAACACCAATCTCAGAAAGAGATTCACGCACATCGTCCAGCTTGAACGGTTTAATAATCGCAGTAACCAGTTTCATTGTTGTACTCCTGTGAAAACGGCCCCAGCCCGATGAGCTGGTGAAAATGAGTGAACAGGTCTGGTGTGCTTACCCTGTTTAAACTGCCAATAGCATACTGCTATTGTTGACAATAAAAAAGGGTACCCGAAGGTACCCTTAAGCTTTTTGAGGTCAAACCTCTTAGTGTTTTTCTTAATCTTTTTTCGTTTTTTAGGTCGAGCTCTTATTTTTGTTGGCTTAACACAGTGATTAAACCCTGAGCATTCGCTCAGCTTTTAATAATTAACCTTTAGTGAATTCCGGATAAGCTTCCAGACCACACTCAGCGATATCCACACCGTCGTACTCTTCTTCTTCAGAAACCCGGATGCCGATAACCACTTTCAGGATGCTCCACACGATCAGGCTTGCTACAAACACCCAGCCGAAGATAGAGATGATACCCAGCAGCTGTGCAGAGAAGGTTGCATCACCGTTGCTCAGAGGCACAGCCAGCAGACCCCAGATACCCACAACACCGTGTACAGAGATCGCACCCACCGGATCATCGATACGCAGTTTGTCCAGCGCGATGATGGAGAAGACTACCAGTACGCCACCTACAGCACCGATCAGAGTAGAAGCGAAAGCAGTTGGAGACAGAGGATCAGCAGTGATCGCAACCAGACCAGCCAATGCACCGTTCAGTACCATGGTCAGATCCGCTTTACGGAACCACAGGCGAGCCAGGATCAGAGCCGCAATCGCACCACCAGCAGCCGCTGCGTTAGTGTTTACGAAAACCTGTGCTACCGCGTTTGCTTCACCCACATCAGACAGTTTCAGCTCAGAACCACCGTTGAAGCCGAACCAACCCATCCACAGAATGAACGTACCCAGCGTTGCCAGCGGCATGTTGCTGCCCGGAATCGCGTTTACCTGACCGTTAGGGCCGTATTTACCCTTACGTGCACCCAGCAGCAGTACACCTGCCAGAGCTGCAGCAGCACCAGCCATGTGAACAATACCGGAACCCGCAAAATCAGAGAAACCCGCTTCGCTCAGGAAGCCCCCACCCCAGGTCCAGTAACCAGATGTTGGGTAGATGAAACCAGTCATAACCACAGCAAAAGCCAGGAAAGCCCACAGCTTCATACGCTCAGCAACGGCACCGGATACGATAGACATCGCAGTCGCTACGAATACCACCTGGAAGAAGAAGTCAGAGCGCGCAGAGTAGTAAGTCTCACCACCGCTTGCCAGAACAGCGTCTGTTGTATTCTCATCGCCAATCAGAAAGCCCAGATTTGGCAGAATACCGCCTTCATCACCACTGTACATGATGAAGTAACCGCAAAGCAGATACATCGTACAGGCGATCGCATACAGTGCGATGTTCTTAGTCAGAATCTCTGTCGTGTTTTTGGCCCGAACCAGACCCGCTTCCAGCATGGCGAAACCGGCCGCCATCCACATCACAAGCGCACCACAGATCAGAAAGTAAAAGGTATCAAGTGCATACTTGACTTGTACTAAATCTTCCATTGGAAGGCCCTCCGAAGGCTGAATTCTTTTTTTAGCTAGTAAGCGGCTTAGATAGCGTCAGTGCCGCGTTCGCCGGTACGGATACGAACAATCTCTTCAAGAGCGGTGATGAAAATCTTACCATCGCCAATCTTGCCCGTGTTTGCTGCATTGGTGACCGCTTCAACTACCTGGTCAACCTGATCACCGGATACCGCAACTTCCAGCTTTACTTTTGGCAGAAAATCCACCACGTATTCCGCACCGCGATATAACTCGGTGTGACCCTTCTGGCGGCCAAAACCTTTAACCTCAGTGACTGTGATGCCCTGAATACCGATATCGGATAATGCTTCACGCACATCGTCCAGTTTGAACGGCTTGATGACTGCAGTGACCAGTTTCATTGGTTTACCCCTACGGCACGCTTAACGTGCTTATCAGATTGAATTGTTGTCCGTAATTTTTTTGGTCTAAGGTGTGGCTTTCTTACGGTGCGTTGCTTGCTCAATGCACTCTCGCCAACATACCGGGGGTTTTGCACAGGATGTGCCAATAAGAAAAAACCTATGTATTTCATTGCACTAGAAGAAAAAACAGCCTTAAACCTGTTCTTTTATGCACCGAAACAGAAAAAACACTGCACCGTCAAAATCCCAAACAAATCGATATCGCACTATTTTTGTGCGCTTAAAACGCACCACGAAGACACACAGAAAGGACAATCCAAAAAAGAGGTCATGCACGTAAAGTGGTACACTCAACCCTGAAATTTGGCTCTCAGATGCATTGAAGGTGAAGCAACTGAGCAGCAAAAACAGAAACGACTAAACGAATGCAATAGTTGAGCGATGAAGATGCTAAAACCTGAAATGATTTCCGAACTGACCCGCCAGATGGGCGAAAAATTCTCTGGTGCTGGTCTTCCGGGCGAAGCCGAACTCAAGCGTCAAATGCAGGCGGTAGCAGAAAATGTTTTTGCTAAACTGAATCTTGTTACCCGTGAAGAGTTTGAAATTCAGAGCGAGATCTTGCTACGCACACGTGCAAAAGCCGATGCTCTGGAAGTACAGGTCGCGCAACTGGAAGCGATTGTTGCCCAATTAGCGGGCAATGCATCAGCCGATAAAGAACAGACAGCAGAAAAGCCGAAGAAATAACGCTCTGTTGTTAAGCCAACTAACACGGCAGCTTCTTTAACGGATAAAAGAAGCGGGTTAAGCAACCCAACCTCAACGCACAAGGAGTCGTGCCATGACCTTAGCTGTCATCTATAGTCGTGCTTCTGTGGGCATTGATGCCCCGGAAGTACGCATCGAAGTCCATCTTACTAACGGTCTGCCCGGTCTTGCGATTGTGGGCATGCCGGAAACCGCCGTCAGGGAAAGTAAAGATCGGGTCCGCAGCGCTCTGATCAATGCCGGTTTTGAATACCCTCAACGGCGCATCACCGTCAATCTTGCTCCGGCAGACCTGCCAAAAGAAGGCGGCCGTTATGATCTGGCAATTGCTTTAGGGGTATTAGCCGCTTCTAACCAGATTCCTGCCGATCGTCTGACGGAGTTCGAATGTTATGGCGAACTGTCACTTTCTGCAGAGCTGCGCCCTATCTCCGGCATTCTTCCTGCCGCCTTAGCCTGTGCACAGGCAGAACGCACCATGTTGGTTCCCTCAGAAAATGGCGATGAAGCCTCTCTGCCAGAAGCCAACCGGGTTATGACAGCTCCGCACCTTCTGGCGGTAACCGCCATGTTGCACGGCCAGGAAGAACTCTCTCTGCATCAGCTGGAAAACGAGAAACGACATACCCTGTTTCGTGATCAGCCGGATCTGGCCGATGTCAAAGGTCAGTTTCAGGCGAGGCGTGCTCTGGAAATCGCTGCAGCAGGAAATCATCACTTATTGCTGGTTGGCCCACCGGGCACTGGCAAAACACTGCTCGCCAGCCGTCTCGGTGGCATTCTGCCAAAAATGAGCGAGCAAGAAGCCTTGGAAGTAATGGCTTTAGCATCGGTATCAGGGCGCTTCTCCATGGATGAGTGGGGACAACGTCCCTTCCGCAGCCCGCACCATACCGCATCCGGCGTGGCTTTGGTGGGCGGTGGTTCCCGACCGAAACCGGGGGAGATCAGTCTGGCACACAACGGCATTTTGTTTCTGGATGAGCTGCCGGAATACGACCGGCGCGTGCTGGAAGTGTTGCGCGAACCGCTGGAATCCGGTGAGATCCATATCTCCCGGGCCACCCAACAGGTCCGTTACCCCAGTCGTTTTCAGCTGGTCGCGGCAATGAATCCCTGTCCCTGTGGCTATTTCGGTGACAGTTTAAGAAGCTGCCGCTGCACACCAAAACAGGTTCGCAATTATCAAAGCCGTTTATCCGGGCCTTTATTAGACCGTATTGATCTGCAGGTCGCGGTTACCAGCCTGCCACCGGAGCAGTTGGCCAACGTTAGCCCCGGTGAAAGCAGTCAGCAGGTTCAGGCCAGGGTAACGGAGGCGCATCAGCGCCAGCTGGACCGCTCCGGTAAAAGCAACGCCCAGCTAACCGGACGCGAGCTGGATAATCAGATCCTATTACAGGACGAAGCCAGTCACTTGCTCCAACAGGCGATGGAGCAACTGGGATTATCACCAAGAAGCTACCATCGCATTCTGAAAGTCGCCCGCACCATCGCGGATCTTGCCGGTGAAGAAAGTGTTGGTGTTCCCGCGGTATCCGAAGCACTGGGTTTGCGTCAACTGGATCGTTATCTGCAACAACTCTCGCCCTAGTCATAGACTTCGAAGTGATTCATTCTTAAGCAGTGTGACCAAGAGAAAGTTCACACTGCTTTTTTGTTTCCTGCTGGTACAATCCCTCTTTCAAAATCTGTAACTCTTTTATCTCAGTCAGACCCGCTTATTTTTACCGGAAACCCAATATGCTCTCTCGCCTGAATGATCGCCAACGTGAAGCCGTAGAATATATCGGTGGCCCACTCTTGGTGCTGGCCGGTGCCGGCAGTGGTAAAACCAGTGTAATTACCACCAAGATCGCCTATCTGATCAAAGAGAAAGGCATCAAAGCTAATAAGATCGCTGCAGTGACCTTTACCAATAAGGCGGCGCGGGAGATGAAAGAGCGTGTCGGTAAACTGGTACAGGGCAAAGAAGCACGGGGGCTGACGGTTTCCACCTTTCATAACCTCGGCCTGACTATTATCCGCCGCGAACATAAAACCCTCGGCTATAAGGCCGGGTTCTCACTTTTCGATGATCAGGATACCAAGTCTCTGATCAAGGATCTGATGCACAAGGATTTCCAGACCGATGCCGAGATCATCGGCATGGTGCAGAACATGATCTCCAACTGGAAGAATGATCTGATCGAACCGGAACAGGCGATGGGACTGGCCAATGATGATCGCGAGACTCTGGCTGCTGCGGTGTATCGTGAATATGACCGCCACCTGCAAGCCTATAACGCGGTGGACTTTGACGACCTGATCCGCCTGCCCGTTCGCCTGTTCCGGGATAATCCCGAGGTACTGGATCGCTGGCAGAACAAAATGCACTACATGCTGGTGGATGAGTATCAGGACACCAACGTCAGTCAGTATCTGCTGGTGAAACTACTGATCGGCTATCGCGGCGCGTTAACCGTGGTCGGTGATGATGACCAGTCGATCTACGCCTGGCGGGGTGCACGGCCGGAAAACCTGGTGAAACTGGGTGAAGACTTTAAAAGCCTGAAAATCGTCAAACTGGAACAGAACTACCGGTCAACATCGCTGATCCTACGTTGTGCGAACACCTTGATCGCCAATAACCCCCACGTTTATGAGAAAACCCTGTGGAGTAATATGGGTTCCGGTGCACCGATTCGGGTAATCAGCTGCCGCAATGAAGACGCCGAATCTGAACGGGTCGTCACTGAAATCCTGACCCACCGCATCAAAAACGACGGCCACTACAAAGACTTCGCCATTCTCTATCGTGGTAACCATCAGGCGCGCCTGCTGGAGATCAAGCTGCAGGCCTATCAGGTACCTTATAAGATCAGTGGCGGAACCTCGTTTTTCTCCCGCCACGAGATCAAAGACATCATGGGTTACCTGCGACTGCTGGTAAACCCGGAGGACGATAACGCCTTCCTGCGGGTAATCAATATGCCGCGTCGGGAGATCGGGCCTTCCACACTGGAGCGACTGGGCACCTACGCTAACAGCCGCCATATCAGTCTGTTTAACGCCTGTGATGAGATCGGTCTGGAACAATACCTGTCCGGCAAAGCCCTTGAGAAACTGGGTCGCTTTAATCACTGGCTGCAGCAAACCATCCAACGCTGCTCCCAGGATGATCCTATCGCCGCAATCCGCCAGATGATTCAGGATATCGACTACGAAGCCTGGCTGCATCAGAACTCCAGCTCGCCGCAGGTGGCAGAGCGCCGCATGGCCAACGTCTGGATTCTGGTGGATTCCCTGAAAGATACCTTAAACCGTATGCAGGAAGAGGACGAGGAAGCCACCATCGAAGATGCCATATCCCGTCTGGTACTGCGGGATATGCTGGAACAGCAGGAAAAAGAAGATGACTCCGACCGGGTTCAGCTGATGACCCTGCACTCGGCCAAAGGTCTGGAATACCCTCATGTGTACATTATCGGTATGGAAGAAGACCTGCTGCCGCACCGGAACAGTATTGATGAGGGAAATATCGAAGAGGAACGACGCCTGGCTTATGTAGGCATCACCCGCGCCAGGGAAACCCTGACCCTCTCCTTTGCCAGCCAACGGAAACAGTTTGGTGAAATGCTGAACTGCACCCCAAGCCGTTTTCTGGATGAACTACCGGAGGCCGATCTGGAATGGGAAGGCAAAGAGAAAGCACCGGACGAGGCCAAACGTGCCAGAGGACACGCCGCATTGGATGCTTTGAAAAAACGACTGGGCAGCGCGGATTAAAGCCAAACGTAAACAGCAGACATGAAAAAGCCGGTACAGCTCGCCAAAAGCTGTACCGGCTTTTTTGTATCAAACAGTTTTAAGGCAACGTCTTACTTGCTGTTTTCTACGATGTAATCAACGATAGATTTCACTTCGTCGTCGCTCAAAGATGGGTTACCACCTTTAGCTGGCATCGCATTGAAGCCATTGATCGCATGGTTGTACAGAGTGTCCATGCCTTTGCTGATGCGAGGAGCCCAAGCCGCTGCATCACCCTTCTTAGGTGCGCCAGCTGCGCCAGTGTTGTGACATGCGGAGCACACAGATCCGTACAGATCTGCAGGAGACTTAGCGCCACCTGCTGCCGGAGCAGGAGCGGCACCACCACAATCCTGACCCTGCAGGCAAACGTCACCAACCGGTGCCAGACGCTCTGCAATAGCTTCTTTAGACATTGCTGCCGCTTGTACTGATGTGCTCAGAACCGCGCCAGCCAGCACGCCCATTACACCCGCGATAATTCCGCTGCGTTTCACTCTCACCACCTCTAATCACTGGTCCGTCAAAAAACAGAATTTGTTTTTTTTTCGGTGTGTATTCTATTAACCCTAAAAAACGGAAGTATAGCGGCAATTAGTCTTAGCGGAAATAGCCAACAAGACGCATAACCCGCCATGGATCAGCTGATCTGCAGGTTATAAAGACACCTGAGGCATGCATCAGCCTCTGTCTATCACAGCACATACCCGTTTAGATCTTGATTTTAAAGCCCTTTCCCCTTTGCTGTTTTGATCTCACACGGGGTTCGGAGTAGACATAAGGTTAATAACTCCATAAAATGCATGCCGTTGCCCGCTCGTAGCTCAGCTGGATAGAGTACCGCCCTCCGAAGGCGGTGGTCGCGCGTTCGAATCGCGCCGAGCGGGCCATTTTCTCCCCATATATCAAGCACTTACAGCACCCATCAAAAACCTTAAAATCCTGTTTCCCGCTCTAGGTACAGCATAGGTACACAGCGGCACAAACTCAGGCAAACAAGCAGCCATAATACACGGCTAATTCTCCCTCTCTGACGACCATGTTAAGCCTGAAACTGTACCCGCATTTTGAATTGCTACGCACCTGTTGGCCTGTGCGCTTACCGGCTGCGCTTTTTGCGTCTCTGCGTACCCAGTGCGGTTACTCAGATTGGCCGGTGATCAGCGCCAGCTCTCAGGGTTAATCGTGATCGGTATAACGGTTTCGGGTGTGGTCATCATGACCATAACTGAAACACCCTTAAAATGAGGGTATTACCCTTGTTTTGAGGGTGTTTGCTGTTGGCCTGCGGTGATCCCAGAAGCCGGGCAGCTGATGAATCTCCAAAGGGGTTGCCGCTCGGGTTCGGCTTGTGGCGCGCTGGCCTGTGAACAGGTGGTGCATCTGTTGCACTACTCCCTGTGCTCTCTGGTGGCATACCTGTGCCGTGACCTGCGTAACGGTTTCAGTTGTGAACATCATGGCTATAAATGAAACACCCCTGTTTTAGGGGTATTCCCCCTGTTTTGCTGTTGGCCTTTACGTTGGCCTTTTGCTGGCTGGGTGATCGGCTCCGTGCTGATCGGGTGGGCATTTGGGAGCTGGCGCGGGCTGGCCCTTATGTTGGCCCCGGCTGATCGGCAGGACGTGAAATACCACTCAGAAAATTTTCCTTATTTCTCACGTAAAAAAACGGCTTTAAGGGTGCGGTCATTGAGCCTATGGAACCCTGGACTTTCAGACCCCCCTATACCCTATCGCTGTGTCCGCCCTACCAGTCCGCCCTTAACAACTGCCTACCGCTAGTAACGGTCTGTTTTAACGGGCTGTATTGTCTCTACGTGTCCGCCCCATCAGTCCGCCCCTTACCCATGCCGGGGTGACTTACCCCAAGCTGGGGTAACTGACTTACCCCAAAGTAGGGTAACTCATCCCAAAGCAAGCTAACTCAGATGATAAGCGTCTGACCTGCGCCCCCGGTGCGAGGGTGCAGCTGGTAAACCTCCAAAGAGATTACCGGCCCGATTCGGCTTGTGGCTATCTGCGTGGTTATCTCTGGTGCCGGGTAGGGTGACAACGGTTTGACGGTCTGCGCCAGCTCTCAGGGTGCCGATTCATACCGGCGTTACCTTCGGCAGTGTCGGCACTGCAAAACCGCTCTGTAATGCGGGTTTGACTGGGGTGCTGCTGACGACGCTAAAGCCCCGAAATTTAGCCGAAAGCCGGGGTTCTGCGCCCCCGTGGCGCTCGCTTGATCTCAGATAAGAACCTAGGTTTTTCAGGATACGCTTTGCCTGTGTCGTGCTGACTGGTGCGCACTCTGGTGTATCGGTTATATGTTGGCGTCCTGGTCTTGCTGGCCAGTTGCTGAAACTACTGTTCTCCAGATCGGTTTATCAGGTATGTGTGATCTTGAGCTGATCCCGGCTGCCGGTGTTTGTGTTGCTGTGGTAATCAGAATGCAAAACGTATCAGCGCAGAAAATCAGCTCCTGAAACTTGTTTCTGGAGTCTGTATTTTTTGTTTATCTACTGATTGTTAATACTGGTTATTCTACTAATGATTACTGGGACTCTCTGACACTTAGCTTTGGACTCTCTGACACTTAGCTTTGGACTCTCTGACACTTAGCTTTGGACTCTCTGACACTTAGCTTTTCAAGGTTGGCCCTTTTGTTGGCCCTGTGACCTTCTGGCTGATCGGCTCCGGCCTGATCTGGTGGGCGTTCGGTAGCTGGCGCGTGTTGGCCCTGATGTTGGCCTTGTGTCTCTGGGTTAGAGGCATTGTCTCTAGCCTAGAGACAATGCCCGCTATTCCTCATGTGTATCACCATCGCCACGACTGAATAAACGCTCTGCTCCCTCTGGCATCCAAGCAGGCGGACTATTCTGCTTAAACCTGTGTGATTACGTCACTCAGAAAGAAAACGCCTCCTGTGTGCGCTCTGGTGCGTTCTGGCTCTGGTGTCATGGTGACACTTGGGAATGCGGCCTGTGCTATCTGGTGCTACACCCTGTGCTATCTGGTGCTACACCCTGTGCTATCTGGTGCTACACCCTGTGTCATCTGGTGGCATACCTGCGCCAGCTCTCAGACATTCATTCTCTGTGTAACTGCTCCAGTTGCCAGCATCATACAGGCAGCTGAAAACACCCTGATTCGGGGTGTTTTTCCACCCTGATTTAGGGTGTTTAACCCTGTTTTGGGGTTGTTTTTTAACCCCGTTCTGGGGTTGTTTCTTTGCTGGCCTGTACGGATCGACAGTACCAAAACAACCCTGTTGGCAGTACCAAAACAGTCCTGTTACAGCGACACGCCTACCGACACGCTGAATCCTTTGTGCGGTGCTGCTTTCAAGCAAAGAGCGACACACCTACCGACACTCTGACGACATACGGCAGCAACCCGCTATCTAACCCGCTGAACCCCACGGATGACGAGAGTTGTAGCGAAGATGCAACCCACTCATCAACCCACCTGCAACCCACCACCAGAACGAAAAAAACCAGACCGGCCTATGCTGATCTGGGTTTCTGTTTTGGGTCGTTTTGACCTCATTAGGGCTGTTTTGACCCTGTTGCTCTGCTGGGTAGTTTCTACCTTATTCGGGTAGTTTCTACCTTATTCGGGTAGTTTCTTGCCGGGTATCAGTCGCATCAGTGACCGGGTGGCGGCATCTCTACCGGCCTTTGCTTTCAACTCCTTTACCGGCTCTGCTATGGCTGACTTCTTCCAGTGGGCAACGTACCGGGCAGCGGCCTTGTACATGACCAGAGGCGGCAACGTCTCCAGGCACTCAATAATCAGCGGCATATCCTCAGCCGGTGGGCTTGTATACCAGGTGATCCATTCCGCCCAAGCCTTAGCGCCAGCATCATAAGGCGGCTGATAGGGTTCATGGTTGATCATAGCAATATGGCGTTTTGCTTTAACCTGCTGGCGTTTCTTCTTGATTGCTGGGTGCATCTTTTTCTTCTCCATCACTACCACCCTTCACGGTAACTCAGCATAGCTTCAAATCTTTCATACTGATGTCTTATGACTGCCATGCCATCCTGACCGCCCATCGTTTCAGGAAAAATATTGGGGAGTGATACCGCTTTGATGAATCTATGAGCGCAGTTGGCAGCCCATTCCGTTAAAAAGAGCTCGGTATCTATCAGCTCATCAAGCTCAGCACGAGCTATAGCACTCTCACAACAGTACCACTCGCTCCAACTTAGAGGGCCGGTGTAAAAATTGTATCCGGCTGCGTTGAGCTCTCTAAGCACCCGGATAGCATCAATACACCTTGGATATTCATCAGGCGGTAACTGATCAACAGCGCATTCAGTCTCATCAGTAGGTAACTCATCAACAGAACTTTCAGGCTCCGTTATGGGCGGGCTCGACTCTTCAGCGACCTTTGAAGCTGCTGCCAACATCTCCGAAGCTGGCGCACCTGATCCGGAACGCGATAGTGGTTCCCGCCTGAGTGAATGCAAGAGCTGAATGTTGACCTTATACGTGTTGTATTTGCGCCCCCCCCTCCAATGGCCTTTTTTTCTGATAAGCCCTGCCTGCTCCAGAGACTTAATACTTCGGGTAACTGTCTTGAGTGACATTCCCGTCTCAAGAGATAGCAACTCTTGAGAGGGCCAGCTTTCGAGATTTTCATTTGCCCGGTCAGCCAGCCGGGAAAGTATCGTTTTTGCAGGCTGGCCCACTTTCATTTCTTTAGGAAAATCAGCTTCCCATACCGCCTTATGAGCTTCAAAACACATGCTATAATCCTGTGGTCGTATACACTCAGAGCCTCAACAGAAGGCCTGTGTAATAAATAGCCCGGTCAGACATTGCAGGTGTCAGCCGGGCTTTTTTTGGTCATCTGGTAGTGATCTGCGCCAGCTTATGCCGGATCGCTTAACCCCTGCTGCGCTTCGCTGATTTCCTCAATACGGGCGGCAACCTCAGCCACCTGATCCGCGATAACTTCCAGAGCATCCATCATCGATACGGTTTCATCATCGCTTAAAATGCGCTCTTGGCTCTCAAGGCTGCGAGTGACCAACCGGGTGATAACCTGCGTTCCGCTATGGGCAGTCAGTAGCTTATTTGAGTAGACCTGCAACAGATCGGATTGGTAACGCTGCTCAAGTGTGGTCTGTGGCTTAGGCATGGCGGAACCCTCCCTGCTGCAACTGGTTGAGCTGTTGCTTGATGTCTTCGTGAATCTCGAAACGCTGGTTTTCCACGTCATCCGACAGATCAACCAGAGAATCCCCCAGGCGTTCCAGTGCTTTTAAAAAGCCGAGCTTATCCCCGTCTGAAAGTTCCCGTTCGTTCAGTTCTGATTCCCGTAGCATCCGGGCGATACCCATTACAGCAAAGCCTGTATCTGACGTTTTTCGGTTGTATTCGGGCAGAACTATCTCGTTGAGTAGGTGAAGATTTGTGGAAAGCTCATTTAACTTAGACATGGCTCAGCCCTCCATCAACCGGTTTACGGCTGACAAACGTCAGGGACAGGCCAGCAAAAACAGCACGGGCTTGGTTCAGGTTTGAGGCGTAACAGCTCACCATACGAGCACGGTTAAGCGCGGATAGCTTTAAGCCCTTGGGGGCTATCAGGAAGGTGTAAATCATGGGATGGAACCCCTTGTTCATTTTAGAAACAAAGGGCGGATTGGCAGCCTCAAAGCAGCACCGAACAAGGAAGGTGCAGCGGGGGGCTTTGCGGTCATGCCGCTTGGCTCCCAATCCCTCCCCCCAAAACAGGGCGCAGCGCACCGGCTGGGTGCCAGTGTGCGAAAATTTGTCATTAGGGAGATAATAGTCTCCTTGTTCAGATGCTGCTAACGGGTGCTTAATCCGCCAGCTCTGCCGGGTGCTTAATCCGGCACAGCTGATACTAGCGCCAGCCCCAACAGAACACAAGGCGGGTTTTAAGGGCATCGACATCATGCGGCCATTCCCTCCGGCAGCCGATACTTAGACACCAGAGCGCGGGCAGCGTGTATGCTGCTTTCTTTCAGTTTGTACCGGGTGAAATATGCGGTTCCTCCGTGCCGGTGCTGGTATGGGTATCGGGTGCGGTAAAACTCCAGACCGTTAGCGTGGTACAGCTCGCTGACAGTCGAATGTAAGCAGGTATCCCCGTACAGACTGGCGGCTTCCAGCTGAATCAGGGATCGCGTCATCAGGTAGTGAAGGGCTATAATCTTTTTCGGTGCTTTTTTAAGACGGGCGGCTTTCTTAGTTGGAGCCGCTTGTTTTTTATGTGGCATCGCTAAACCCTCCCCTTATGCAACAGCAGCACCGGCCATGCCAGCCTGTGCGGTGTTGGTGAAGCTCTCAAACTGCGCCAGCCATTCAGACAGATCAGTTTTTTTATAACGGACATTGCGCCCCATCTTGATAAAAGCCGGAGCCTGTACGCCTGCCAGCTTGCCAGTAGTGCGACTCAGACGGACGGTGTATTCACTGAATCCCAAAAACTCAGCAGCCTGGGCACTGGTCAGTAATGCGGTGTGTTCGGTAGGTGTGTTCATGTTGTTACCCCACGGTTATCTGTTGGTGAACGTGGGGCAAGGTTAAGACGGTGGGAGTAGGGTTTCGAGGCACGAAAAACAGGTTTTTTTCTGCCGGTAGGATTCAGATAAAAAAGTTTACCGGCATGATTTTAAAGAAAAATTATGCCGGTACGTTTTTCAGTAAAAACTATGACGCTGCGTTAAGTTTTGCTTTCCAGTCTTCAATAAAACCATTCGTAATAACACGTTCAAACCACGTTTTAGCTGTCGTTCTTATATGCTCTTCTCCTTTCGTATGATCAGGATAAAGAGCAGCTGCCATAACACGGTTAATAATTACCTTACCCTCAGAGTTAGCCCAAAGCGTTAAGTCCATATACGGAATGACCTTACTCTCCAAAATCCCTTTTATCTTTGCTTTGGAATACTTAACACCATTATCAGGCAGCCCCAAATACTCCCTTATACCGGGTAGCGTTCTTTTGAGTTCAGATAGTATTAAGTGGTCAGGAGCGGAAAGATCAACGTCAAGGTGAAGGTATCCGGGGTTTGGGGATTCTGGGACAACCTTGTCAAAAAGGTCATCATGCAACACGGAAAGCACCAAAGTATTAATTTTGTCTTCAAGGTCATCATCAGTTAGGTTTAACTTCTCTCTTGCTTGCTCCCCTATCATCATGGCCCGCCCCGTGCTGATCGGCTGAACAACTTCACTGACTACGGGCTTACTTTCTATCGTCTTACTATTCAAAGCCCAGCTCTCAAACCAAGTCACATAAGGTTCTTTTAGTCTTTGTTCATGAAATGACTTGTCACAATGAGAATCACCGTAGCGAAAGGCGTGTACCCGTTCTTCTACTTGCACCAGTAATTCAGGCTCGCTCAGAGTCTCGAATACCTGATACTTCTCAATATCAAACCACTCCAAATCCCGGGCATCATTAATTTCTTCCATCAGCTGTACCCCTACAGCAACCCTCCGACAGATCAGCCAGCCCAGGCAAAGAGGGTGCTTTGCTTTTCGGATCGTCATCCTATGGCTGGCCACTGGATATAATCACAGCATTAACACTAAACAACAAGGGGCAACAGAATATAGGGCTAGTGTTCCCCCTGTTCCCTCGGCTTTATTCATGGGGAACGGCTACAGGCCCCGTGGTTACTGGCTGCTCCCCGTGTTCCCTCTGTTCTCCCTACAAAACGCAAAGGCAAAGTAAAAACCAGAGAATTACCCGATATGCTGGCGCGGTGTTATGGCGGGTGGCTCTGACTGATCGTCCCCGGTCTGCAACTGACTTGCGAACAGCTCTACAGCATTGCGCTTGTGGTTAGGTCTCAGGTGTCCATAGTTCTTAATCGTGGTCTGTATATCGGTGTGAGCCATCAGCTCCGACACTGCCAGCAGATCGACCCCAGCCATAATTAGCTGACTGGCGAAGTTATGGCGCAAGGTGTACAGCACCAGCTCACCCGGCAACTGCGCCAGCTTGCGAAGTTTGGCCCATGGCTTTTGCATTGAGCTGGGATCCATTTTGCCCCCTGTGCGCTCTGACTGAAAAACATACCCGGTTTCAGGCTGGCCCTGTTGCTGGTGCCAGGTGGTTAAGACATCGATCACCGGCTGACTGATCGGGAAGGCCCGAGGCTCTGGCTGGTGGTGGGCGGTCTTTTCTATGATCTTGGTGATAGTGGCAAACTTCAGATTCACATGCTCCCAGCGAAGCCCGAACAGATCACCGGGACGAAACCCGGTGTAATACATGGTCATGACCCAAGGTTTTACATGATCGACATAGGCAACATTATCCCAGTCCGGCAGATAAGACTTACCATGCGCCCTGCTACTCTGGCGTTGCTGGCGCTTTTCATCCTGATAAGCATCCAAGGCAGCAAACAGGGCTTTAACTTCGTGTGCCTCCAGGTATCGCCTACTCTGTGCGGCTGATAGCTCCTGTTCTGTTAGAGCCGGTTTTTCCAACTGGTGTCCCTGTAATGGGTTGGCATCAATAAAGCCTTTCTTTACTGCGTGGTTAAGCAGCGTAGTCAGAGCACCAAAAACCCGCCTGATAGTAGTCCATGCCAAACCCTCGACCTCTTTTTCCGTCTGCCATCGATCAATATCACGGGTAGTAATCTGCGACATTGGCTTAATCATCAGATCAGCAAAGTGTTTCCTGATGCGGCCCAATGTCTGCTTACCGTCCTTTCTCCGGTTCTGGTGTGTCGTATAAGGGCCGTCAAGATAAGCCCCTAACGTTTGCCGCTTCTGTTGATCGGATTCTTTTTTGGCGCTCTGCTTTGTTTCCTGAATATCCACACCACGGGCCACCCGGCCCAATAGGTCACGCGCCAGCTCTCGGGCCTGTTCTGCTGTCAGATCAGGATAACGGCCCAATGTGTAGACTCTCTGGTTGTTGGTGCCCGGTGCCAGGTACTTAATGCGGTAGCTGATATTTCTTTTACCGGGGCGAACGTGAAAGCCTGATACCTCGGTATCAAACACATCCCCTTGAGGCTGACCGGCTGATATTGCCCGGGCCATTTGTTGAAGTTTTCTAGCGGTGATTTTTTCGGTGGTTTTGACCATTTTCCTGTACCTGAAAATTTCTAGGTACAGCATAGGTACACAGCGGCAACCCTTCTCGTCAACAAGCAAAAACAAGAGCAACCAACAAAACAAATGCTAACCAACTGTTTTTAAAGCAATTTCACGCTGATTTCTGTTTCTAAATATGTGTGACTTGTTTGTCGTTATTTGTCACAAAAACGCCCTCCGAAGGCGGTGGTCGCGCGTTCGAATCGCGCCGAGCGGGCCATTTATCTAATCCCCCCCTACAGCACCTCTATAGATCAACCTGATCATATAGCTTGTTCAATGCTGGCTTCGTCCCCTGAAAGATCAATTTTTTGTTTCCGCTCTATCCCCGATTAAACACAACCCAATACCGATTGATTTCGCATAACGGACTTGGCGACTGCATTTAAATCTTTGTCAGATCAAAGTAGTAAAATAAAGACCTCGATGGGGTTTGCGTTCAGATCAGCAAGGTTTTACATTAGCTAATAGATATCCGGGGCACCGGCGGTTAACAGGGCAGAGTCAATGACATCATCCATCGATATCTTCACGGGTAAACTCCTTATCGTTGACGACGAACCCGTCAACGTTAAGCTGCTAGAACGAACCCTTGCCAAGGCAGGTTACAGCAACATCAGGTCTACACTGGACCCAAGGGAAGTTTGCGACCTGTTTGATGCTCACAATTTTGATCTGGTCCTTCTCGATCTCAATATGCCCTACATGGATGGCTTTGCTGTACTCACCGCCCTGCATGAACGCTTCAGCAGTCCTCCCCCGGTTCTGGTCCTGACCGCCCAGTCGTCGCAGGAATTCCGTACTCAGGCACTTGAGATGGGTGCTCAGGACTACGTGACAAAGCCCTTTGAGCGCAACGAACTTCTTCACCGTGTGAGCAACCTGCTTGGTAGTAAACTCTACCGCCATGCTCTGGAACGCCTGAATGAATCTCTTGAAGAGAAAGTCGCTGAACGCACTAAGCAACTGAATGAAACCCGCCTGCAGGTGGTTCGTCGTTTAGGTCGTGCTGCTGAATACCGGGATAATGAGACCGGCCTGCATATTGTCCGCATGAGTAAAATATCCCGACTACTGGGCGAAGCCTTGGGTATGGGGGCTTACGAGTGTGATCTTCTGCTGAACGCAAGCCCCATGCACGACATCGGCAAGATAGGCATTCCTGATCATATTCTGCTTAAGCCGGGTAAGTTTGAACCGGATGAGTGGGAGGTCATGAAGCAGCATGCTCAGATAGGAGCCGACATCCTCGAAGGCGAGGATTCTGATCTGCTGGGTATGGCCCGCGAAATCGCCCTGACGCACCATGAGAAATGGGATGGCACCGGCTACCCTAACGGCCTTAAAGGCGAAGATATTCCGCTGGTGGGACGTATCTGTGCCATCGCAGATGTATTCGATGCTCTGACATCTGAACGTCCCTACAAAAAAGCCTGGTCCGTTGATGATGCGATTAATTTGCTTCAGGAAAACCGAGGCACTCACTTTGATCCGGCCATCGTTGATGCGTTTATGGCCAATCTGGATGATATTCTGGCGATCCGCAACAGCCACCAAGAACCTCAGTAATCATCTAATCGGCAGAGCTTAAACCACAAACTTATCCACAGGCTGTGTATAAACCTGTTATTAAGGGGGTGTCTTCGGTGGATAAAGCCTGTTAATAGCCTGTTTATTCCTTTTTGACCTTTTACAGGGCGGGGCTTCCCGGCGTCTTACCCTAAGGCTCAATAGGAATCCTCCCCCAGATTGGTTAAGGTGACGATACGAATCACCAATGCAGGTTTAACCCTATGGCCTCGCTCGCCTCTTCCCTTCTATTACGCTTATTCAGTGCTCTGTTATTTTTGCTGGCAGCAAGTGGCTGTACTTCCAGTCAACCCGACAGGCACTTCAACAAACTCCCTTATCTGGCAAGCCTGAATAACGCGACGGTAACCGTCTCTGGTTTTTCCTCTGGTGGCTATATGGCCAACCAGTTACACCTTGCTCACCCGGAAGAGATCGAAGGCGCAGCCATTTTTTCTGCAGGTCCCTGGGGCTGCGCTATTAAAGGCCTGAGTCACGCCATGATGTCCTGCATGAAAACAACCTTACCGATGATCGGTCCGCAGGAACGCATGGCCATGCTACACAAAGCCAGCCGAAGCGGCGCCATTGGCGATCCGGCACTGTTGGTCGATGACCCTGTATATATCTTTATGGGGCAGAGTGATGATGTTGTCGATCCGGCTGTCACTGAAAGCTTGATCACGTTTTATCAGACGCTGGTGGCGGGTTATAACCTACGAATAACAACCCTACCTGATGCCAGCCACGGGTTCCCGACCCTACAAACAGATGCTAAATGCGGCTCCCCTTCCGGCAATCACCTTCAGAACTGCCATTTTGATGGTGCCGGCGAAGCGCTGACCACGCTCTATGGCAAATTGAAACCCGCATCAGAACCCGAAAAACTGAAAGGTAACGTTGAGGAGTTCGGCCAGCAGGAATTCTTTGATGGCAGAGGCATGCTGGACCGGGGTTATCTTTATATTCCCCAAGCCTGTCGGGAACAGGATGCTCAATGCCAACTGCATATCGCACTGCATGGGTGTGATCAAAGCGCAGAAGTTGCCGGTGACAGTTTTATCCGCGACAGTGGATTTAACCGCTGGGCAGACAGCAACAAGATTGTGGTGCTGTACCCCCAGGCGAAAAAAAGCCTGCCGAATCCGAAAGGCTGCTGGGATTGGTGGGGCTATGAATCTGAACCCTTCTTCTCACGCAATAACCAGCAGATATCAGCGATCATCGCTATGATACATCGCCTGAAAGGACGTCATGGATCATAGCGAATACTTGCTTACCTGCTTCAGTGCCCTGTGGATAATCTGATCATCAATAAAAAACCGCTTGCCCGAAGGCCAGCGGTTTTGTGTATAGCGGGTATGGGGAGTGTTTAACTTAACCCAAAACCTTCTTCATAAAAGGCGGCAGTGTCAGTGCACCACGGTGCATATCAGCCGTGTAGTAAT
Organism: Oceanospirillum sp.; assembly: GCF_982874595.1. Classification (NCBI taxonomy): domain Bacteria; kingdom Pseudomonadati; phylum Pseudomonadota; class Gammaproteobacteria; order Oceanospirillales; family Oceanospirillaceae; genus Oceanospirillum; species Oceanospirillum sp. The sequence goes on along the minus strand of NZ_CEYNZH010000001.1, from coordinate 266,816 downwards.
CCGTCTCAAATGTTTTCGCAGCGGAATCCGCTTCACGGAAGGTTTTTACGTCAGAACCTTTACCCGCCATGGTGCAACTCCACCAGCCTGATGGGTACACCGGCTGAGGGAATGGCAGAGTCGCTGTGGTACTGAAACCCGCGGCCTGCATATCCACATGCAGATCCTTGATGATGCTGTCGGTGTGGTACAGCGGAGACTCAGACTGCTGAACCATGATGCCGCCCTGTTTCAGAATGCGGAAACAACGCTTGAAGAAGTCCACCTTAAACAGACCTTCGGCTGGCCCCACCGGATCCGTCGAGTCCACAATGATCAGGTCGATACTCTCTTCCGGGCACTCATCCACCCACTTCACGCCATCTTCAAACAGCAGCTCGGCACGGGGATCATCGTTGCTGTCGCACAGCGCCGGGAAGTATTTCTCAGACAGATCGGTAACCAGCTTATCGATATCGATCTGGGTTACTTTCTCAACGCCCGGGTGCTTCAGCACTTCACGCAGAGTACCGCAGTCGCCGCCACCGATGATCACAACACGCTTAGGATCAGGATGGCTGAACAGCGCCGGGTGAGACATCATCTCGTGATAGAGGAAGTTGTCGCGATCCGTCAGCATCACGCAGCCATCAATCACCATCAGGTTGCCATAGGTTTCCGTATCGTAGATTTCCAGTTTCTGATACGGACTCTGTTCCTCGTGCAGTTTCGCTTTTACTTTCAAAGAAAAGCCGGAACCACAGGAAGTGAAAACCTCAGTAAACCAGTTGTTGTCCAGTTGTTCGCTCATAGCTACCTCAACAATTGCATCTCAGAAACGTCTGCATCCCGGGCATTCATTCTGAAACCTGAGATGTGGTTGCACCTGATGGGAAGATGGCTTGCAGCCGAAACTCTTTTGTTTGAAAGAGCCGTTCAAGCCGTTTAAATAAGGGGCGCAACAATAACGGATTGCCCCTGCAGAAACAAAGATATTTTTAACCCAAAATCCGATAAAAGCCACCAGGAAAAACGGACAGAGTTTTTGTTTGATTTTTACAAAATTGAATGGATAATGCGCGCGCTTTTAAGTCGCCCTGAAAGCGATCAAATCACGACGAAAGCACACAGGAAAAAACTGCTTTCGTCATCAAAATGATCTACCCTCAAACCTGTTTTGTACCAGCCGACATTAACCTCAATATGACAAAAGGTGAGTAACGAAGAGATGACCGATTGGAGCCTTGAAGATGCGTTCCGCACATACAATATCGACCACTGGGGCAGTGACTACTTTGCTGTAAATCCTAAGGGTCGGGTTGTTGTTAAACCCAGCCCGGCGCAGCCGAATGCTGCGGTGGATCTGACACAACTTTGCCAGACGCTTCAGGCTCAGGGACTTTCGTTACCGGTTCTGGTTCGTTTCACCGATATTCTGCACCACCGTGTGAACCGCCTGTGCGCCGCCTTTGATAAAGCGATGCAGGAGCAGGAATACACAGGGGGCTACACTGCGGTTTACCCGATCAAAGTGAACCAGCAGCGCCGTGTGGTGGAAGAGATTCTGAACACCTCTGCCCGCTCCGCCAACCGTGTAGGTCTGGAAGCAGGCAGCAAACCTGAACTGCTGGCCGTGCTGGCACAAACGGGTCAGAAAAACTCGGTGATCGTCTGCAACGGTTATAAAGACCGCGAATACGTGCGTCTGGCGCTTTTGGGTGAAAAGCTCGGTCATAAAGTCTTTATCGTGATCGAGAAGATGAACGAGCTGAACCTTGTTCTGGAAGAGAGCAAAAAGATGGGGGTTAAGCCGCGCATGGGTATCCGTGCCCGCCTGGCTTCCATCGGTAAAGGTAACTGGCAGAACACAGGTGGCGAAAAGTCCAAGTTTGGTCTCTCTGCCAGTCAGATTCTGGATGTGGTAGAGCAACTGAAAAAAGCCGGTGCGCTGGATGCGCTGCAGCTGCTGCACTTCCATCTGGGTTCTCAGATCGCCAATATCCGTGATATTCAGCGTGGTCTGAAAGAGTGTGGTCGTTTCTATAACGAACTGTGCAATCTGGGCGCGAACGTACGCTTTGTGGATGTGGGCGGTGGTCTGGGTGTGGATTACGAAGGTACCCGTTCCCGCAGCATCTGCTCCATCAACTACAGCATGGAAGAGTACGCCAACAACGTGGTGCATGCGATTAACGAGGTTTGCACCAATAACAACCTGCCGCATCCGCATCTGATTACAGAATCCGGTCGTGCCATTACCGCACACCATGCGGTACTGATTACCGATGTGATCGATATCGAATCGCCGGATACCAATGCACCGGAACATATCGATGATGATGAACCGGCGGTGATTCAGGAGCTGTGGCGGGCCTTCCAGCTGGTCACTCAGGGTGCGGATGAGCGCTCTCTGGTGGAAAGCTATCACGATGTGGTGCAGGCGGTTTCTGAAGCGCAGGATATGTACACTCTGGGCATTCTGAGCCTGACCCAGCGCTCACTGGCGGAACGTATCTACACCGCAACCTGTGATCAGCTACGCGGGCAGCTGAATACCCGGAACCGTGCCCACCGCACCATTCTGGATGAGCTAAACGAGAAACTGGCGGACAAGCTGTTTGCTAACTTCTCCCTGTTCCAGTCGCTGCCGGATGTTTGGGGTATCGAGCAGATCTTCCCGATTCTGCCCCTGTCCCAGCTGCATCAGCCGCCGCTGCGCCGTGGCGTGATTCAGGATATTACCTGTGACTCCGATGGCCGTATCGACCTGTATGTGGACGGTCAGGGTCTGGAAACCACCCTGCCGCTGCCAGCCTGGCCGGAAGGTGAACAACGCCTGTTAGGGGTTTTCCTGGTGGGTGCTTATCAGGAGATTCTGGGGGATATGCACAACCTGTTCGGTGATACCGACTCGGTGGATGTTACGGTCAATGCCGACGGTGACGTGCAGATCAATCAGGTGATCAAGGGTGATACTGTGGCCAAGGTTCTGGAATACGTGAACTTTGACCCTATCAAGCTGATGGACAGCTACCGTGCCAAGATGGATGCCAGTGACCTGACCGATGAAGAGCAGGCGCTCTTTATTAAGGAACTGGAAGAGGGTCTGGCGGGCTATACCTATCTTGAATGACGTACTTATCGGGAATAAACAAAAAAGGCTGAGTCGTAAGACTCAGCCTTTCTTTCTCCGATTAGAGAGAAACCCGCTGATCAGATCGCAATACCTTCCGGCTCAGCCTCTTCGGCCTGCTTCTGCTCTTCTTCCTGCTGGCGACGTTCACGTTCAGCCTGCTGTTCCTGATACTCTTTCTTCAGGTATTCCGTACCTTCATCCAGCTTCTCGCTGGCCGCATCGGCAGCACGCTTTCCCCCTTCAACCAGGGAGTTACCAATACCCTTAATCGTCTCCCCGATAGCACCACTATCGGTTTCCGCTATTTTTTGTTTCGCAACATCAGCCGCTTCCTTACCGGTATCCCAGGCTTTGCTGCCCCAGTCTTTCAATTTACTGCCTATCTCTGCCGCGGTTTCTGCGGTTTCATCTGCCAGTGCCGAGGCTTTCTCTTTTAGGGCTTCTGTATCTGCCGCCTGCACAGGCAGGGCTATAGCTGTCAGTAATACCAAGGAGAAGATAAAAGGCTTCATGGTTCGGGTCATACCTTGATTCACAATGAGTTGTTATTAAGACACGAAGCGCATCGATGGGTTCCTTAGGAGGAACCCGGCAAAGTAATGTGATGTTGCTCTAACAGCTTAAACGTGGCCTCTGTATCCACCGGCCGGCTCAGCAAATAACCCTGAGCATAGGTGCAGCCTTTCTTCCGGAGCATATCCAGCTGAAATTCAGTTTCCACACCTTCTGCCACGGTTTCCAGATGCAGACTACGTCCCAGATTGATAATCGCAGTGGGAATAATCTGATCATTACGGCGTTCCGTCAGCTGTTGAGTAAAGGCGCGGTCAATCTTGAGCTTGTTAGCGGTAAAACGCATCAGATAACTCAGAGAGGAGTATCCGGCACCAAAATCATCAATGGAGATTTTAACCCCCAGAGCAGAGATATCCCGCAGCAGATTCTCGGTTTGCTCCGGCTGCTTCATCACTGTGGTTTCTGTGATCTCCACATGCAGTAACTCAGGGGCCAGGCCCGTACGCTTGAGTACATCTTCGATATAGGCAGGAAGCTCGGGATTTTCAAACTGAACAGCGGATAGGTTCACGGCCATCGCCACCGGATGTTCCAGCTGGCGATTCCAGATCGCCGCTTGTTCGCAGGCCGCTTCCAGTACCCAGTCGCCTATAGCATGAATAAGCCCGGTCTCTTCTGCATGTTCGATAAAATCGCCGGGATAGATGATTCTGCCATCTTCCGGTTGCCAGCGGATCAGCGCTTCAACCGCAGAAATAGAGGCATCTGCAATAGACACAATCGGCTGATAATGCAGAATAAATTCGTTCTGCGCGATCGCCTGCTTCAGCTGTCCGGTCAGCGCCATCCGGTCAAGATTTACTTCTGTCATTCCCGGATCAAACATCTGATAGCGGCCACGACCCGCTTCTTTAGCCTTGTACATCGCCATATCGGCATATTTTTTCAGCAACTCGCTGCCCGTAGCGTGCTCCGGGTAAAGACTGATACCGATACTGGCACCAACAAAAATATCCCGCTCAGCAATCTGCACCGGTCGGTCGATCTGCTCAATAATCTTACTGGCGACCACCTCCATATCCTGTGCTTCGTGCACACTACGCACGATGACCGTAAACTCATCGCCACTGATACGGGCAACCGTATCAGGCTCCCGAACACAGCTTTTAATACGACGCCCCACTTCCACCAGCAGCTCATCCCCTACGGAATGACCCAGCGTATCGTTGACGTACTTAAAGCGATCGAGATCGATATAAAGCACACCAAAGCGACTATGATCAGCAGAACAGGTACGAATCTCCTGCTCAAGGCGGTCGTTAAAGAGCACCCGGTTCGGTAGGTTGGTCAGTGGATCGTAATAAGCCAGGCGTTCCAGCTGTTGCTCGGTTTGCTTAAGGTTGCTGATATCCATGAAAACACCCACATAGTAGGTGTAATCAGACTGGCCATCGTTAACCGCATTAATACTGAGCCATTTCGGGAAGACTTCGCCGTTTTTTCGGCGATCCCAGATTTCACCACTCCATTGCCCGTTCTGGCTGAGGTTACTCCACATATCCCGATAAAATTCAGGATCATGACGGTCAGAACGGGTGATATTCGGATTTTTGCCCAATACATCCTGGCGACTGTAACCGGTAATCTGGCAATAAGCGGGATTCACTTCAAGAATGCGGGCGTCAGAGTCGGTAATAATCACCGCTTCACTGGTGTTATGCACCGCCATTTTAAAGAGCTGCAGCTGCTTCTCCGCTTCTCGGCGAAAATCCACCTCCTGCTGCAGGTTATTATTGATTTGCGCGAGCTCCTGAGTCCGCTCTTCAACCCGGTGTTCCAACTCATCATTGGCTAACTGTAATGCATCCAGCGCATTGTTCAGCTCAGACTCTGCATTTTCTTTAAAAGTGATCTCCTGACGCAGGCGCTGATTGGTTTCCTCAACCTTACTCTGCGTTATATCCAGAGCTACCAGGCTACGCTGGAAGCAGTCGATCGCTTCCGACATCTGCTGCAACTCTTTGGTTTTATAGTCCCGATCTCGCAGGCCTATTCGACGCTCACCGGAGGCCAGTTTATTCAGTGCCTTTATCATGCTGTGCAGGCTTCGGGAAAAATCCCCGGTCTGGCGGAAACTGAAAACGATCAGCATAAAGAGCACGATACTCATACCAAGAGTAAAGGCGATGACCTCCTGCTCTAAGCGATGCAGTTCAGTATTGGTATCCTTGGTAATCGTGTTTCCCATCAGTTCAAGGAAGGTAATGAACTGACGGTGAGTACCCGAGAAACTGCGGTTAAGCAGCAGTAACATACGTTCCGTTTCGTCATGGTTTTGCGAGGCATGTTCTAAGGTGGATTCAGCATTAACGGCATATCCTTCCAAGTCATCCACCAGAGCTTTAACCGCCGCATTGAGCGAGCGACTATTAAGGGATCGCTGTTGCTGAAACTCCTGCAAAAGGTTATCCCGAACCTGATAGATCACGTGCACCCGACTCAGACCGATGCTATGCAAGCTGCTACGATCATCCAGCTGCTGATAGCGGGTCAGCAGCTCCTGCAGAGAAACGTGGTTACGGGACAGGTCTGATAACAAGGTGGTATTACGGGCGATACTGGTCAGATCCTTAGTCACGATCTGACGCATACTGCTTTCCTGGCGGTTTACCAAGCCCAGCATCGTTGTAATAAAGATAACCACAACCAGGAAACCCATCGCTGGCACCGCGATCAGTTTCTGCCTGAGGGACAGGCGGCTAAGCATACTGGACTCCAATCACCGAAATCCCGGCACGCGGGTAATAGGTCAAAAACTGCTCGCTGCTATCTTCCATTGGCATATCCGAAACGCGTTACTGATAGAAATCTTTAGATAACTTTAAAAGACAACATTATATAGATGTCCGACTGAAGACCACAAAACTATTCAGAATAGAACAGAAAGCAAACGGGGCGATAATCATCGCCCCGTTATTTCGATCATAGACCAAGCGCTTTAACCTATCGGCTACAATTTGCTCCGTTTTATTACGCTGGGTAACTGAATCGGATGCCCGATCAGACAAAAGCCGGATCAGTGCGCCTGATCCCAGTTTTCGCCGCTGTCGGCTTCCACTAATAATGGCACATCCAGCTCAACGGCATGTTCCATCAGCGGCAGCAGACCGGCTTTAAACGCCTCCAGCTGAGCCTGGGGCACCTCAAACACCAGTTCATCGTGTACCTGCATAATCATCTTCACGCCGTTGCAGGCCGGATCATTGCCTTCAGCCAGCCAGTTATGCACGTTGATCATCGCTTTCTTGATGATATCTGCTGCGGTACCCTGCATCGGTGCGTTAATCGCGGTACGCTCCGCCGCTTTACGCATAGCACCGTTACTGGCGTTGATCTCCGGCAGATAGAGGCGACGCCCCAGCAGGGTCTCAACGTAGCCTTTCTCTTTGGCGCTTTCACGGATGCTGTCCATATAGCGTGCCACACCCGGATAACGGTCGAAGTAGCGCTCGATATAGATCTGCGCCTGACCGCGTTCGATATGCAGCTGCTTGGCTAAACCAAAGGCAGACATACCGTAGATCAGACCGAAGTTGATCGCTTTAGCGCTGCGGCGCTGATCGTTAGTGACCTGATCCGGCGTACAACCGAAGACCTCGGCCGCGGTCGCTTTATGCACATCCTGATTGTTCTTAAAGGCTTCCAGGAGGCCTTTGTCACCGGACAGGTGCGCCATAATACGCAGCTCAATCTGGGAGTAATCCGCTGCGACAATCACATTGCCCGCTTCCGGCACAAAGGCCTGACGGATACGGCGGCCTTCCTCGGTACGGATCGGAATATTCTGCAGGTTAGGATCACTGGACGACAGACGACCCGTGGCGGTGACCGCCTGATGATAGGAGGTGTGCAGACGACCGGTACGGGCGCTGACCATCTGCGGCAGCTTGTCGGTATAGGTGGATTTCAGCTTGCTTAAGCCACGATGCTCCATGATCAGCTTAGGCAGCGGATAGTCCAGTGCCAGCTCCTGCAACACCGCTTCTGCGGTAGACGGTTTACCCTTTGGCGTTTTCTTCAGCACCGGCAGCTTCATCTCATCATAGAGAATCTCACCCAGCTGTTTGGTAGAACCCAGATTGAACTCTTTACCGGCCAGTTCAAAGGCATCGCGTTCCAGCTCAGTTAAACGAGCCGTGATCTGCTGGCTTTGCTCGGCAAGCTTAGCAGTATCAATTTTGGCACCATTACGCTCAATGCGGGACAGTACCGGCACCAGTGGCAGCTCCACCTCGGCTAACAGATCGCCAAGACGACCTTCCGCCTGCACCATCGGCAGCAGCTTGTTGTGCAGGCGCAGGGTGATATCTGCATCTTCAGCGGCGTAAGGCGCGGCCTGTTCCATCTCGATCTGGTTAAAGGTCAGCTGCTTAGCGCCTTTTCCTGCGATCTGCTCAAAACTGATGGTGGTATGACCCAGATACTTGCTGGACAGGCTGTCCATGTCATGACGGGTGGCGGTGGAGTTGAGCACGTAGGACGCCAGCATGGTATCGCTGGCAACGCCCTGCAGCTCAATACCGTAGTTGGCCAGTACGTTGATATCGTATTTCAGATGCTGCCCGATCTTACCCTTAGTCGGATCTTCCAGCAGCGGTTTCAGCTGGTTCAGCACCCAGTCTCGATCCAGCTGCTCCGGTGCGCCCATATAGTCGTGGGCGACCGGTACGTAAGCTGCTTTACCCGCTTCCACGGCAAAGGAGACACCCACAATCTGTGCCTGCATATAATCTAGGCTGGTGGTTTCGGTATCAAAAGCAAACTGATCAGCGGCTTTCAGCTGTTCCAGCCACTTATTGAAGGCTTCTTCGGTCAGTACGGTTTCGTATTCACCGGCGATGGCCGGTTCTTCATCTTCTGCCGCCTGCTCGACTTCTGCAGCAGTGGCTTCTTCATTAGCAACCTTGTCAGAACTACCTTCAGCGCGATTCAGCGCGTTAAGCCAGGTTTTAAATTCCAGCTCAGCGTACAGCTCTTTCAGAGTGTCCGTATCCTGTGGTGCCAGCACCAGATCTTCAATGGTGACATCCAGCGGTACATCACACTTGATCGTCGCCAGCTCATAGGAGAGATAAGCCATATCTTTATGCTCAGCCATCTTCTTCGGCAGCGTCTTAGCACCACGGAAACTCAGCTCCGGAATCTTATCCAGATCCGCATAGATGGCATCCAGACCACCAATACCCTGCAGCAGACCCAGAGCAGTTTTCTCACCCACACCCGGAACGCCAGGAATGTTATCCACCTTGTCCCCCATCAGCGCGAGGAAGTCGATAATCAGCTCAGGGCCGATACCAAACTTGTCGTGCACACCCTGAATATCCATTACGGTGTCGGTCATGGTGTTTACCAGAGTCACCTTCTCGGTCACCAGCTGCGCCATATCTTTATCGCCGGTGGAGACAATCACCGAACGCCCGGCGGCTTCGCCCTGCTCCGCGAGAGTACCGATCACATCATCCGCTTCAACGCCATCAACACACAAAAGCGGCAGCCCCATCGCTTTAATCGCTTTATGCAGCGGCTCAATCTGGGAACGCAGATCATCCGGCATCGGCGGACGCTGGGCTTTGTACTCAGCGTACATGTCGTCGCGGAAGGTTTTACCCTTAGCATCAAACACCACCACAACCGGAGCCTGCGGATACTGTTTCAGCAGGCTCTTCAGCATGTTAATTACGCCTTTAATCGCACCGCTGGGCTGGCCCTTAGAGGTGGTTAAAGGTGGCAGGGCGTGAAAAGCTCGGTAAAGATAGGAGGAGCCATCAACCAGAACCAGAGGCAATTGGGTGGTGTCATTCATACAGGATATCAACTCAACTCGGTTATACTGGGAATATATTGGGATTCATCATAATGCACTCAGGATTCAGACCAAAGGTCTGACAAGGATTTAACATGAAACGCACTCCGTTTTTGACCTTATTTGCTGCTCTTCTGTTATCACTGCCCCTGAGCAGCGTCTACGCAGAAGATCAGCAACCGGAGCCGGAGATCACCATTCGTGATGGCGGTGACCGTACGCTGTACGAATATCGTGCGAACGGCATTCTCTACGCCATCAAAGTAAAACCTAAGGTAGGTGCAGAGTACTATCTGGTCGATGCCAACGGTGACGGTAACTTTGTCCGTAAAGAAACTACCCGTAAGTCTTTCCTGATTCCTGAATGGGTACTGCTTCGCTGGTAAAACGATCAAGCCATAAGAAAGCAGACCATCTTATTGATTTTGCAGTTTTTTTAATAAAAAATCGCTGCTGATTAATTCATTCCCTGCATACAGATAAGAGCACCGACCATGGCCGTTTACACTCAGGTTTCCGAGACTGAACTCAACTCCTTTCTGCAAGGCTACGGTCTGACGACTGATTACCAGCTGCAGGGACTGATGGGCGGTACTGAAAACACCACCTATCTCATTAGCTTTGATGGTCTGCAGGAAAGCTACATTCTGACCCTCTTCGAACAGGGTGATCACAGCGATCTGGGCTACTTTGTGTCTCTGCTGACCCAGCTGAAAGCTAAAGGTATGGATACCGTTGCGGCTCCCATGGCAGACAAAGCAGGGGAATATCTGCATACACTGTCCGATAAACCCGCATTACTCTTCCCTTGTCTGAGTGGCACCCACCCGGAAAATCCGGGCATTGCACAGGCCAAGCAACTGGGACAATGGCTGGGACAGATGCACGTTACCGCTCAGCCGTTTGAACTGCATAAGCCCAATAATCGATCGATCGACTGGATGAAGACGGTTGCACCGGATCTGCTGCCCTTGCTGGATGAGATGGATCAGCAGCTGATGCAGCTGGAGATCAGCCACTTTGCGGATCTGCTGGAGGAGTGCCCGGATCTGCCGGAAGGCGTACTGCACGGTGATCTGTTCCGGGATAACACCTTTTATGAAGGCGAAACCCTGACCGGCGTAATCGACTTCTACAACGGGTGTAATGGTCACCTGCTTTATGATCTGGCCGTCGTACTGAATGACTGGAGTTGTCAGGACGGCAGCGAACCGGATCTGGATATTCAAAGCGCTCTGCTGGAAGCCTACGAAAGTGTGCGTCCACTAACGGATACCGAGCGCCATGCTCTGCCCGGTTTCCTGCGCGCCTGCTCCCTGCGCTACTGGATCTCCCGCCTGCTGGCGAAACATCTGGCGGAAGAGGAAGGCCACGCCCACGGCTTTAAAGATCCTGAGCACTACAAACTGATTCTGCTAAACCGCATTAAGCAGGCGGGTTGGTAAACCAGCACACTGCCATCAAAAGACGAAACAGCGAAGACAAAAAAGGCGAAGCCCGATTACAGGCTTCGCCTTTTTTAATTCTTTAGCCGTGATAAACGCGCCAGCTTACTTCGCCTTAGGATCCATCAGGTTAACCACCTGAATCTCATCTTTCGGATCCGGCTGCGTCTGGTTAACGCGGGTTGCTGGTTCTGCCAGCTCTGGTGGTGCGGTCAGTGACATCTCATCGGTGAAGTCACAGGCAACACACTCACGATGCTGGATATCATCCTCGGTCCAGGCTTTCAGTTTATCCATCTCACCACAGCGCGGGCAGACTGCACCGGCGATAAAGCGTTTCACAATTGTCATATTTTTACCTGTAAAAGACCTGTAAAAAGTACCTGTTTAGTGTTTTTCAACCGAACAGGGCGGCCATTATGCCGCCCTGTTCCGGGGAACACTATTAGCGTTCCGGCTTATTCCGCTTTTAAGAGCCTACTCTTAATAGGCTGCGCTTAACCCTGAATACCACAGTGGCGCAGCAGGGCATCCACCTTAGGCTCACGGCCACGGAAGGCTTTAAACAGCTCAGCCGGTTCACGGGAACCGCCCATCTCCAGAATGTTTTCCCGGAAGGAGCGGCCAGTCGCTTCGTTAAAGATACCTTCCTCTTCAAAGCGGGAATAAGCATCAGCAGACAGCACTTCCGCCCACTTGTAGCTGTAGTAGCCTGCCGCATAACCACCGGCGAAGATATGGCTGAAACCGTGCTGGAAGCGGTTAAACGGCACCGGCGGCAGTACCGCCACCTGATCACGTACCTCATCCAGCAGCTGCTGTACGCTGGAATCCCACTCCGGCTGATATTCGTTATGCAGACGGAAGTCGAACAGCGAGAATTCCAGCTGGCGCACCATCATCATGGCGGACTGGAAGTTCTTCGCCGCCTGCAGTTTATCCAGCATCTCCTGTGGCAGCGGCTCACCGGTATCTACGTGACCTGCAATCAGATCCAGACCTTCTTTCTCGTAGCAGAAGTTCTCCATAAACTGGCTAGGCAGCTCTACCGCATCCCAGGCCACACCGTTGATACCGGAGACATCGGCGACATCGATTTTGGTCAGCATGTGGTGCAGGCCGTGACCAAACTCGTGGAACAGAGTGGTGACTTCATCGTGGGTCAGCAGCGCGGGCTTACCCCCCACCGGCGCGGAGAAGTTACACACCAGATACGCCACCGGCAGCTGAACAGAACCATCCGCTTTACGACGGCGCACACGGCAATCATCCATCCAGGCTCCGCCACGCTTGTTTTCACGGGCGTACAGATCCAGATAGAAACCAGCAATCGGCTGACCGTCCTGCGAGATCTCGTAGTATTTGGCATCGTCGTGCCAGCGATCCACCTGCTCGGTTTTCTCTTCGATGGTGATGCCGTACAGGCGATTCACCACCTCAAACATACCGGCGATCACTTTCGGAGCCGGGAAGTAAGGACGCAGCTCTTCCTGAGAAATGGCATAACGCTGCTGGCGCAGCTTCTCGCTGTAGAAACCGGTATCCCAGGCTTTCAGTTCACCGTCAAAACCCTGTTCGTTAGCGTAGGCCTGCAGCTCTTTAAACTCCTGACGGGCCTGAGGCACAGAACGCTCGGCCAGATCCGTCAGAAAGCCCAGCACTTCATCGGTGCTGGAAGCCATCTTGGTTTCGATGGAGTATTCGGCGTAGCTGTTAAAGCCCAGCAGTTGCGCCAGCTCATGACGCAGCTGCAGAATCTCATCCATGACTGGGGTGTTATCCCACTGACCGGCATTCGGGCCCTGATCTGATGCGCGGGTGACAAAGGCGGTGTACACCTCTTCACGCAGGGAGCGGTTTTCGGCGTAGGTCATCACCGGATGGAACGCCGGGAAATCCAGCGTAATCAGCCAACCGTCCAGCTCTTTCTGCTGAGCCAGTTGCTGCAGCAGACCCAGCGCGCTTTCCGGCAGACCGGCCAGCTCTTGCTCGTCGGTGATATGTTTGGTCCAGCCCTGAGTCGCATCCAGAACGTTCTCGGCAAACTTGTTGCTCAGCTCGGACAGGCGGGATTTCAGCTCGCCGTAACGCTTTTTCTTCTCGGCAGGCAGGTCGATACCGGACAAGTGGAAATCACGCAAGGTGTTGTTGATCGCTTTCTGCTGCGCTTCGTTCAGGGTGGCAAATTCAGGGCTGGCTTTCAGCGCCTTGAAGCTTTCACACAGGGCTTCGTTCTGACCGATCTCGGTACTGTACTGGGACAGTTTCGGCAGGCAGGCGTTGTAGGCTTCACGCAGCGCATCGCTGTTCAGTACGCCGTTCAGGTGGCCCACCGGTGACCACATCTGCGCCAGGCGGTCTTCATGTTCACTCATCGCCTGAGCCAGAGATTCCCAGCTTGGGTTTTCCTGCTGTTGCAGTTCGGCAATCGCCGCGCGGTTGTCCGCCAGAATCTGATCCAGTGCCGGCTCAATCATTTCCGGTTTGATCTGGCTGAAAGGTGGCAGGGTGTGACTTTCAAGTAACGGATTGCTCATGGATGAATCCTTATCAGTAATCTTTGGCTTTTTCGCTTACAGTGAATATGGGGACAGACCACAGAAATTCCACCGTGCCGCAGGTTATAATCACCATAGCGCTTTCCCTATTTTACGATAACGACAACTAAAACGGAGCTTCAGCCATGTCCACAGCCAAACCGGAAAACACCGCTTCTGCACCCGCCACCAATATTCGCCCTTTTAAAGAGTGGACACCCCAGCTGGGCGAGCGCGTGTTTGTTGATCCGACCGCCGTGGTTCTGGGGGATGTTGAGCTGGGGGATGATTGCTCCGTGTGGCCGTTAACCGTGATCCGGGGTGATATGCACCGTATCCGTATCGGCAACCGCACCAGCGTGCAGGATGGTTCGGTACTGCATATCACCCACGCAGGCCCCTTCAACCCGGATGGTTTCCCTTTGATTATTGGCGATGATGTCACCATCGGCCATCAGGCGATGCTGCATGGCTGCACCATAGGTAGCCGGATTCTGATCGGTATGGGTGCTATGGTGATGGACGGTGCGGTTGTTGAAGATGATGTCATTGTCGGTGCCGGTAGTCTGGTGCCACCGGGCAAAGTGCTGGAGTCCGGTCATCTGTATGTCGGCCGCCCGGTGGAGAAAAAACGCCCGCTGACCGAGAAAGAGATGAAGTTCTTCACCTACACCGCCGGTAACTATGTGAAGCTGAAAGACGAGCATATCGCGGAAGGCTATAACGGCTGAGTCTGTTAAGCCGTACGACACCTGAACCCTGCTCCGGCGGGGTTCTTTACTTTTAAGAACCGAATAGCACCAAATAGAGGCTGTACTCAAAATTCATTTCAGCGATAATTCCTCAGAATACCCCGTTTGATTATATTCGTTTGATTACAACACTGTGCCAGCCACCGGCACAGCTGACTGCGAAAGGATTATTTATGCCATCACAACAGGTTTCCCGTTGGTTCAAAAAAGCACTGATTACGGGTATCAGTGCCGCCCTTCTGACCGCCTGCGCCAGCTCGCCTACGGGTCGCAATCAGCTCAAACTTTTCCCCAGTTCAGAGATCGATCAGATGGGTGTGCAGTCCTTTGCTCAGATGAAGGAAGAAACACCGGCAACCACCAACACCTCCACCAGCCAGTATGTAAATTGCGTGGCAAATCAGGTGATCGCACAGGTGCCCTCCAAATACGGCATTAAAAACTGGGAAGTGGTGGTATTTGATTCGGAACAGGTGAACGCCTTCGCACTGCCCGGCGGTAAGGTGGGGGTTTATACCGGCCTGCTGAAAGTGGCTAACAACCAGCATCAGCTGGCAGCGGTAATAGGTCATGAGCTGGCGCACGTTTTAGCCGAGCACGGTAACGAGCGTGTTTCCACCGCCTTTGCCACCCAAACCGGTCTGGCGCTGGCCTATAAGATCAGCGGTGAGCCAAGCGAAGAGAAAGATCAGCTGTTTGCTCTGTTGGGTATCGGTTCTCAGGTTGGCGTTATTTTACCCTTCGGGCGGGTACAGGAAAGTGAAGCGGACGTGATGGGGCTGGAACTTATGGCCAAAGCCGGCTTCCAACCGGAGCAGGCTGTCAGCCTGTGGCAAAACATGTCAAAGGCCAGTGGTGGTAAAAGTCAGCCCGAACTGCTGTCGACTCACCCATCCCACGATCGCCGGATTAAAGATCTGCAGAAACTGATGCCGAAAGCCAACGCCCTGTATCAGAAGGCAAAAGCCGCTGGCCGGGTACCAAGCTGTAAGATCTGATCTTCCCGATCAGCAACTGATGATTTAACAGGTAACGCAAAACGAGATGATGTATTCGATTAAAAACCGCTGGGTACTTTGGGGCTTAGCATTAATGGTTGTGCCATCGGTGGCGATGATGAGTGGCTACTGGGCGGAACTGACCGACGTACAGAAGTGCATTGCTGAGGGCATGGGCTTTGATTACCGGGTGGGAGAATGCATCGAAGGACGTACCATTTTCGTTCCCTTCTCTGAGCGTCAGCCTCTTCTCGTCAACAGCGGTATTCTGCTGTCGATGCTGGGCTTAGTGCTGTGTCTGATCGGGCTGTATAAAAAGCGCTGATTTCTACAGCGGACATGTGGGTCGCCCTTCAGGGCGTCAGTCGTTAAAAACAACTGACGGGCTAAAGCCCGACCCACATACTGATTCCGTATTAACCTATCAGCCTTTCAGCTGTGCCCGAAGATCCGCCAGTACCTCTGCGGTATCCGGTTTTACACCCCGCCAGATGCGGAACGACTCGGCAGCCTGCTCCACCAGCATACCCAGACCATCAATCGCCTCGGCTGCGCCATGTTCCAGTGCCCACTGGTTAAAGACCGTGGTTTCTGCACCGTACATCATGTCGTAGCAGGCCGCATGCTCCGCCAACAGGCTATCCGGAAGCGGTGGCAGATCACCAGACAGGCTGGCTGCCGTACCATTGATGACCCGATCAAACTGCTGGCCTTCAAGATCGCTAAACCCACAGGCAGAAAGGGTGCAACCTTCCGGAAGCAGGTCTTTAAAGATATCGACGAGAAGTTCTGCTTTAGACACGGTACGGTTCGCAATCACCACAGAAGCTGGATTCTGTTCCAGAATCGGTTCGATAACACCGCGAACAGCACCACCGGCTCCCAGAATCAGCACCCGCTGCCCTTTAATGTCCACCTGCTGGTTATCGGTCAGGTCACGCACCAGTCCGACGCCGTCTGTAGTATCACCCCAAAGCTGACCATCTTCCGCCTGCCAGAGGGTATTCACAGCACCGGCCCGCTGAGCACGGGCGGTCAGTTGCTCTGCCGTGTCATAGGCATCCTGCTTGAAAGGTACGGTGATATTACAGCCCCGCCCCTGATCCGCCAGAAAAGCACGCAGGGATTGCGCAAAAGCATCCACCGGTGCCAGCAAGGCTTCGTAACTCAACAGCTGCTGGGTCTGACGGGCAAACGCCTGATGAATCTGCGGCGACTTGCTGTGGGCAATAGGATTACCAAATACCGCGTAACGATCGGTCATCTTAAACCTCCGTCGCCTGAGGCGTTGCGATCTGTCCGGAGGTCACTTCCACTACCACCGGCTTCAGCGCCTGAACGAGACCTTCCGGATCACCATAAAAATCTTCATGCTGAATCTTCTGGTAACGGCCACGGTACTTAATGGCAAAGGTCGGATAACCCTGACCTTCCGAGGAGGTCATCATGTTATGGCCCTGAGTAAACAGCGGGTCCATCAGATCAGACCAGGTTGCCGGTTTGCTCAGCTTCTCTTTCAGTGTGCTCTGATCCTCTAACAGGCCATCGGTGGCGCTGATCAGCAGATCGGTTTCATTCAGACTGAAGCCTTCACGGAAATGGTGGTTCTGCAGACGCTTGATGTAATCCAGTGTCTTTTCCGGATCCCCCTGCAGAATCAGCTCATGAATGGCGATACTGGCCGGACGGGAATCCAGCGCACAGTCCGGCTGCTGAATCAGTTGCTTAAAGCCCATACCGATAGTCTGACCAGTAATCTGCTCGATACGCTGGCTGGCAGCCAAAATATGATCACGGAAACGCGGCCCCAGCACGCGGGATTCGCGAATCAGACCACCCAGATAGATCTGCCACTGCAGCTGATCACCAAACTCTTCCCGCATCGCTTCCACAATAGGGGCTGCGGCATAACACCAGCCACAGAGCGGGTCCATAATGTAAGCAACCTGAAGTTTTTGGCTGGAATCTTTATCGGTAGGCATAGCATCGTTTGCGGCCTGTTGGCTCATCTTCTGGCTCCTGCAGGATATTCAGGAACGTCTTTCAGCAGACGTTTCAGATAACAATTTGAATAGGTCTTAGAACCGGACAGCGGGTAACTGCCCAGTTTGTTTTTTGAAAAATCAGATCCAGTCACGGTGCGGCAGGAAGCGTTCATAAAGCTCGGCTTCGGCACTGCCTGCTTCCGGCTCGTAACCATAATCCCAATGCACCACAGGCGGCAGAGACATCAGGATCGACTCGGTACGACCACCGGATTGCAGGCCAAACAGAGTGCCACGGTCAAAGACCAGATTGAACTCCACATAGCGACCACGACGGTAGCACTGGAACTTGCGCTCACGCTCACCAAATGGCGTCTCTTTACGCTTGGCGACGATAGGACGGTAAGCCTCCAGATAGCTGTCACCCACCGCCTGAATAAACTTAAAGCACTCTTCAAAGCTGCCAAAGGTGGCTTCGTTCAGATCATCCATAAAGAGACCACCGACACCACGGGCTTCATCACGGTGCTTCAGGTAGAAGTACTCGTCACACCATTTTTTGTACTTGGGATAAACCTCTTCCCCGAATGGCTCACAGGCCTTCCTGGCCACCTGATGCCAGGCAACGCAGTCTTCTTCAAAACCGTAATAAGGCGTCAGATCGTAGCCACCGCCAAACCACCAAACCGGCTCTTCGCCTTCTTTCTCGGCAACGAAGATACGCACATTCATATGGGAGGTCGGCACGTAAGGGTTTTCAGGGTGCATCACCAGAGACACACCGGCTGCATGGAAACTACGTCCGGCCAGCTCCGGGCGAACCGCTGAAGCGCTCGGTGGCAGCTTACCGCCGAAGACATGAGAGAAGTTCACGCCGCCTTTCTCAAAAACCGCACCCTCGGTAATCAGACGGGTACGACCACCGCCACCCTGTTCACGCTGCCAGTTATCTTCCTGAAAACCAACCTTGCCATCTTCTTCAGCAAGACCGGCACAGATACGATCCTGCAGGTCGAGCAGATAGGATTTAACGGCTTCAAAATCGACAGCACTCATGGCGTTCTCCGGTGGTTAAGGTTCAGGCAGGCTCTTAAAAAAGCGATCAATCACAGAGCCGGACTGAGAAAAAAGGTATGGAGTATCCGGACAGGAAACCCAATCAAAAAAGTTGCCGCAAATACTAGGGGGAATAACCCTCGGAAACAAGGAAAGAGACGTCAGCCCGGCTTGCATGAGGCTGGGTATAAGATAGGAATCACAAGAGGGTGTGGATAACGGGCTGGCGTGGATAAAAAAACGGCCCTTAAGAACCTGAAGAGCCGGGATTCAGTAGAAAGGCTATCTGTGGCGACTGACAGCCTATAGCGACTAAGCAGCCTGCATTATGGACGCAGGGTTTCACCGGTCAGCAGATTACGAATGGTACTTGGCTGACCCAGCCCCCCCAGTTCACCGGATAAAACAAAATCCAGACGATCATCAAAGTAGGTGTGGATATCTTCTTCACTCAGGGCAGGATCTTCTCCCGCCGGATTGGCCGAGGTGGACACAATAGGCCCGCCAAAGGCTTCACACAACGCCTGCACCAGAGGATGCGCCGTTACCCGCATCGCCACCAGCGGATGCTGGCCTTTGATCAAAGCCGGTACTTTTTCCGAAGGAGGCACTAACCACGTATTTGCGCCGGGCCAGGTGTGAGTAAGTTGTAACTTTTTCTCATGGGAAAGCTCTTCCATAAAGGAAGTATCCATATAGGGCAGCACCTGTTCATAACTCGCCGCGATCAGAATAACCCCTTTAGCGGGATCCCGTGATTTCAGTGACAACAGCTGTTCCATAGCGTCTGTATTATGCGGATCGCATCCCAGCCCCCATACCGCTTCGGTGGGATAGGCGATCACTCCACCCTGTTTCAGAGTATCGGCAGCTTGCTGAATCAGTTGTTTGTCCACGTTGTTCTACCTGCTTATGTCGGAGTCAAATATAGCCTGCGGCAAAAAATCGAGAAATCAGTTCCAAAAAGTCGGTTTGCCTCACTCCTTTCAGGCGGGCGAAAAATTAACCAAGGCGTCTTGGAGATGCAAGCGAAACCGTTCTGATGACGCTCCAATAGATAAGCGGGCCAGGGATAAGTTCCGCTCCGACAAAGCACTTAAGCAGTCTGCCATCGCCCTGCGTTCTGGTTTAGAAACCCCTGCATCTCCAGCATCAGACAATGCTGACTGATCTGTGAGGTCTCCATCTGACAATGCAGCACCAATTCATCCAGATTTCCTGCGCCCGCCTTCACCGCCTGCCAGATCTGATAGGCCTCCGGGGAGTTAAATTCCTCGGGGCTGCGATCTGCAGGTCGCTGACATCTACTGCCTGAAGCAGCTTGTTTACTGAAAAGAGATGTTTGTGGATCAACAGCGGCTGAACAGATCTGTTCAGAACGAGCCGGATAAACAGGCATCGAGACGGCATTCTGCAACCAGTGACTCAGCTCCTCATGCATATCCATCACGGTTTCGGTCAGTTTCGCTCCCTGCTTAATCAGCTGATGGCAACCTTTGCTCTGGGCCTGATGAATCGAACCCGGTATGGCAAAAACTTCACGCCCCTGTTCGCTGGCAAGTCTGGCGCTGATCAGAGAGCCGCTTTTCAGGGCTGCTTCAACCACCAGAAGCCCAACGCTTAAACCGCTGACAATACGGTTTCGCCGGGGAAAGTTTGGCCCCCTTGGTGGCGTACCCAAAGGGTATTCGCTGACCAGCAAACCGGCATCGGCTATAGCCTGTTGCAGACTTTTATGATGAGCGGGATAACAGCGATCAATTCCGGTACCTAATACCGCAAGGGTTTTACCATTAGCCTGCAGAGCGCCCTGATGAGCGGCTGCATCGATGCCTTCGGCCAACCCACTGGTAATGGTCCAGCCCAGTTCCGTTAACGCACCGGCAAAAGCTCTGGCATCCGATAACCCGATGGCCGTAGGACGCCGGGCACCGACAATGGCTAACTGGGGCTTGTGCAGAAGTTCGGCATCTCCCTGCAGATAAAGCAGCAGGGGCGGGTCTGATATTTCAGATAGCAGATAAGGGTAGTTGCTCTGCCCTAACGCTAACAGCTGGCGGGTTGGATTCCCCTGCAGCCATTCGAGCACACCATCCCGCTCCGGCCAGACCAGAGCATCACTGAAGGGATTGGCGATCCGTTGCTCAAACAGATGCCGTTCCGCCAGAGGTAAACGCTTCTGACCGCTTAAGGCTCTGATCGCCAGTGTCCAGAAAGCCTCTTCAGAGGGATCCATATCTTCCTGAGCGGCAAAAGCCAGTAACGCCTGAACACCCACCGGCCCCAGCCCCTTAATGAGCGAGAGGGCCAGAAAGCGCAAGCTGGTCAGAAGCTGATCATCTGAGGGGGCTGAGCATAAAGAGGGGGTTTCAGCAGACATCCTGTCGCTCCTTCTGCCAATCCTTAGCAGTCATACATTTAGCAGTTATAGATTGTTGTAGCAGTTATAGATTGTTGAGCCGGATCAGAGGCCCGATATCAAAAATCGGGCGTGATCAGCTGATCGCCAACACCAATCGGCTTCTTCGCTTCCATCACCAGTGCATAACTCACCTGCTTAAAGGTACGGAACACCATCAGCTTACCGGTCTCTTCCGGTGGTAATTCGATCAGCTCTTCCGTCCGAACATCCTTTACAGGCGATCTTTTCTGCTTAATGGTAAGCACATTACCCGGAACTAGTCGGTTGGATTGCCCCAAATTAATAGCAACGACCGCATTGCTACCGGCATAGCGAACACCAGACAGCACGGAGATAATCTCTCCCTGTACCCGACGGGCTGGCGCACTTGGGAAGAAGGTTGCTGGTGTTTCACCACGATCCTTCAGTGTGACCAGATCATTGTCACGGATCTCTTCACGGGCCTGCACCACGCGCATTACCGCCACATCATCACTGGCGGATTCCTGCTGCAGCGTGGCGATATACTTCAATTCAATCCCCAGTAGCTGCTGATCACCGGCAAGATCGGTTGCCAGATACGGTCGTTGCTGACGATAGACCAGGAAACGGGTGCCATCCTGAGCTTGCTCCGCTTTGCGGACATACACCAGATCACCAACACCGGTCACGATACGGCCATCTTCAGCACCCAGCACGTAGGCGCTTGCCTGAACCTCCTCTTCGCTGAACACCTGATGCCGCTCAATAAAGGGTTCTATGGTTTTCAGGGGGATCGCCGGAACGGCCTGACGGTAACGGGTAATACGAATACCGGGAGACAACTTCACCACGCCGGGTTTCTGACGCTCAATTCGGGGTAGGCCCTTTTCGTCATAGATCAGCGCCAGCCGGTCACCGGGGTAGATAAGATCAGGGTTCTCAACCTGAGGATTTTCCCGCCACAACTGCGGCCACATCCACGGATCTTTCAGAAAGAGCGCAGAGATATCCCACAAGGTATCACCGGGCTTAACTTCATAATATTGTGGTGCATCGGTTCTGAGGCTGTTTTGCCCTATCAAGCGAGTTGTTGCGTTTTCAATCGCTGCCCCTGCCCAGGAAACTGACTGAGCCAGGCTGGAGGTTGAAGCCATCCCCAGGACCGCTACTGACAGACCTGAAACCAGAACGCCTTTGATCAGCATTCGTAGTGGCGTCATTCGCCCAAAAGTCGGGAGAGAAGGTAAATTGGATGGCTTGTTCATGCTGTTTTCCTTTTGCCAAGCCGGCTCATTCCGAATGGTCAGTGTGAGCGCTAAAATCTGAGTACCGAAAGAATTACCATTGCTCAATCATGGCTTTCAGAGTTGGCTTATTCCACTCAAGAGATTGCCCCTAGGGAACCTCCCCCCTACAATACCAGTCAAATTTTCCGGAAGCAGCTATTTGCCCTGTTTTCAGAACAAAATTATCCGGACAGAGTCAGCCCGCCACCGGCTTATTGATGCAGGTTATTACTGATGCGTCTCTGTCCCAGACAGTATTGATAAAGGCACACGCCATGGCAGTTCTTGAAATTCTTGAGTACCCGGATACCCGCCTGCGCACGGTTGCGCAACCTGTTGCTGTAGTCGACGATAGCATTCGTAAAATCGTTGACGATATGTTCGAAACCATGCTGGATGCCAACGGCATCGGTCTGGCAGCCACTCAGGTCAACATTCATCAGCAGATTATTGTGATCGATGTTTCTGAAAACCGTGACCAGCCGTATGTCCTGATCAATCCGGAATACACGCCACTGGATGATGAAACCGAGATGATGCAGGAAGGCTGCCTTTCTGTGCCGGAATACTATGCCGATGTAGAGCGCGCGCTGCGTGTTCGCCTTAAGGCACTGGACCGTAACGGTGAACCCTATGAGCTGGAAGCCGATGGTCTGTTAGCACACTGTATTCAGCACGAATGTGACCACCTGCAAGGCAAAGTCTTTGTTGATTACCTGTCCAGTATGAAGCGCAACCGTGTGCGCAAACTGATGGATAAGCGCCATAAAGACCAGAACCGTTAAGAGCAGTACGCTGCTTTCTCAGGCCAGCTTTAGCTGGCCTGTTCTGTTTCTGATCACTGCTTACCGATGAATTGACCGTATTCTGGAGCCTCACCGATGTCATCCGATTCTTTGCGTATTATTTTCGCCGGAACCCCTGAATTTGCTGCCCGCTCTCTGGCTGCATTACTGGAAACCCGTCATGAAGTTGTAGCGGCTTACAGTCAGCCGGACCGCCCAGCGGGCCGTGGCCGTAAACTGGCACCGACTCCGGTTAAAGCGCTGGCACTGGAACACAATATTCCGGTACATCAGCCGGTATCTCTGCGGGATGAAGAGGCTCAGCAGATCCTGGCCAGCCACAATGCAGACCTGATGGTTGTGGTGGCTTACGGTCTGATTCTGCCGCAGGTGGTACTGGATACGCCGCGCTTGGGCTGCATCAACGTACACGGTTCTCTGCTGCCTCGCTGGCGCGGTGCCGCACCGATTCAGCGTGCGATCTGGCAGGGCGATAAAGAGAGCGGGGTCACCATCATGCAGATGGAAGCCGGTCTGGACACGGGTCCTATGCTGCTGAAAACCCGTCTGGATATCGCCGCCGATGAAACCGCTCAGACACTGCACGACAAACTGGCAGAACAGGGCGGAGAAGCTCTGAAACAAGCCGTTGATGCTTTGGCAGAAGGCAGCCTGACTCCGGAAGTACAGGACGATTCGCTGGCGAACTATGCTGAGAAACTGAGCAAAGCCGAAGCAGAGATCGACTGGGCTAAAGATGCGGCCTTTATTGACCGCTGTATTCGCGCTTTTAATCCCTGGCCAGTGTCCTGGACAACCCTTAACGGAGAAACTGTCCGTATCTGGCATGCAACACCTGAAACCGGGAACAGTGAGCTAGCACCGGGCACCGTCATCAGTGCCGACAAAACGGGGCTACGTATCGCCTGTGGCAAAGGTGCCCTGTGCATCAATAATCTTCAGCTGCCAGGCAAAAAAGCACTTTCGGTTGTGGATATCTTAAACTCAGGTAAAGGCCTGTTTGTGGCTGGTGAAACCTGCTTAGGTGAGTAACCTGAATTTATTGTACTGAGTTGATTGAATAATCCGGCCTCTGCATTTTGCAGGGGCTTTTTAGCAGATTACGGCGGTATTTTTTATGGCTCGTCCCAATGTTCGCGTTGCAGCAGTTCAGGCGCTCTTGCCTGTGGTTACCCAGCAGGACTCCCTCTCTACCAGTTTACCGAAGCAGCTGGATAAAGTGCCTGATCAGGATCGCGGGCTGCTGCAGGAGCTCTGCTTTGGCACGCTTCGCTGGCTGACTCAGCTGGAAGGAGTGCGCAACCAGTTACTGGAAAAACCCTTCAAAGCCAAAGACCGGGATATCGATCTGCTGCTATTGGTCGGCCTTTACCAACTGCACTATATGCGGACTCCTGCTCATGCCGCTATTAATGAAACCGTTCAGGGGGCTGTGGATATCAAAAAGCAGTGGGCCAAAGGGGTACTTAATGGTTGTCTGCGCCGTTTCCAGCGGGAAAGTGATGCTCTGTTGGCAGAACTTGAGCGTTCAGATGCAGCGCGTCTGGCGCATCCGAACTGGCTGCTGAACCACCTGAAAGAAGACTGGCCGGAGCAGTGGCAGGCTATTGCCTGCGCCAATAACCAGCACCCGCCGATGACCCTGCGGGTTAATCACAGTAAGGGTGAGCGTGATCAGTATCTGGCTCAACTCAAAGATGCCGAGATAGAAGCAAAAGCCTGTGACTACTCCCCCGATGGTATTCAGTTGGAAAAAGCGCTGGATGTAACCTCATTGCCAGGCTTTGCTGCTGGCGAGATCAGCGTGCAGGATGAAGCGGCACAGCTGTCGGCTCAACTGCTGCAGCTGGAACCGAATCAAAGGGTGCTGGATGCCTGCTGCGCCCCAGGTGGTAAGACGGCACATATTCTTGAGCGGGAACCAACCGCTTATGTCGTGGCGGTTGATAGTGAAGCGCGTCGCTTACAGCGTGTGGAAGAAAACTTCGAACGTCTTGGACTGAATGCCGAGCTGCATTGCTCTGATGTTACCGACCTGGATAACTGGTGGGATGGCGAATTATTTGATCGCATTCTGTTAGATGCACCCTGCTCGGCTACCGGCGTGATCCGTCGTCACCCGGACATTAAATGGTTACGCCGCAAAGCCGATATTCCTGCGTTAGCTGAGCTACAGCAATCTATGCTGCAGCTGCTCTGGAAAACGCTTAAACCGGGGGGCATCCTGGTTTATGCTACCTGCTCGGTTTTATCCATGGAAAATTCAGGGAATATCCGACAGTTTTTAGCCGCGTCCGATGCCTCTCTGATCGGACCTCAGGCTGCACCTTTTGGTATTGATACCGGCTTTGGCCAACAATTGTTGCCACAGCCCCAGGGACACGATGGTTTCTTTTACGCCGTACTGCAAAAGCCTGAACATTAGAAATACTAACCTGCCTGCAGAATCATTGCCGGCAGACAAGGCGGAAACCAAAAGCGGAATTAACTGAGATCTGATAATGAAGATTATTATTCTGGGTGCCGGCCAGGTTGGTGGCACTCTGGCTGAAAACCTGGCCATTGAAGAAAATGACATTACTGTGGTCGATACAGACGGTGCCCGTTTAAGAGAGTTACAAAACCGTTTTGATATCCGAACAGTGCAGGGCAAAGGCTCCTACCCCAATGTTCTGCGTCAGGCCGGTGGCGAAGATTGCGATATGCTCATTGCGGTAACCAACAGTGATGAAGTCAATATGATCGCCTGTCAGATCGCCTTCACCCTGTTCCGCACACCGACCAAAATAGCTCGTGTTCGCTCAAACGCCTATTCCGGCCGTAAAGGTCTGTTTGGCGCGGAAGCGATTCCGATTGATGTTCTTATCAGCCCTGAACAGGTGGTAACCAACCATCTGAAACGACTGATTCAGTATCCCGGTGCCCTTCAGGTGCTCGACTTTACCGGTGGTGTGGCTCAGCTGGTTGCTGTTCGTGCCTACTACGGCGGCCCGCTGGTGGGGCAGGAGTTAGGTTACCTGCGCCAGCACATGCCCAATGTGGATACCCGTGTTGCGGCAATCTATCGTCGTAACCGCCCGATCATCCCGCAGGGTGATACCGTCATTGAGGCGGATGACGAAGTCTTCTTTATTGCTGCCCGCCACAACATTAATGCGGTGATGAGTGAGCTACGTAAAGTCGATCATCAATACAAACGCATTATGATCGCCGGTGGCGGTAATATCGGTGAGCGTCTGGCGGAAGCGCTGGAACACGAATATCAGGTCAAAATTATTGAATACGGTCTGCCCCGCTGTCAGGAACTCTCTGAAAAACTCGACCGTACAATCGTTCTTCACGGTAGCGCGACCAGCAAAGACCTGCTGGTGGAAGAAAATATCGATGAGGTCGATATTTTCTGTGCCCTGACCAACGATGATGAAGTCAACATCATGTCCTCTATGCTGGCAAAGCGTCTGGGCGCGAATAAGGTGCTCACCCTTATTAATAACGCTGCGTATGTTGATCTGGTACAGGGTGGCGAAATCGATATCGCCATCTCACCTCAGATGGCCACCATCGGCAGCCTGCTGACCCATGTGCGACGGGGGGACATCGTTAACGTACACTCCCTACGTCGGGGTGCCGCTGAAGCGATTGAAGCCATTGCCCACGGTGATGAGCGCAGCTCTAAAGTGGTGGGTAAAGCGATTGAAGAGATCGATCTGCCGGATGGCACCACCATTGGTGCTATCGTCCGTAATGGTGAAGTCATCATCGCCCATGATGATGTGGTCGTTCAGCAGGATGATCACGTCATCATGTTCCTGGTGGATAAACGTAAAATTCGCGAAGTTGAGCGCCTGTTCCAGGTGGGCCTCACCTTCTTCTGATGCCTCAGATTTGCTGACAATAATCTGCTAACGATGAATAAACGGTCACTATGAATATTGTTATTACCATGCGCATTCTGGGGCTGCTGCTGATGCTGTTCAGCATCACCATGATGCCTTCTATTCTGATCTCGGCATTCTATAAAGATGGGGCGCATCTGGCATTTATCACCGGTATGTCGATCACCTTCTTCACCGGTTTTTTTACCTGGATGCCGGTTCGGCGGGAGCGTAAAGAACTGCGCACACGGGATGGCTTCCTGGTGGTGGTACTCTTCTGGACGGTACTGAGTCTGTTCGGTGCGATCCCGCTGTTTCTGGCAGATAACCCCCATCTGAGCTTTACCGATGCCGTATTTGAATCAGTTTCTGGTCTGAGTACCACAGGGGCAACGGTGATTACAGGCCTCGACAGCCTGCCGGAATCCATTCTCTTCTACCGACAGCTGCTACAGTGGTTGGGCGGTATGGGTATCATCGTATTGGCGGTCGCCATTCTGCCGATGCTCGGCATTGGTGGGATGCAGCTCTACCGTGCCGAAACGCCGGGGCCGGTTAAAGACAACAAGTTAACGCCTCGTATCACCGAAACAGCAAAAGCCCTCTGGTATATCTATCTGACCCTGACCGTACTCTGTGCCGTAGCCTACTGGATTGCAGGCATGAGCCTGTTTGATGCTATCGGCCATAGCTTTGCGACGGTGGCCATTGGGGGTTTCTCAACCCATGATGCCAGCATCGGTTACTTTGACAGCCCAGCCATCGAGATGATCGGCATCGTCTTTATGCTGATCTCAGCGGTGAACTTCTCTCTGCACTTTCTCGCCTGGCGGGAACGCTCCGTCAGGAACTACTTTTACGATCCGGAATTTAAGTTCTTTATCTTCCTGATCGGGCTGACAGCCATCAGTACAATCGGCGTGCTTTGGATTACCGATACCTATGAGCTACCGGATTCAATTCGCCATGGCTTATTTGAGGTGGTATCGGTAGCCACAACAACAGGTTTTGGTGTGGCGGACTTCTCTCAGTGGCCCAGTGTTCTTCCCTTTACACTATTCCTGGCAGCTTTTGTCGGAGGCTGCGCCGGCTCTACTGGTGGTGGTATGAAGGTGATGCGCATCCTTCTGATTCTGAAACAGGGTATCCGTGAGATTAAGCGCCTAGTACACCCTAACGCTATCATCATGGTTAAGCTGGGTGGACGTAGTGTACCGGACCGGGTGATTGAAGCCGTCTGGGGTTTCTTCTCGGTTTATCTGATGCTGTTTGTGGTGATGCTGATCGGTTTACTGGCAACAGGACTGGATCAGATTACCGCCTGGTCTGCTGTGGGTTCTGCTCTGAATAACCTTGGACCAGGTCTTGGGGATGTCGCATCCCACTATGGCGATATCCCCGATACCGCTAAGTGGATTCTGATTGTGGCGATGCTGCTGGGCCGACTCGAGATCTTTACTCTGCTGGTACTCTTTACACCGATGTTCTGGCGACGGTAAGTAAGACAGCAATCAAAAAAGGCCGGTATTTCAGTCAGAAACACCGGCCTTTTTTATGGGGCTGATGACTCAGGAAAGCTCCCGGGCTTTATAAAGCTTCTTCTCGCCCTGAGGGCGTCTTTTAAAGCGCTTGTATTCCCATTGATACTGGTCCGGAGCCAGCATAACCAGCTGCTCAACGGTTCGGTTCATAGCCGCAACAGCTTCAACCTCATCAGGACTATAAATCCCTTCATCCGCATCAATAAAATGGATATTAAAGCCTTCACCATTCGGCAAACGCTCTGCAAAACCAGCAACAACTCTGGCCCCGGTTTTACTAATCAGACGGGTGACCAGCTTCGGAGAAAAGGCCGGTATCCCCATAAAGGGCGCAAAAACTCCACCGGAGAGATCATCTGGCTCCTGATCTGGAAGATTACCGACAATAGCTCCCTGTTTAAGCAATTTCAGAAGCACAGCTACACCCTTGATATTCGCCGGAACCATATTCATACCAGCACGACATCTCCCTTCATAAATAATACTATCTAAGCTGTCCTTATTCTGAGGGGCGTACATTGCAGAAAACGTGTAGTGATGGTTGATAAAATGCCCAAATAACTCCCAGTTACCAAGGTGCGGGCCCATAACAATAACGCCATGCCCCTTAGCGTACACATCGTGAACTCTATCAAGTCCATGTACTTCCCTCACCGCACCTATAATTTGATCCAAAGGCGCCATCCAACACCAGCCAAACTCCAGGCCCGTTTTCATCGTTTCCTGAAGGCTTAAACGCACCTTTTTCTCAAGTTCATCTGCGGACAGCTCCGGGTAAACCAACGACAGATTTTTACGAGTAATTTTGGCCGACTTGGTATTATTGCGATACATCAAATCACCGAGCCAGTCTCCCCATTTCTGCAACCGCGCCAATGGCTGCCGACTCAGAAAACGGAGCACAACACCGGTCAGGTGCTGTTCCAGAAAACGCTTTATCCAGTTATTAATCTTCTTCATCGTGTCAGGCGCTCTTTTTCTGTTTGATTGCCTGTTCTATCATGGTGAACTGCTTATCCAATGCCCCCCGATTGCTTTTTACAACAGCCAGTGCTTTTTCACCAAGCTCAAGTCGCAGATCCGGCAATTCCACTAAAGGGCGCAGCTGGGCAAAAATATCCGCAGGATCAGAACAGCGAATCAATGCGTTATTCTGGTCAAACGTTTCTGCAACATCCGCAAAGTTAAACAGGTGGCCACCGGATAAAACTGGCTTTCCCAGCGCCGCAGGTTCAAGCAGGTTATGCCCGCCAATCGGCATCAGACTACCGGCAACAAAGGCGATATCGGATGCCGCATACATCAGCATCAGCTCTCCCATGGTATCAGCCAGTAATACCTGATCACTCTCTTCAAAAGCGTCATCACGGGAACGGCGCTTGTAGCTAAGTTCCTGACTTTCGATCAGGCTGGCGACATCATCAAAGCGCTGCGGGTGCCTTGGCACAAGAATCAGTACCGCGTCGGAATGTTCCTCAAGCAATAATTTGTGAGCTTCCAGAAGCCGCTCATCTTCACCGGCATGGGTACTGCCTGCAACCCAGACAGGCCGTTCACCAAAGAGAGCCTCTTTAAGCTGTTCACCTTCCTCAGTGAGACCCGGATCTGGGGTTATATCGAACTTA
This sequence comes from Oceanospirillum sp., assembly GCF_982874595.1. NCBI lineage: Bacteria > Pseudomonadati > Pseudomonadota > Gammaproteobacteria > Oceanospirillales > Oceanospirillaceae > Oceanospirillum > Oceanospirillum sp. The sequence goes on along the minus strand of NZ_CEYNZH010000001.1, from coordinate 237,033 downwards.
ATACTACCGGTCACTGTGACCTTAGCTGCCGGAGCACCCAATTCAATAAAACGCCGGGAATCTTCCGGTGACTTAGCCGCAATGGCATAGATATCCGCCATCACTTCTTCGGTAGTTTCCTTAAACTTCAGATAGCTCTCCATCGACTTTTCTGATAATCGACCATTGGCAAAGACGATAGGAATCTGCCTCTGATGGCAACCGTGAATCAGATTCGGCCAAATTTCGGTTTCCATAATGATTGCTACTTCCGGTTTGATACCGTCCAGAAATCGATTGGCAAACCAAGGCAGATCCAACGGAATCATTAACTGAATCCCCTTCCCTTTCAGGGCTTTTCGAGCCTGCCGGGCTCCTGTAGCCGTCATGGTAGTGACGACCAACAGGTGTTGATCATACTGCTGCAACAAACGATCAATCAGCGGAGTCGCTGCAATCACTTCGCCTACCGAAGCAGCATGAAGCCAAATGACCGGTTTGATCGGCAAGCTTGGGGTATACCCCAAACGCTCAGAGAAATGGTTCAGTTCCGTCGTTTCTTTTTGCGCCTTCCAGAGCAGAGCAGGTGATAAAAGCGTCAGAATAGTACTGTAAAGGCCGCGGGTAATCTTCATAAACTATGCAGTTCCGGTTTCAAAATCATTGATCGTCAGTTGCGACGCTCAAAGAGATCAGCTCTGTGAGCTGCTTGCAGGGTATTCGATCATTAAACGATCGATAGTTTTTATTACGTCATCCGTTTGGATAAGCTCCATCGCGTGAGGATGACGAACACGCTGCCCCCATGACAGCTCCTCAACGGACTTATTCAGGTAGGTGCGAGCAGCATCCGGATACTTATCCACCACCCACTGCTGCCACTTATAGGGGCCGGTACGGTGAACATTGGATGTAGCAAATAAACCAACAACCGGAGTATTAACCGCATTGGCAAAATGCACGGGGCCGGAATCAGGAGCAATAACAAGAGATGCCCGCTGAATCAGAGCAACCAAGCCTTGCAGAGAAGTCTGAGCGACCAGGTTAAGAACAGGGGTTGTCGCCCGCTCCATAATTTCCCTGGCGTAGTAATGCTCAATATCACGGTTTCCGCCAGTGATGACCGCCTTAATACCATGCTGCTTATAAAGGTGTTCAACAACCGCGACATAGCCTTCCAGGGTCCAGTTACGAAAATTACGCGCCCTTTGGCTCGAACAGGGAGAGATCACCACGTACTGATCACAAGGGCATTTTTGCTGTGCTTCGGCAACAGCTTCTTCCGAAACAGGTAGCTCCCATTGCATATCTGACGCTTGTGCTGGAGCCACACCCAAAGCATCCAGAAAGTCATAAAACCCTTCAACGACATGGCCTTTATCCCGTGATGCTATGCGCTTATTGGTAAATAACCACTGCCAGTCTTTGGCTCTTTCTTTATCAAAACCCAACTTTATCTTTGCTTTAATACCCACGGAAAGTACTGAAGCACGAAGGGCCGCCTGCATATGCAGCAAGAGATCAAACCGGGTATCCGATAGCTGTTGCCAAATCGCTTTCATCCCCTTAATACCAGTGGATTTGTCATAGACAATAAACTCGACCCCTGACAGCCCCTTGAGTAGACTGTGCTCCGCCTTACCGGTAACCCAAACAATTCGGGTCTCTGGCCAAACCTGCTGCAATCTTTTAACAACAGGGACGACATTAGATACATCACCTAACGCCGACAGCCTTAAAATACAGATTGTCTGGGGTGGTGTTTTCCGGAAATGAGACATGACCATCGAGATATATTCCTCCAAGAAGCAGCACATTCTATATGATGCTGATCACCTGTCACAAATTGATGGCACTTTCTTTGATCCTTGTTTATGGAAGCAACAAGGCCGTCTCACTGAACCCAGTGGTGGACGTGGTCAGGCTTTCTTTATTGAACACCCAAACGGCGTTCATTATCTGCTGCGCCATTACCGCCGGGGCGGGCTGGTCGCTAAAATCAGTCAGGATAAATACTGGTTTATCGGACTGGAGAAGAGCCGCCCTTTTCAGGAATTTCGGCTGACATACGACCTGCATTCAGCGGGACTGCCTGTCCCCCGACCTTTAGCAGCTCGAGTCACGAGAACCGGCCCTTTCTATCAGGGTGACCTGATCACAGAAAAAGTCCCTCAGGCGAAACCCTTCGCTGAGTTTTTACTTGAGGCGGACCAACACAGTCTTTGGCAAAAGGTTGGCGCCATGATTGCGGCTTTCCACCAATGGGGGCTTAACCACGTAGACCTTAACGCCAATAATATTCTGGTAGATCGCCACTCCAAGGTTTGGCTGATCGACTTGGACCGCTGTAAAAAGATGCCAGCTTCCGGAGACTGGCAACAGGGCAATCTGAATCGACTGAAACGCTCAATCAGGAAATTAACACACCAAGATGTTTCAGAAACACACTGGAATAGCTTACAGGCAGGCTACAACAGTTAATGCTTTGCAACATTAAATCTGTATTTCTTACGGGTTATTAATCGTCATGTTGTGATTGATCGGTTATATTGATCACAACTTTTAAAACGATTAATTATTAGATAATACGGATATTATGTTTAACAGTCTCCTTGTCTCCGCTATCACTTGCGTAGCATTATCACTTCCTGCCATTAGTTCCGCTTCTTCACAAATGTCTGATTCCAGCTTTGCCAGCGATCTGGGTAATGGCTATAAAAGTTTCTACAGCCGAGAACAACTACCCTGGTTAGGCAAAACACTTCTGGCAGGCGGAATTCTGGCAAATACTGATCTGGACCAGGAAATTCAGGACAGTTATAACCGTCACATTCTTTCAGAAACCACTAATGATTTTGCTGATAATGCCAAAGTGATCGGCGACCCTGAAACGACTCTTTTATATTTCGGTCTCGCAGCCGTAAATCGTCTGGCTTGTGAACGTGACTGTGGAGCCGTCCCTGAATGGGGAGACCGAACCGCTCAAGCGCTTCTCGTTGGTTTGCCTGCAGTTTGGGCTTCTCAGGCAATTCTAGGTGGCGCCCGTCCCCATCATGATGAAGGATCTGGCTGGTCTATTTTTGAGTTAAAACGCGAACATGCAGTCAGCGGCCATGCATTTACCGGTGCCGTCCCGTTTCTCACAGCAGCTCAGATGGCCGATAATTACTATGCCAAAGCAACATTTTATGCACTATCTCCGCTGACAGCTCTCTCGCGAGTCAATGACCAGAAACATTATTTCTCTCAGGCATTAATGGGATGGTTATATGCTGCAAAAGTTACAGAAGTAATTAACAGCGACCTACAGCCGGAAGATACCGTTGTGCTACCCTATGCCGACGAAGATACTGTGCTGTTAAGCGTGATTAAGCCGTTCTGAGAACATCGGACGGTAAAAACTAATAATCAGCGGAAAAAGCGGCCTTCATGGCCGCTTTTTTCATGTCTGTTGCTTAATGTCCACTACATAGAGCCGCGGTCAAAATGTATACTTGATCGCTTATAAAAATTCATTAGCGCATTGATGGTGGCTAACTGAGATGAACCAAACTACGCCAGACGTACAAACTTTTCAGGGCCTGATTCTGGCCCTGCAACAATACTGGGCCAATCAGGGTTGTGTTGTTCTGCAGCCACTGGATATGGAAGTGGGTGCCGGTACTTTCCACCCTGCGACCTTCCTGCGCTCCATCGGCCCTGAAACCTGGAACGCAGCCTATGTGCAGCCTTCCCGTCGTCCGACCGACGGACGCTATGGTGAGAACCCGAACCGCCTGCAACACTACTACCAATTTCAGGTGGTGATGAAGCCATCGCCAAAGAACATTCAGGAGCTGTACCTGGGCTCTCTGCGCATGATGGGCATCGACACCAACGTACACGATGTGCGTTTTGTAGAAGATAACTGGGAATCACCGACTCTCGGGGCCTGGGGCCTGGGTTGGGAAGTGTGGCTGAACGGTATGGAAGTGACTCAGTTCACTTACTTCCAGCAGGCCGGTGGTATCGAATGTTATCCGGTAACCGGTGAGATCACCTATGGTCTGGAACGTATCGCCATGTACATCCAGGGTGTGGACAGCGTTTATGATCTGACCTGGACCATCGATCCGGACGGCAACAAGGTGACATACGGCGACGTATTTCACCAGAACGAAGTGGAGCAGTCGGCATTCAACTTTGAGCACGCTGACGTGCCGATGCTGTTCAAAAACTTCGACCATTACGAGTCCGAGTGCCAGAAGCTGCTGGCGCTGGAAACCCCGCTGCCACTGCCCGCCTATGAGCAGGTACTGAAAGCATCCCACACCTTTAACCTGCTGGATGCGCGCCACGCGATCTCGGTTACCGAACGTCAGCGTTACATCCTGCGTGTTCGTACCATGGCTCGTGATGTGGCCAACGCCTACTTTAAAGTGCGTAAGGATCTGGGTTTCCCGCTGGCACCTGAAGCCCTGCGTGAAGAAGTTCTGGCTCAGTTCAAAGAGGAAGAGGCATAAGATGGCTGAAGTACGCGATTTTTTAGTTGAACTGGGAACAGAAGAACTGCCACCAACAGCATTGAAACGCCTGTCTGATGTCTTTGCTGAAGGTATTAAAACAGGTCTGGAAAAGGCTGATATCCCATTTGCTGAAGTAAAAGCTCTGGCAACCCCCCGTCGTCTGGCGGTTCAGGTTAAGGCGCTGGCTGTAGCTCAGCCGGACCGTGAAATCCAGCGTCGTGGCCCTGCACTGCAGGCGGCTCTGGATACAGACGGCAAACCGACCAAAGCTGCAGAAGGCTTTGCCCGCTCCTGCGGTGTAGCGTTTGATCAACTGGAAAAGCTGGAAACAGACAAAGGCACCTGGCTGGTTTTCAATACGGTGCAAAAGGGTACTCAGACCGCAGACCTGCTGCCGGAACTGGTGAGCAAATCCATCAGCCAGCTACCAGTGCCCAAGCGTATGCGCTGGGGTGCAAGCCGCACGGAATTCTCACGCCCGGTACACTGGCTGGTAAGCCTGTTTGGCAGTGACATAGTGGACATGGAAGTACTGGGTCTGAAAGCAGGCCGTACCACCATGGGTCACCGCTTCCACCACAATGAGAGCATCGAACTGGCTTCCACCGAAGGTTACGTGGAAACCCTGCGAAGTGCTTTCGTTCTGGTTGATATGGAAGAACGCCGTGACACCATCCGTAAACAGGTGAACGAAGAAGCCTCCAAGCTGGGTGCGGTAGCCGAGATCGACGAAGATCTGCTGGACGAAGTAAACGGTCTGGTAGAGTGGCCGGTTGCACTGACCGGCTCATTTGAAGATCGCTTCCTGGAAGTACCTGCTGCCTGTCTGATCTCTTCTATGAAAGAGCACCAGAAGTATTTCCACCTGGTGGACAATTCAGGCAACCTGAAGCCAAACTTTATTACGGTATCCAATATCGTCAGTAAAGATCCGGCTCAGGTTATTGCCGGTAACGAAAAAGTGATCCGTCCCCGTCTGTCTGATGCCGCGTTCTTCTTTGAAACAGACAAGAAGAAACCGCTGGCCGAGCGTATTGATGCCCTGAAAACCGTGACCTTCCAGAAGCAGCTGGGCAGCATCTACGACAAATCCCAGCGAGTCAGCCAGGTCGCTCAGTTTATTGCTGAACAGATTGGTGGCGACAAAGCCAAAGCACAGCGCGCTGCGGATCTGAGTAAGTGTGATCTGGTCACCGAAATGGTACTGGAGTTCACCGATCTGCAGGGCATCATGGGTGCACACTACGCGGCTAACGATGGTGAAGATGCTGAAGTTGCTCAGTCTCTGAATGAGCAGTATATGCCGCGCTTTGCCGGTGACGAACTGCCTGCGACCCAGACCGGTATGGCGCTGGCCATTGCCGATCGTATCGACACCCTAGTAGGTATTTTCGGTATCGGACAGCGTCCGACCGGTGATAAAGACCCGTTTGCACTGCGTCGTGCCACCATCGGCATCCTGAGCATCCTGGTGAAGAACAAGCTGGATATCGACCTGAAGGCACTGATCGAGCTGAGCATTGCGCAGCATGGTGATCTGCCGAAAGCGGAAGGTCTGGCAGATGACGTTCTGAACTATATGCTGGATCGCTTCCGCGCCTGGTATCAGGCCGAAGGTATTCCAGTGGAAACCTTCCTGGCAGTTCGCTCCCGCCCCGTGAGCAACGCGTACGACTTCGACCGTCGTGTGCAGGCCGTAACCGCCTTCAGCAAGCTGGAAGAAGCAGAAGCGCTTGCTGCCGCCAATAAGCGTGTTAATAACATTCTGGCGAAGCAGAACTACCAGGGCGATGCTAAGGTTGATGCCTCACTGCTGGCAGAAGATGCTGAAAAAGTACTGGCTGAGCAGGTCGCTGCGAAACAGGCAGAACTGGCTCCTTTGTTTGCTGCGGCAGACTATCAGACAGCTCTGAACAGCCTCGCAAGTCTGCGCAGTGCTGTTGATAGCTTCTTCGACAATGTGATGGTGATGGCCGATGACGAGCAGGTTAAAAATAACCGTCTTGCTCTGCTGGCGTCCCTGAGCAGCCTGTTCCTAGAAGTTGCAGATATCGCCTTGCTTCAGCAGTAAGCACCACCGCTGACTCAGCGAGAGTCGCTTTACTCACAAACTGTATCCTGTTTTACATTTTGTGGTTGTTAAAGCAGGAAAAGAGCCGTATTTTTACGGCTCTTTTTTTATCTCTGATAATGACTCAAACAACCTACTCGACAGAATACGACTATCACCATGACTAAACTGGTTATCCTCGACCGTGACGGTGTTATCAACCTGGATTCCGATGCTTTTGTAAAGAACGCTGAAGAATGGATCCCTATCGAACCCAGCATAAAAGCTATCGCGCGCCTGAATAAAGCGGGATACCAGATTGCTGTTGCCACTAACCAGTCCGGTCTTGGGCGCGGGCATTTTGATCAGGCTGATCTGGATGCTATGCATGACAAAATGACGGCCCTGGTTGAAGCGGAAGGCGGACACTTTGCCACCATCAAGTATTGCCCCCACAAACCGGATGAAGGCTGTGAATGCCGTAAACCACTTTCAGGTTTGATTGATCAGATTACGGAAGAGCTCAACATTCCCTCCCTTGAAGGCTGCTATATGGTTGGGGATAGTTTACGGGATCTGCAGGCTGGCGAGGCCCGAGGCTGTCAGGCTGTTTTGGTGAAAACCGGTAAAGGTGAGAAGACACTGGCAGCCAATGAGGGTCTGGAAAATGCGCTGGTATTCAATCAGCTGGCAGACTTTGTCGATTGGCTTCTCAACAAAGATGAATAGTTGAACGCCCTTGGAAATGTCAGATACAAAAAAGCAGCCTTCGGGCTGCTTTTTTGTTTTCCGGTGTTTAAACGAAATATTTGATTAAACGTCCAGATTCTCAACGGTCAGAGCATTCGTCTCGATAAAGTCTCGGCGTGGTTCTACTTCATCGCCCATCAGGGTAGTAAAGATCTGATCAGCCGCTACCGCATCCTCAATATTAACCCGCAGCATTCGACGGGTATCAGGGTCCATAGTGGTTTCCCAAAGCTGGTCCGGGTTCATCTCACCCAGACCTTTATAACGCTGAATACTGAAACCACGGCGTGCTTCACCCAGCAACCATGTCAGGACATCGGAAAAGCGGCTGGCATCGTGCTTACGCTCTCCACGCTGAATAAAGGCACCCTCTTCCAACAAACCGTCCAAGCGGCCTGCAAGTTCGCTGATCGCTTTATAATCCTGTGACTTAAAGAAGTCCAAACCAAAGCGATAATCGGTCGGCACACCATGAGCAACGATTGTCACTTCGGGCAGATAAACGCTGCGTTCACTATCATGGGCAACACGCCACTCAAAGCGCATAGCCGGGTGGCGACCAGCATTCTCTTCCAGAACAGCTTTAAGCTGATCAATCCAAGCCTGAACTTTAGTTTCATCTGCCAGAGCGGCATCATCCAGCAGAGGCAGATCAAGCATCTGATCCAGAACAGGCTGCGGATAGGCCCGATACAGACGGGTTATACGGCGAATCACATCCTGATAACTGGAAACTAAACTACCTAAACCTTCACCACTGATACCCGGTGCCTGCGGATTGACATAAAGAGCTGCACCATCCAGAGCCGTGTTGGTCAAATACTCTTCCAAAGCCAGTTCATCTTTCAGGTATTGCTCATGCTTACCGCGCTTAATTTTATACAGCGGTGGTTGAGCAATAAAGATATGGCCCCGTTCGATCAACTCCGGCATCTGGCGGAAGAAGAACGTCAGCAGCAGTGTACGAATGTGAGAACCATCCACGTCAGCATCCGTCATGATGATAATGGAGTGATAACGTAGCTTGTCCGGATTAAACTCTTCACGACCGATACCGCAGCCCATTGCCGTAATCAGTGTGCCTACCTCAGCAGATGACAGCATCTTATCAAAACGGGCTTTCTCAACGTTCAGGATCTTACCTTTCAGTGGCAGAATCGCCTGAGTTTTACGATTACGTCCCTGCTTAGCAGAACCGCCTGCAGAGTCACCCTCCACCAGGTAAAGTTCAGACAGGGCCGGATCTTTCTCCTGACAATCCGCCAGTTTGCCCGGCAGACCGGCGATATCCAGAGCCCCTTTACGTCGGGTCATCTCACGGGCTTTACGGGCTGCCTCACGGGCACGGGCCGCATCCAGCATCTTATTGACGATTGCTTTGGCTTCGTTAGGTTTTTCCAACAGGTAATCCGCAAACAGGCGCCCCATCTCCTGCTCAACCGCAGACTTCACCTCAGAGGAAACCAACTTATCTTTGGTCTGTGAGGAGAACTTAGGGTCCGGAACTTTAACCGAGATAATCGCCGTCAGGCCTTCACGAGCATCTTCGCCGGAGGTATTGGCCTTATCTTTCTTAACCTTGGGGTCTTGTTCGATGTAGCTGTTCAATGTACGGGTCAGAGCTGCACGGAAACCTGCAAGGTGGGTACCACCATCACGCTGCGGGATGTTATTGGTAAAGCAGTAGATGTTTTCCTGGTAGGAATCATTCCACTGCAACGCCACCTCAACCCCCACACCATCTTCACGTTCAGTAGAGAAGTGAAAAACATCGTTCAACGCAGTCTTATTCTGATTCAGATAACTAACAAAGGCACTCAAACCGCCTTCATATTTAAAGTTATCCGTGCGACCAGAACGTTCATCCAGCAGTGTAATGCTGACACCTGAGTTCAGGAAAGAGAGTTCACGCAGACGTTTTGCCAAAATATCGTAGTGGAATTCTACGTTGGTGAAGGTTTCTTCAGACGGGTGGAAGCGGGTCTCTGTACCGGTTTTGTCAGTCTCACCGATCACTTTCAGTGGTTCCTGAGGCACACCGTGCACATAAACCTGTTCGTGCACCTTACCGTTACGCCAGATAGTCAGCGTTAGTTTTTCAGACAGAGCGTTTACTACAGAAACACCTACGCCGTGCAAACCACCGGAAACCTTATAACTGTTATCGTCAAACTTACCGCCAGCGTGTAACACCGTCATAATTACTTCGGCAGCTGACACACCTTCTTCTTCATGCATATCCACAGGAATACCACGGCCGTCGTCTGATACGGTGATCGACTCGTCCGGGTGGATAATAACTTTAATATCAGAACAGTGTCCTGCCAGTGCCTCGTCGATCGAGTTATCGACCAATTCGAACACCATATGGTGCAAGCCAGTTCCATCATCGGTATCGCCGATATACATCCCTGGACGCTTACGAACCGCATCGAGACCTTTAAGAACCTTAATGCTGGATGAATCGTATGATTGTTCGCTCATATCCTGTTCCTGTGTTTTACAGCTAACCCGATACCAGACAGTATCAGGTCGGGGTGTGTTCTAGCTGACCATGTTTCACGTGAAACACACTCATTGGCGTTGATGCCGACCAAGACGCGATCAGGGCATCCGCCTCCACACTGGTAATAAAAACCTGGCACTGCATCTCTTCCAGTACCCGGCATAAATAATTTCGGTGTTCACTATCAAGCTCAGCGGGCAGATCATCAACCAGATAGATACTTTGCTTCCCGGTCATTTTCTGCATAAGCCGCCCCTGTGCCAGTAACAGAGCACACACCACTAATTTTTGTTGTCCACGGGATAACACATCCACCGCTGGAAGTTTATTAACCCGAATCCTCAGATCCGCTCGATGCGGCCCTGATTGAGTAAAGCCTAAAGCCCAGTCCTTCTCACGATTCTGTCGAAGAACCTCAAGACAGCCAGAGCTTCTTTCCCAACCACGATAGTAACTCAGTGACACCTGATCAGAGAAAGACAACTCAGAAAGCGTCTGTTCAAATTCGGGAGTCAGTTGCTCAATGTATCGGGAACGGTACTGATCAATTTGTTCGGCATACCCGGCCAGGGACTTATCCCAGATGTCCAGCTGTGCAGAGCCCTGCATTTTACCATATTTCAGTAGTTTATTGCGCTGTTTGAGTGCTTTTTGCCCAGCCTGCCATACCGGGAAAAAACCATGTTCCACGTGAAACACACCCCAATCAACATACTGACGGCGCACTTTTGGGGAACCTTCGAGCAGCTGAAAGGATTCTGAGTTAATGGTCTGCACCGGTAATAGCTCTGCCAGCTGCGACGCCGATCGCGCCTGCTGACCAGAAATACGAATCTGCTGCTCGCTTAGCCGATTACGGGAAATGCCCACTGGAACAATCTGCTGGTGCTCTGCCAAGGCGTTAAAAACCTCTGCGAAGAGCGTGTAGGCATCCTGCTCAAAATTAATAATAGCGGGCGTTCGACTGGCCCGGAATGAGCGGCCGGTTGAAAGAACAGAAATAGCTTCCAGAATAGAAGTCTTTCCGGCACCGTTCTCACCGATGATGAGGTTAACTCCAGGAGCTGGCTGCAATCGAACCGATTGGAGATTCCGAAAATTTGCGATGTCTAGCCGTCGGAGACTCATTCAAAAATTCTCCGTGCCGGATATGAGCCGATAAAAACAAATAAAGCCTCACCGAGAATTCGGTAAGGCTTTATCTCAGTTCGAAAAAAAATCTGCATGTTCTCGCACAGACCAAGATCAAAACTAAAGTGATATGTCTTACAGACGCATCGGCATCACAACATAGAGAGAATCATCTTCGGTACCGAACTCTTCTATCAGGGCACTGCTATTTGCATCAGAGGCAGTGATTTTAACCTGGTCGTTATTCAGGACATCAAGCACGTCAAGCACATAAGTGACGTTGAACCCAATTTCCAGAGAATCGCCCTGGTAATTCACGCTGATATTTTCTTCCGCTTCTTCCTGCTCAGTCGGGTTATTAGCTGTAACTTCAAGATTACTGTCAGTCAGACAAAGCCTGACGCCACGGTATTTCTCATTAGAAAGAATAGAGGCACGATGCAACACTTCACGCAATTCCAGGCGGTCTGCAACAACAACTTTATTACCGTTACGCGGGATCACACGCTCATAGTCCGGGAACTTGCCATCAACCAGCTTAGAGGTGAAAACGTAGTCACCAGTTTTAACACGGATATGGTTACTGCCCAAGACGACCTGAACCGGCGTATCTGAATCATCAAACAGACGACCCAGACCGACAATCCCCTTATGAGGAACAATAGAGCGTACCACGCTGGTCGCTCCATGATCGATCGGCAGAGAACAGGTCGCCAGACGGTGGCCATCAGTGGCAACACTGCGCAGCATGCCGGGGCTCAGTTCTAACAACAGACCATTCAGATAATAACGAACATCGTTTTGTGCCATGGCAAAAGAGGAGCGATCCAACAGACGCTTGAACTCTTTCTGAGTCAGCTCGAAAGAGAGGTCCTGCTGACTCTCTTCCACTTTCGGGAATTCCGCTGCCGGAAGGGTTGAAAGCGAGAAGCGACTACGGCCTGAACGGATGATAACCTTTTGATCTTGAAGGGAAAATTCAATCTGAGACTGATCCGGAAGCGACTTACAGATATCAAACAGTTTCTTCGCGGGAACCGTTGTTGCACCAGGTACTTCCACTGCGCCATCAATAGAAAGGTGACTCAGAATTTCCACTTCCAGATCCGTACCTGTCAGAGACAGCCCCTGAGGATCGGCAACAACCAATACATTAGACAGTACTGGTAACGTCTGACGACGCTCAACAACACCATTCAAAAGTTGCAACGGGCGCAGCAGTGCTTCACGGGAGACGGTAAATTTCATAACAGGCTATTCCATAAACAGTTAACTGATGCCGAAACTAACAAGGCTCCGGTCATAGGTAAATTCTTTTTTCGTGAGAAATATTGTCCAAGATTTAGCTGGTCAATGCTCTTAACAAACTCTTGTAGTCTTCACGGATCTCAGCATTCTCTTCCTGCAGCTCTTTTACCTTACGACAGGCATGTAAAACCGTGGTGTGATCACGCCCGCCAAAGGCATCACCGATCTCGGGATAGCTGTGATTGGTCAGCTCTTTTGCCAATGCCATGGCTACCTGGCGAGGACGAGCAACAGAACGGCTACGGCGTTTAGAAAGAAGGTCCGGGACCTTAATACTGTAATACTCGGCAACCGTGCGCTGGATGTTATCGATACCCACCTGCTTATCCTGAACCGCAAAAAGGTCGCGTAGAGATTCACGAATAAAATCGGTGGTAATCGGCTGACCACGGAAATGCGAGTCCGCAATCACCTTCTTAAGAGCACCTTCCAGATCACGAACATTGGAGCGGATCTTCTGTGCAATAAAGAAGGCCGCATCATCGGACAGCAATACCCGCGCCTGATCCGCTTTTTTCTTCAGAATCGCAACACGGGTTTCCAGTTCCGGAGGGTCAATCGCTACAGTCAAACCCCACCCGAAACGGGATTTAAGACGCTCTTCCATGCCGCTGATCTCTTTCGGGAAGCGGTCACTGGTCAGAATCATCTGCTGACCACCCTCAAGCAGAGCATTAAAGGTATGGAAAAACTCTTCCTGGGAGCGCTCTTTACCGGCAAAGAACTGAATATCATCAATCAGCAAAGCATCAACGCTGCGATACAGACGTTTAAAATCATTGATCGCATTCAACTGTAGCGCTTTCACCATATCCGCCACAAAGCGCTCTGAGTGCAGGTACATCACCTTCGCATTAGGGTTTTGCTGTACCAGAAAGTTACCCACAGCGTGCATAAGGTGCGTTTTACCTAAACCGACACCACCGTATAGGAACAGGGGGTTATAGGCGCCACCGGGATTTTCAGCAACCTGACGTGAAGCCGCACGGGCCAGCTGGTTCGACTTACCTTCTACAAAGGTTTCAAAGGTGTGATTCGGGTTCAGGGCACTTTGGTGCTTAAGAGCACCATCAACCTGAACCGTACGCTCCGTTTTCATGCCGGAGCCGGAATGACTGTGACCGTATCCGGAAGATGCTGAACCGGAGCCTGAGGCATTCTGATTAGAGGACGGAGCCTTCGTAATGATCTCTACCGGAGGTTCATCACCGGGAGCTTCCGGTTCCTGAATAAAGTGAGGTCGAGGGGCAGCTGTACGCACAATAACACCGGGAGGTGTTGCTGGTTTCGCAGCGACATCCGGAGCTGCAGCAGTTCGCTTACTGCCGATCTCAAGAATCAGCTGAGGTGGCTGATTGTTACTCAGTTCATTGAGCAATTCAGAGATTCGCGCCAGATACTTATCAGAAACCCATTGGAGAACGAAACGGTTAGGCGCTAACAGTTTAAGACTTTGCCCTTCAGTGTCGGCCTGAAGAGGGCGAATCCAGGTATTAAACTGCTGCGAAGGCAGTTCATCCTGCAGGTAACCTAAGCATTTCTGCCAAAGAGCTAAAGACACAGTCGATCCCCAAGAAAAACAAAGCAGCATTTTATCGGTTAAGGCTCAGGTTATCCACACAGAGACTTTGAAATTACCGAATTTCATCGCTTTTGCTGCTGTGGATAACAGGGGTTGCTAGTAACATTGAGCCCTGGGGAGCAATCAAGGGATAATCTGGCATGTGCATAAGCCTTATTTTTATCCACAGCTCGCACCGAACATGCTGACAGTTAAAACCGTTTTTATCATCCTGCTTATACAATCCGTAAAGCCAGAGCTACCCTGAGCTGAAAGTCCTTATCCACAGAAAAGTCTTCCCTCTATATATATCACTACAATTATCTTTCTTTATTTAATAAATCTATATTGCTTCTGTTTAGAACTTTGGATAACTCAAGCCTGTACGATTTGAGTGGAATGAATCCCTGAAAATGTGAACCAGGAACAACCTTGGCAAATCTCATTGCAGACTTTTAAGATCCTGCAGAACGCTTTAGTCTGTTGAAATGGAATTTAATGTTTTAAATTCAGTCTGGTTACGCTTGTTTACGAGCTGAAAACTTATACACAACCACTTTTTCTTCAGGAAATATTTGAAGTCTCGGACTTAATTCACTAGAATCTCCGCCCTGATCAAAGACTAGGCGCACTTTCTGCGCCATTTTGAAAGTGAAAGTGTGGGAATACAGTCATGAAAAGAACTTTTCAACCAAGCGTTCTGAAACGCAAGCGCAACCACGGATTCCGTGCCCGTATGGCTACTAAAAATGGTCGTAAAATCATCACTCGTCGTCGTGCCAAAGGCCGTGCGCGTCTGAGTGCCTGATTTCTGGTCTGCTGATTTTTTAGCGTAATGACCAGTTACGGATTTCCCCGGAATGTCAGGTTATTGACAGCCGGGGATTACCGCTGCGTTTTTGATGACGTCCAGATCAAAGTATTTGGCCGTTGTTTTATGATTCTTGCCCGTCCTAATACTCTGCCCCACCCTCGCATCGGCCAGATTCTGGCTAAAAAAAATCTTCGTCGAGCAGTCGATCGAAATCGGATTAGACGTCTAACCCGCGAATCGTTCCGGTTGAATAAGCATCAGATGCCCGCGATGGATCTAGTATTGCTCACCCAGAAAGGTCTCAGCGATCTCTCTTCAGAAGAATATGCTCATCAGCTCGATTTGGCTTGGAAACGGCTAGAGACGTTATATCGCAAGAAGTCATCCGGTCAAAAGTCCGGCCACAACAATCGTGGTAAGCGGAAACCTCGTCCGGAAAAATAATAATCCTGATGCTATTTCTTAGATTTATCCTTGGTTTGGCTTGCCAGAGAGCAATGCCACACTCAAAATAGCATTTCATTTTTTCAACACGAATCCGGTAAGAGCATACCCATGGACGTGAAACGTTTATTTTTGATCATCTCCCTGGCCTTAGTGTCTTATCTGATGGTCGTACAGTGGAATAAGGATTATGGTCCTCAGGCACAGACGCCTGTGGTTCAGAATACTTTACCTTCTACTGACGCACCTTCAGCGACAAACTCGGGCAACGACGATATCCCACAAAATTCTGCCCGTGGCGATCTGGCCGTGAGCCCTGCTGAAGCCAGTACTTCACTGATTGAAGTGCATACTGATGTTCTGGATCTGCGCATTGATCCAAAAGGTGGTGACATTGTTTATGCCGCGCTACCTCAGCACACGGCTCGCGTCGATACCCCTGAGATTCCTTTTGTTCTGCTTGAGCGAAGCAAGGCACGTACTTACGTTGCTCAAAGTGGGCTGGCAGGTGTGAATGGGCCTGATGCTTCCCGTAAAGGGCGTCCATTATTCAGTACTGAGCAGTCCAGCTATCAGTTGAGCGAAGGCGCTGATTCACTGCAGGTTGATCTGAACTTCGTTCAGGAATCCGGTGTGCAGATCACTAAGCGCTTTACCTTAAAGCGTGACAGCTACAACATCCGTGTTGAATATCTGATCAACAATACCAGTTCAGAGGTTTGGTCCGGCTATCACTTTGCCCAGCTGAAACGGGATAATTCCCCTGACCCGACTCAGGCTGAAGGCATGGGAATGGTGTCCTATCTTGGTGCTGCGATCTCCACTCAGGCTGAGAAGTACGAGAAGATCACTTTTAAAGATATTCAGGAAAAAGACGTCAAGCGTGAGTCCGTGGGTGGCTGGGTCGCTATGATTCAGCATTACTTTGTCAGTGCCTGGATTCCGGATCAGAGTGCTAAACAGGAATACAGCACCCGTAGTACTTCCCGTGGCGATAATATTGTTGGTTTCTCAAGTCCTGAAACGGTTCTGCAGCCGGGTGAACAAACCACACTGGGTAGTAATCTGTTTGTCGGTCCCAAGGTTCAGGAACGTCTGGAGGCCGCTGCACCTAACCTGGAGCTGACGGTAGACTTCGGCTGGTTGTGGTTTATCGCACAGCCTCTGTTCTGGATGCTGAACCTGATTCACGGTTTCCTGGGCAATTGGGGTTGGGCCATTATTATCCTGACGGTGATGATCAAAGCCGCTTTCTTCCATCTGTCCGCATCAGCGTACCGCTCCATGGCTAATATGCGCCGTGTGGGTCCTGAACTGCAGCGCATGAAAGAGAAGTACGGTGACGATCGCCAGAAAATGTCTCAGGCGATGATGGAGCTGTATAAGAAAGAGAAGATCAATCCGATTGGTGGCTGTCTGCCAATTCTGATCCAGATGCCGGTATTTATCGCGCTGTACTGGATGCTGATGGAAAGTGTAGAACTACGTCATGCGCCGTTTATGCTCTGGATTGACGATCTGTCCGTTAAAGATCCGTACTTTGTACTGCCGATCATCATGGGCGCATCCATGTTTATCCAGCAGTTGCTGAACCCGACACCTCCTGATCCGATGCAGGCGAAACTGATGAAGATGCTGCCAGTGGTCTTCACGGTATTCTTCCTGTGGTTCCCGGCGGGTCTGGTTGTTTACTGGGTTGTGAATAACATTCTGTCGATTGCCCAGCAGTACGTGATTACCAAACGTATTGAGCAAGGTGATGGTAAGAAAGCTTAGCGTCAGTGAAGACTGAGTTTTAGCTTCAGAAAACAGCCCCTTCGGGGGCTTTTTTCGTTTTATCCACATACACTTTTGATTTAAACCCCTCTTCGCCGGATAATGCGGCAACTATTCAGACAGGGTCTAACGGGAGACGCCATGACACAGGCTACGGCATCCAGCATCGATACCATTGCAGCACAGGCAACGCCACCGGGACGCGGCGGTGTTGGAATTATCCGTATCTCAGGCCCTGAATCTGCCCGGGTGGCTGAAACCCTATTGGGAACACTGCCTAAGCCACGCTTTGCTCACTATGGCCCCTTCTATGGTGAAGACGGTGCGGTTATGGATGAAGGTATTGCGCTCTGGTTCCCCGGACCTAACTCCTTCACCGGGGAAGATGTTCTGGAGCTTCAGGGTCACGGCGGCCCCATCATTATGGATATGATGCTGAAGCGTGTGCTGAGCTGTGGAATTCGTATGGCGCGACCCGGTGAATTCTCTGAACGCGCCTTTCTGAATGACAAGATGGATCTGGCTCAGGCGGAAGCGATCGCTGATCTGATCGACAGTGTTTCTGAGCAGGCTGCTCGTAATGCCGTTCGTTCTTTGCAGGGGGCATTCTCCGATAAAGTCCATCAGCTTGTGGATAAGCTCACTCACCTGCGTATGTACGTAGAAGCCGCTATCGATTTCCCTGAAGAGGAGATCGACTTTCTGGCGGATGGCAAAGTGATGGCGGATCTGGAAGCGATTCAGGCAGAGCTGCAGGCGGTTCAGAACAGCGCCAGCCAGGGCGCACTGATGCAGGAAGGTATGACCGTGGTAATCGCCGGTCGCCCGAATGCCGGTAAATCCAGCCTGCTGAACTGTCTGTCCGGTAAAGACAGCGCCATCGTCACCGATATTGCCGGTACTACCCGGGATGTGCTGCGGGAACAGATCCATATCGACGGTATGCCGCTGCATATTGTTGATACCGCAGGTCTCAGGGAAACCCCGGATCAGGTGGAGCAGATCGGTGTGGAACGGGCCTGGAATGAGATCAAACAAGCCGACCGTGTACTGCTGATGGTCGACAGTACCGCGACTCAGGTTAACGACCCCCACACCTTATGGCCGGAGTTTATCGACCAGCTGCCCCCTTCCGTACCGGTAACCGTCGTCCGCAACAAGATTGACCAGAGCGGTGAAACAGCAGGCATTGATTTATCCACAGAGCGACCGGTGATCCGGCTTTGTGCCCGTTCCGGCGAGGGTGTGGATAATTTGACGCAGCACCTGAAGGAAACTGTGGGTTATACCGGCAGTACCGAAGGTGGTTTCAGTGCCCGTCGCCGTCATCTGGATGCACTGGAACAGGCAGGTGAGTTTATTAATAACGGCCACTATCAGCTACTGAATATGGGCGCGGGTGAATTACTGGCAGAAGACCTGCGCATGGCGCAACAGGCTTTGGGCGAGATCACAGGTCAGATGAGTGCCGACGACCTGCTGGGTAAGATCTTCGGTTCCTTCTGTATCGGTAAATAAACGATTAATAGATTAAGACAAGGAAGATAAGTGATGGCATTCAGTGCACCTGTTCGCGCCGCTTTCTGGATGTCCGGTGCACTCCTGTCCTTTATGGCGATGGCGGTTTCCGGGCGGGAGCTGTCCGCAGCCTTTGAGACCTATCATATTCTCTTCTACCGCAGTGTGATTGGTGTCGTTCTGATCGGTGCTCTAATCGCCTGGAAGGGAACGCATCTGCTGAAGACCGAACATCTGATGCGCCACGGCCTGCGCAATATCGCCCATTACGCCGGTCAGTACGGCTGGTTTTATGGGCTGGCCTATATCTCATTGGCGGAGGTGATCGCCATTGAATTTACAACACCGGTCTGGACCGCGCTGTTTGCCTTCTTTCTGCTGGGTGAGCGACTTACACCGGCACGACTTATGGCTCTGGTGCTCGGCCTGACCGGGCTGGTCATGATATTAAGACCCACAAGTGAAGGTCTTAATCCCGCTGCTTTTGCGGTTCTGGCAGGAGCCGTTGGCTACGCTTTTTCGTATATCCAGACCAAGGCGCTTTCCGCCACTGATTCCCCGCTGACGATCCTTTTCTATATGACACTGATGCAGTTGCCTTTCGGCATGGTGCCCAGCGTTTTGGACTGGCAGTCTCCAAGCTGGGAGATGATGCCCTGGATTGTTCTTGTGGGGGTAACGGCGATGAGTGCTCATTACTGCATGACCTGCGCCTTTAAACTGGCAGATGCCACCGTGGTTGTGCCGATGGATTTTCTGCGTTTGCCGCTGATTATGTGTGTCGGTTATCTGTTGTATCAGGAATCGGTGGATATCTGGGTACTGGCAGGTGCCGCCGTGATGCTCAGCGGCAACCTGATCAATGTGCGGGCCGAACAGAAGAAACTGAAAGCCTGACACCTGCCTTCCGGCAACACGCAACTTAAAACATCAGATCTATACAACCGCCAGCGTTACCGTCGCTTTTGCTACCAGGGTGCGCTGGTTATCCTTATCTGCCCAAAGCTCAGACTCGACAATCGTGAGTGTATTGCCGGGCTTCAGTACCTCGGCTTTACAGATCAGAACGTCACCGGATGCGGGACGCAGCAGATTGATTTTAAACTCAGCGGTCAGTACACGTTTGCCTTCCGCAATCAGGGTTGCTCCTGCAGCACCAGCAGTATGGTCACAAAGAGTGGCCTGAACACCGGCATGGACAAAACCATCCTGTTGCTGATGATCTTGTCTGATCCTAAGCCGGGTATCGCATATTCCCGGTTCGATACGCTCCGCTTCCATACCGAGTGACTGAATAAAGGGCGCGCTGTTAAGTACCCGTTCGACTTCCTGACGGTAATGTTCATTTTTAGGGGCAAACGGGTTCTTGTGGAGAGGTGCTGAGCTCATAGGATGCCTTCTTGTATTTATAGTGTGCTGACATACTAGAGGCTCAACGGGAGTTGGTGCAGTGTCCTGTGTGAATACCGGGTCGAACGGGTACCACGGGCAGCATCTAATAACACCATGTTTTATCGCGTAGCTCTGATCAGCAGATTTCTGGGGCTGACAGACTTGTCGCAGAACTGATGAAGTTCCACGTGAAACCCCGCTTCCTGAAGTGCCAGTGCCCGGTCCGCCACCAGCCAAATTTCCAGCACTCGGCGAAAATGGCTTTGCAACCATTCCAGCTTACGAACCATAAGCTGTTTTTCTGCCCCTTGCGCTAAGGCTTGAGATAGTTCGGTTTCACCGATAGGTAAGTTATCGCAGGCTTGATCATCGCTTAGTAGCTTGCGATTAATCAGGGCCCAGCGAACAAACTCTTTGAATCCACCGGAGAGCAGTTTCTTCGGGAAAGCCGGAAGAGGTTTATAGTGAGTTTCCCCTGTCAGAGACTGGCGTAAAAAGTCGAAGCTTAAACGCCAGTGCAGTTCAATATCCCGTAAGCGGCTGACACGCTGACCACCGGTCACGGTTTCCTGCAGCGGAATTTTCAGATCCTGACGACTAAGGCGTAACCGGCTGCTCTGCCCCACCTTTGACAACGGCTGATAAAACGCATCTGCGGTCAGATGATAACAACAGGGAGCAATAGCAAGCTGTTTGACTGTTTGCGAAGCGTTGCAACACAGAGTGATCAGTCGGGTATGAAGATCGCCACAGGCATGAAGGGCAACTGCTGCATGATGCTGGTGTAAAAGTTTTTCGGCTTGATTCGAAAGAGCATCACCCTGCAGTAATGATTGCCGCAATTGTGGATAACGCTTTTTTTGCTGAGAAACCAACACGTCTCCCTGAGCACAGAGGCTTTGCTGCCATTCGAGACTTGTGACCTGATAACCTTGTCGAATCGACAGCAGCCGGCCCAGATGGCCTTTGCCGGCACACCATTCGAGTAATTTGCGCTTCGGATTGTCTTCAGCCATTGGTAGAAAACAAGCAAACTGCTCAATCTGACTCCATTTGCGTCCGGGAACTCCTGTGCTCAAATGTTTTATCCACATCGGGTCCTGCGGAGAGGATTTTTTTGAGTTATCCACACCAGGAATGCCTTGCTGAATCTGTTCTAACTCGTCAAGACAAGGAATCCATCTCTCCAGCCACTGCTGTCCTGCTTCATGATGGCCACTTAATTGTTCGAACTGATCCGAATCCAGTTTCTCCAGCTCTGTCAGAAGACCTTCCGGTAACTGACGACACTCATTGAGTTGCTGAACATGGAACGGCTGCATCTGCCAGTAGGAGCGATATTGAGTAAGTAGTTGATCAGCATGAAGAAAAAGAGAGTGCAGCACATCAACCTCAGAAATGCGGTAAGAAAAGACAAACCTACCCGTACAGGGCTAAAAATCAGCTCTGGGAACAGGAAAATTTAATTTTACCGCTTAAAGGCTAAATAAGTGCCGATAAATGGAAACTAAATTGGATTTTACCCCCAAATGCAGGCACAATGCGTGCCCCTCAGGGTGTAAACAGCTGTTTTCTCCGTATCTGATCCTCGAATCAGCCCCGATTGCGCACAGCGCGTACCCTGCCATATGAGATAGCCATTTTCAGGCTATATGAAATTGTGAGTAGCCGGGCACAACAGAATGTGTGCCGCTGACTCCATGAAGCGAAAGTGGAACCCGTAATTGATATTGAGCGATATTTTTCCGCGTCAGTATGCTTGGATGAGATGCCAGGGGTTCCGTCATTTATACCTTAACGACTCAGGTAACCCTTGAATGTCATCAGAAGAAACTGTTGTATCCAGCTTTGATGAGCTGGGCCTTCCCGAAGCACTTGTTGCGACTGTAAAAGAAATTGGCTACGAAACACCTTCCCCTATTCAGGCCGCGAGTATTCCGGTTCTACTGAAAGGCGACAGCTTATTAGGTCAGGCACAAACCGGTACGGGTAAAACCGCATCTTTTGCTCTGCCTCTGCTATCCCGCGTGGATATCCGTCAGAACAGTCCTCAGGTATTAGTCCTGACCCCCACCCGTGAATTGGCGATTCAGGTCGCAGAAGCGTTCCAACGCTATGCACGTGATATGCGCGGATTCCACGTACTGCCAATTTATGGTGGTCACAGCATGACCCTTCAGCTGAAGCAGCTGAAACGTGGCCCACAGGTGATTGTGGGTACTCCAGGTCGTGTCATGGATCACCTGCGTCGTGGCACGCTGGACACCTCAACCATGAAAGCTGTGGTTCTGGATGAAGCCGATGAGATGCTGAAAATGGGCTTCATCGACGACGTAGACTGGATTCTGGAGCAGGTTCCGCAGCCACGTCAGGTTGCTCTGTTCTCTGCCACGATGCCGAACGAGATCCGTAAGGTGGCTCGTCGTCATATCCAGGGCGCTCAGGAGATCAGTATCGCGGCGAAAACCTCAACCGTTGATACCATCAACCAGCGTTACTGGCAGGTAAGCGGCGTTAACAAAATGGACGCCCTGACCCGCATTATGGAAACCGAAGATTTTGATGCGGCGATTATCTTCGTACGTACCAAAACCGCTACGGTTGAGCTGGCTGAGAAGCTGGAAGCCCGTGGTTACAGTGCCTCTGCACTGAACGGTGATATGAATCAGTCGCTGCGTGAGCGTACCGTTAATCAGCTGAAAAACCGTAAGCTGGATATCGTTATCGCAACAGACGTTGCTGCCCGTGGTCTGGACGTTGAGCGTATTACTCACGTTATCAACTACGACATTCCTTATGACACCGAAGCTTACGTTCACCGTATTGGCCGTACCGGTCGTGCGGGTCGTATCGGTGATGCGATTCTGTTCGTAACGCCACGTGAGCGCGGCATGCTGCGTGCTATTGAACGTGCTACCCGTCAGCGCATTGAGCGCATGGATCTGCCAACCCGTGAAATGGTGGCTGATCAGCGTGTTAAGCAGTTCAAAGACAGCGTTGTTGAGATGTCTGCAGCCGTTGGCGCTGAGATGGATTTCTTCCGTAAGCTGGTTCAGGAGCTGACCGAAGAGAACGAAATGTCTCTGGAAGATATCGCTGCGACTCTGGCATGGAAGGTTCAGGAGAAGCGTCCGCTGATTCTGCCACCAGAGCCTGAGCGTCCGCATCGTGAGCGTAACGACCGCCGTGATCGTAACGAACGTGGTGGAGAGCGCGGCGAGCGTCGTCCACGCCGTGAGCGTCCTACAGACGTTAACTTTATCCGTTACCGTATCGAAGTAGGCCGTGGTGATGGTCTGCAGCCAGGTGATGTTGTTGGTGCTATCGCTAACGAAGCGGGTATCGAGAGCAAGTACATCGGTAATATCCGTCTGTACGATCAGTTCAGTACCGTTGAGCTGCCGGAAGGCATGCCTCAGGACGTTCTGAACCACCTGCAGAAGACCCGTGTACGTCAGGTAGCAATGAACATCAGCGTGGATAAAGGTCCGGCTCCTAAAGATGAGCCACGTGGTGACCGTCCGCGTCGTCCACGCAATGATCGTCCACGTGGCGACCGTCCTCGCGGTGATCGTCCACGTGGCGACCGTCCTCGCGGTGATCGCCCACGTCGCAACGATGGCCCTCGTAAGCCTCGTAGTAACGACGAAGGCTAACCGACATCTGAGCTGAATCAGATGGCTGTTGCCGTTTAAAACCTTTCAGGTTTGAGAAACCCGCCCTTAAAAAGGCGGGTTTTTTTTCGTCTGAAGAAAAGTTTTTGGCTTAAATAACATAAAAACCGGACGGTATAAGAGCTGTATCACTGTGCTTAAAGTCTTGGGATAAACCGCGCATAAATACGTCTGTTGATAAGTCGCTTATTTACCCACAACATCCACTCAGGATACCCCTAGGCAGTCCTTAGGAAACCCGATGACTTAAACACAAGGTTAAACCCCTCTATAACGGGAGATTGCCAGGGTTATCCACAGATTTTATCCACACAATAACAATCACTATAATCATCTAATTAAATAAATGACTTTAATGATGTTAATTGTTAGCAAAAGGCAAAAAATCTTCACGATGACAGCATTTACAACCCTTCTCATTTGCGCAGGCAGGTATATACTTGTCCCCCTTCGCGAAACCAGCCACTTGTGCATTGTCCGCTCTTGTTTAGAAACAACAGCCTGAAGGCTCAGCCAGACAAGGGCACAACCAGATAGTTAGAGGTGATATTGTGGATTATCCAACCCGCTTTGATGTAATTGTGATCGGTGGAGGTCATGCGGGAACGGAAGCCGCTCTGGCATCAGCACGGATGGGCTGTGCAACCCTTCTGCTGACCCACAATGTTGAAACCCTGGGTCAGATGTCCTGCAATCCGGCTATCGGTGGTATCGGCAAAAGTCATCTGGTGAAAGAGATTGATGCCCTCGGCGGTGCTATGGCGCTGGCAACGGACAAAGGTGGTATCCAGTTTCGTGTCCTGAACAGCCGTAAAGGCCCTGCCGTTCGGGCAACCCGCGCGCAGGCAGACCGTATTCTGTACAAAGCGGCCATCCGTACCATTCTGGAAAATCAGGAAAACCTGACGATATTCCAGCAGGCAGCTGATGACCTGATCATGGATGGCGATAAGGCAGCTGGTGTCATCACCAGTTCCGGTATCCGTTTCCATGCTGAAACCGTGGTGCTGACCGCAGGGACCTTCCTGGGGGGGGTCATCCACATTGGTCTGGAAACCCAGTCCGGTGGTCGTGCCGGTGATCCGCCATCCATTACGCTGGCTAATCGCCTGCGGGAGATGCCGTTCCGCGTTGGTCGTCTGAAAACCGGAACACCACCGCGTATCGATGGAAAATCCGTCGACTTTTCCCAGATGGAAGCTCAGCCCGGTGATACCCCAACGCCTGTGATGTCGTTTATGGGTTCTCAGGAAGACCATCCTGAGCAGATCAGCTGCTATATCACCCACACCAACGAGCGTACCCACGATATTATTAGTTCAGGTCTGGACCGCTCACCGATGTATACCGGTGTGATCGAAGGTGTCGGCCCGCGTTACTGCCCGTCTATCGAAGATAAGATTCACCGTTTCTCGGACAAAGACTCCCATCAGGTGTTTATCGAGCCGGAAGGTCTGACCACCCATGAGTTATATCCGAACGGCATCTCCACCAGTCTGCCGTTTGATGTTCAGCTGGAACTGGTCCGCTCGATTCGCGGCATGGAAAATGCGCACATCATGCGTCCGGGTTACGCCATTGAATATGATTACTTTAATCCACAGGATCTTAAGCATACGCTGGAGACAAAATTTGTCCCCAACCTGTATTTTGCCGGACAGATCAACGGCACCACAGGTTACGAAGAAGCCGGTGCACAGGGTTTGCTGGCGGGTCTGAACGCCGGTCTGCGGGCTCAGGGCAAAGAAGCCTGGTATCCGCGCCGTGACGAAGCCTATATCGGTGTGATGGTGGATGACCTGATCACCCACGGCACCAGTGAGCCGTATCGTATGTTTACCAGTCGTGCGGAATACCGCCTGATTCTGCGTGAAGATAACGCTGATCTTCGCCTGACCGAAAAAGGTCGTGAGCTGGGACTGGTGGATGACCTGCGCTGGGCGGCCTTCAGCGCGAAAAAAGAACAGATCGAGCAGGAAACCCGTCGCCTGAGTGGCACCTGGATTCAGCCGAAAACGGAACAGGCGGCTGCGGTTGAAGCAAAAACCGGACAGCCGATGACCCGTGAATACAATCTTCTGGATCTGCTGAAGCGTCCGGAGCTGGAATATGATGATCTGGCCAGCCTGAAAGGTGAGCCTGTGGATAATCCACAAGTGGCGGAACAGGTACAGATTCAGGTGAAATACGCCGGTTATATCAGCCGCCAACAGGACGATATCGAAAAGCTGCGCCGCCATGAAGATACCGAGCTGCCAGTGGAGATGGATTACGACAGTATCGAAGGTATGTCGAAAGAGATTCGTCAGAAGCTGGGTGAGAATCGTCCGGAAACACTGGCTGCTGCCAGTCGTATCCCTGGGGTGACACCGGCTGCGGTTTCACTGCTGCTGATTCATCTGAAAAAACGTGCAATGGCGACTAACAACCAGCTGAACACGAAAACGAATCCCAAAACACCGGCCTGATATCAGGCCAGATTCAGATTGAACGGGTAAAGACTTTGAACGACAACGCTCTGGACAACCAATTACGCCGTGGCATTGAGGCGATGGGCCTGGAAATCAGCGATCAGCAACAGGGATTACTGATGGATTACCTTCGCTTACTGGAAAAATGGAACAAAGCCTTTAATCTAACGGCTGTGCGTGATCCGGCGCAGATGGTAGACCGCCATCTGCTGGATAGTCTGAGTATTCTGCCTTACATCAAAGGTCCTAACTGCATTGATGTGGGTTCCGGTGGTGGTTTGCCGGGTATTCCAGTCGCGATTGTACGGCCGGATCTGAACATTACGCTGATGGACAGTAACGGTAAGAAAAGCCGTTTTCAGTTTCAGGCGGTCACCGCCCTCAAACTCGACAATGTAACCGTTGTGAATAAGCGGGTTGAGCAGTATCAACCTGAGCAGCGTTTTGATCAGGTAATGAGTCGCGCATTCAGCTCATTGCAGGATATGATGCAGTGGACACTACATCTGGGTACCGAAAACGCTGAATGGCTGGCCATGAAAGGCGTTTACCCTGAAGATGAACTGCAACATCTGCCGGAAGGTGTGATCTGCAAAGAGGTTCATCGCCTGGATGTTCCCGGTTCTGATGGCGAACGCCATCTGGCACTTCTGAAGCGTAGCCAGGCATCAGCATAACCGGCCACAGGCAGCAACTGATCCTAATCAGAAACTGATAGCAGGAAGAAACGGATGACAAATGTATTCGCAGTAACCAACCAGAAAGGCGGTGTGGGTAAAACAACCAGCTGCGTTAATCTGGCTGCATCACTGGTTGCGACCCGTCGCAAAGTACTGTTGATCGATCTGGACCCCCAGGGCAATGCGACCATGGGTAGCGGTGTGGATAAAAATGAATGCGATTACTCCGTTTGTGACCTGCTGTTGGGTGAAGCCAGCATTGATCAGGTTCGGGTGAAAACCGATCCTGCCGGATATGACCTGTTACCGGCAAACTCCGATCTGACCACGGCAGAAGTTCAGTTACTGCAAATTGAAGCGGGTAATTTCCGCCTTAAGCGTGTACTTGCCGAATTAAGTGATCAGTATGACTATGTCCTGATCGACTGCCCGCCGTCGCTGAATATGCTGACGGTTAATGCGCTGACCGCCTCGGATGGTGTGATTATTCCGGTGCAGTGTGAGTACTATGCCCTTGAAGGTCTCTCCTCTCTGATGGAAACGATCCAGCAGATTCAGGAGACGGTGAACCCTGATCTTCGCGTCGAAGGCTTGCTGCGAACCATGTATGATCCCCGCAACAGCCTGACTCGGGATGTATCACAACAATTGATTCAACACTTTGATGACCGGGTCTATAAAACCGTGATACCGCGTAATGTTCGTTTGGCCGAAGCACCAAGCCATGGTGTGCCTGCGCTGATCTATGACGAAAAATCTAAAGGTAGTCTTGCCTACCTTGCCTTGGCTGGCGAACTGATCCGTAAAACCAGTCAGGCCGCCTGATACCGAACATTTTTTAATCACTTAATGCTGCACGCTTTTACTTAACGGGAGAATCCATGTCGGCGAAAAAACGAGGTTTAGGTCGTGGACTTGATGCATTGTTAGGCTCTGGTTCTTCCAGTCTGACGCAGCCCCGTGAAGTCTCTGTGGTTCCGGAAGTAAAAGCAGAACAGCCTGAAGCATCGGTTAAAAAAGAAACTCTGGATGGTGAAATGCGCCATCTGCCGGTGGAGTTTCTGACCCGTGGACGTTATCAGCCCCGTCGGGATATGGATCCTGAATCTCTGGAAGAGCTGGCCAGCTCGATTCGGGCCCAGGGCATTATGCAGCCGATTGTGGTTCGTCCGATCGAAAAAGAGCGTTTCGAAATTATTGCCGGTGAGCGTCGCTGGCGTGCGGCTCAGTTAGCTGAGCTGGATCAGGTGCCGGTCATTATTCGTGATGTCAGTGATGATGCTGCGATCGCGATGGCACTGATCGAAAATATCCAGCGTGAGAACTTGAATCCGGTGGAGGAAGCTTTTGCTCTGCAGCGTCTTCAGCAGGAATTTGAGCTGACTCAGCAACAGGTTGCTGATGCGGTGGGTAAATCCCGTTCAGCGGTAACCAATCTGCTTCGCCTTATTGCACTGCCGGATGATGTGAAGAAGATGCTCGAGTATGGTGATCTGGAAATGGGCCATGCCCGTGCGATTCTTGGCCTGGAGAGTAACGAACAAAGCTCGGCAGCAAGAACTGTTGTTGCCAAGGGGATGTCGGTTCGTCAGACCGAAGCCTATGTGCGTAAGCTGCAAACACCGGTAGAAGAGAAAGAAACTCAAACACCTCAGGCTGACGTTGAGTTTCTGCAGCGCAAGCTGGCGGAAACACTCGGTGCAGCCGTGCAGATCAGCCACAATAAAAAGGGCAAAGGTAAGCTTGTGATTAATTATTCCAGTCTAGAAGAGTTGGATGGCATCCTTTCTCATATCCAATAAATTTACCTCGGTAATTCTCCATCCTAAGACTAATAAAGCTTATCTATTGGTCTTAGATCAGGTTTTGAGCGGGTAATTCAGTTGAACGGGTTGCCTAATCAACCTATAATCCTGCGGTCACAAAATGACGTTACTCTGAATCTGTTCTGTGTCTTACACAGTAAGCAGGGTTTTTACGCGCAGATAGTTTAGGAGAGAAAATGGGCGCCAAAAGCGCACAGTTGAAACGACCTAAGGTTTTACGGGTTGTCGGACTGCAGGTTTTGGTCACTCTTCTGGTATCGGGCGGATGCTATCTGTTCGGTAATTTGACTCTGGCGTATTCGTCTCTCTTAGGTGGTATGGTTTGTTTTGTACCGAACCTGTACTTTGCCTGGCAGGTTTTTCTGCATCAGGGTGCGCAGGCGGCAAAACAGATTGTGAAATCCTTCTATAGAGCTGAAGCAGTGAAGTTTGGTTTAACGGCCGTATTATTTGCACTGGTATTTATCTTAGTGCGTCCCTTAAACCCAATTTCCTTTTTTTTAACTTACGCGGTAGTTCAGGTTGTTCATTGGCTCGCGCCTTTAGTTATCAAGCGCTAACACGCTTGGAACTAAAGTGAGCAAGGGATAACTAACAGCTACTACAAAAATTTCGAGGAAGACAATGGCAGGCGCAAATCCGACACCTTCCGAGTATATTCAACACCACCTTCAGAATCTGACCTTTGGTCTGCACCCTGATGGCACTTTGGGCTTTGCTCACGGCGCGAAGGAAGCAGCTGAAATGGGTTTCTGGGCGGTTCACGTAGATACTCTGGGCTGGTCCATATTTTTAGGACTTATCTTCACTTTCCTGTTCCGCAAAGCCGCTAAAATGGCGACAACTGGTGTTCCCGGTGGTCTGCAGAATTTTGTGGAAATTCTGGTTGAATTCGTTGACCAGAGTGTGAAAGACACCTTCCACGGCCGCAGCAGTCTGATTGCTCCGCTGGCTCTGACAATTTTCGTCTGGGTTTTCCTGATGAACCTGATGGATCTGGTGCCGGTAGACTTCCTGCCTGCTCTGTTCATGGCCATGGGTGTTGATTACATGAAAGTCGTACCAACGACTGACGTGAATGCCACCCTAGGAATGTCTCTGTCTGTGTTCTTCCTGATTATTTTCTACAGCATCAAAGTCAAAGGTGTGAGCGGTTTCGTTGGCGAACTGACTCTGCAGCCTTTTGGTAAGTGGATGATGCCGTTTAACCTGCTGCTGGAAGGTGTAGGCCTGATCGCCAAGCCTATCTCTCTGGCACTGCGTTTGTTCGGTAACCTGTATGCTGGTGAACTGATCTTTATCCTGATCGCGATTATGCCGTTCTGGATTCAGTGGGCACTGTCTGTGCCGTGGGCTATCTTCCACATTCTGGTAATCGTACTGCAGGCATTCATCTTTATGATGCTGACCATTGTTTACCTGAGCATGGCTTGCGAAGACCACTAATTTAACGATTTTGCTTTAACTTTAACTTAACTTTCTTAACTTTAACTTGAGAAAAACTGGGAGAAAAAAATGGAACAAGTACTGGGTTTAACCGCCGTTGCTGTTGCTCTGCTGATCGGTCTGGGTGCACTGGGCACCGCGATTGGTTTTGGTCTGCTGGGTGGTAAATTCCTGGAAGGCGCTGCTCGTCAACCAGAAATGGTACCTATGCTGCAGGTGAAAATGTTCATCGTTGCTGGTCTGCTTGATGCTGTGACCATGATCGGTGTTGGTATCGCGCTGTTCTTCACTTTTGCGAATCCGTTCGTAGCTCAACTTGCTGGTTAATCTTTAAGCTGGTTTTTTAACCCTTAATAGATCAACACTGGAAAGCAAGGGGTGATGGCGTGAATCTGAACTTAACACTGATAGGACAAGCCATCTCGTTTGCGATCTTTGTCTGGTTTTGCATGAAGTATGTATGGCCTCCAGTAATGGAAGCAATGCAGGCTCGCCAGAAAAAGATTGCAGATGGTTTGGATGCTGCAAGTCGTGCCGCACGTGACCTGGAACTGGCTCAAGAACAAGCCGGAAAACAGTTGCGTGAAGGTAAAGAACAAGCAGCCCTGATTATAGAGCAAGCAAATAAGCGAGCTAATCAAATCGTTGATGAAGCAAAAGAGAACGCACGTTCTGAAGGCGCACGTTTACTTGCTGCTGCTCAAGCTGAAGTTGAGCAAGAAGTAAACCGTGCGAAAGAAGAGCTTCGCGCCCAGGTGTCTGCATTGGCACTTAAAGGTGCTGAGCAGGTTCTTAACGCTTCTATTGACGAAAAAGCCCACGCTGAGCTTGTAGAGAAACTCGCAGCTGAGCTTTAAGCGAGGTGACCGATGGCTGAATTAAGCACTGTTGCCCGGCCGTATGCAAAAGCTGCATTTGAGTATGCTTTGAGCCAGGGCAAATTGGCCGAATGGTCTAAAATGTTGGGTCTGGCAGCGCAAGCTGTATCGGATTCAGCAGTTCAGAATGTTCTGGGCAATCCGGCAATCGCTCAGGAGCAGAAAGCAGAGATCGTTATGGATATCTGCACTGGCCTGGACGACAACGGGAAAAATTTTGTACAGACACTGAGCGAAGTAGGCCGTTTGCCTCTGTTCCCTCAAATTGCTGAGCAATTTGAAACGCTGAAAGCAGAACAGGAACAAACGGTTGAGGTAGATATTACTTCTGCCTATGAGCTGACAAGTGAACAGCAGACCAAATTGGCACAAGCTCTGCAAAAGCGTCTGAATCGTGAAATTAAAATCCAGACTCAGGTTGATCAAAGCCTGATCGGCGGCGTACTTATCCATGCTGGCGACACTGTTATTGACGGTTCAGTACGTGGGAAGCTTGCGAAATTGGCCGAGGCAATGAATTCCTGAGTTTGAGGGACATGGCATGCAGCAACTGAATCCATCTGAGATCAGCGAAATTATCAAGAAGCGCATCGAGAATACCGATGTCTCTTCTGAAGCCCGCACTGAGGGCACCATTGTAAGTGTATCTGACGGTATCGTAACCGTTCATGGTCTGGCAGACGTAATGTACGGGGAAATGATTGAGTTCCCTGAAGGCGTCTTTGGTATGGCGATGAACCTGGAGCGTGACTCCGTAGGTGCAGTAGTGCTGGGTGATTACCTGTCACTGCAAGAAGGCATGACTGCCAAGTGTACTGGCCGTATCCTGGAAGTACCGGTAGGTTCGGAACTGAAAGGCCGTGTTGTTGATGCACTGGGTAACCCTGTTGATGGCAAAGGTCCAATCAATGCCAAACTGACAGATGCCGTAGAAAAAGTTGCACCGGGCGTTATTGCTCGTCAATCGGTAGATCAGCCAGTTCAGACTGGTTATAAAGCGATTGACGCAATGGTACCGGTAGGTCGTGGTCAGCGTGAGCTGATTATTGGCGACCGTCAAATTGGTAAGACTGCTATCGCAATTGACGCGATCATCAACCAGAAAGACTCAGGTATTACCTGTGTTTACGTTGCGATCGGTCAGAAGCAGTCTACGATTGCAAACGTTGTACGTAAGCTGGAAGAGCACGGCGCGATGGAGAACACCATCGTTGTTAACGCGGGTGCATCTGACCCTGCAGCAATGCAGTTCCTGGCTCCGTATGCCGGTTGTACCATGGGTGAATACTTCCGTGACCGCGGTGAAGATGCTCTGATCGTTTATGACGATCTGACTAAGCAGGCTTGGGCATATCGTCAGATTTCCCTGCTGCTGCGTCGTCCGCCAGGCCGTGAAGCATACCCAGGTGACGTTTTCTATCTGCACTCCCGTTTGCTGGAACGTGCATCCCGTGTGAACGCTGAATATGTTGAGCAGTTCACTAATGGCGAAGTGAAAGGTAAGACCGGCTCTCTGACCGCTCTGCCGATCATTGAAACCCAGGGTGGTGACGTATCTGCATTCGTACCAACTAACGTAATCTCCATCACCGATGGTCAGATCTTCGTTGAAACCAGTATGTTTAACGCAGGTATCCGTCCTGCAATGAATGCTGGTATCTCCGTATCCCGTGTTGGTGGTGCAGCTCAGACCAAACTGATTTCGAAACTGGGCGGCGGTATTCGTCTGGCTCTGGCTCAGTACCGTGAGCTGGCAGCATTCTCCCAGTTTGCTTCTGATCTTGACGAAGCGACTCGTAAGCAGCTTGAGCATGGTCAGCGCGTAACAGAGCTGATGAAGCAGAAGCAGTACTCTCCAATGTCCATTGCTGAAATGGGTGTTGTTCTGTACGCCGCTAACGAAGGTTACCTGGACGATGTACCAGTTAACAAAATTGGTGACTTTGAAGCAGCAATTCTGGCTTATTTCAACTCTGAAAAAGCTGATTTCATGGCTGAAGTTAACCAATCTGGCGCTTTCAACGACGAAATCAAAGCTGGCTTTAAAGCTGGTGTTGAGCAATTCAAAGCAACTCAAACCTGGTAAGTCGTTTGCCCACGGCGGAAGCTGTGGGCCATTACTGAGTTAAGTTTGTTTTTTGAATAAGGCGAGATGCTATGGCAGTCGGAAAAGAGATTAAAAACCAGATCGCGAGCATCGGTAACACGCGCAAGATTACGAGCGCGATGGAAATGGTTGCCGCGAGTAAGATGCGCCGTGCACAGGATCGCATGGCCGCCAGCCAGCCTTATGCCAAGCAGATTCGTAAAGTTGTAGGCCATATTGCGAATGCAACTCCGGAATATCGCCACCAGTACATGGAAGAACGTGATGTAAAACGTGTGGGTTACATCGTTGTTGCTTCTGATCGTGGTCTTTGCGGTGGTTTGAACGTTAACTTGTTCAAAGCCATGCTGAAGACCATGAAAGAGTGGAATGAGAAAGGTGTAGAACAGAAGTTCTGCGCAATCGGCTCTAAAGCCGTTACTTTCTTCCGCTCATATGGCGGTGAAGTTCTGGCAACCAAGACTGGGCTCGGTGATGCCCCGGTTGCGAGCGATCTGATTGGTAGTGTCAAGGTAGTACTTGATGCGTACGATGCCGGCGAACTGGATCGTGTTTACCTAGTTTATAACAATTTTGTAAACACCATGACCCAAAAGCCCCTTGTACAGCAACTGCTGCCTTTACAGGCTGAAGAGGAAACCACCTCTGATCACTGGGATTACCTGTACGAGCCAGATGCGAAAGAGCTTCTGGATAAGTTACTGGTACGTTATGTGGAATCTCAAACGTATCAGGCAGTGGTCGAGAATAATGCTTGTGAACAATCTGCGCGTATGTTGGCGATGAAGAACGCGACCGATAACGCAGGTGACCTGATTAATAGTCTTCAGTTGGTATACAACAAGGCCCGTCAGGCTGCGATTACGCAGGAAATTTCCGAGATTGTTGGTGGTGCTGCAGCGGTTTAATCCTCTGGCACACACAAGCAGGTTTCAATTACAGGTTTAAGAGGAACCAAAATGAGTAGCGGACGTATCGTTCAGATTATCGGCGCTGTAATCGACGTGGAATTCCCACGTGATTCTGTGCCAAAAGTTTACGACGCGCTGACGGTTACTAACACCGAGATTACTCTTGAAGTTCAGCAGCAGCTGGGTGACGGTGTTGTACGTACTATTGCGATGGGCTCTACCGAGGGTCTGAAGCGCGGACTGGAAGCAGTCAACACAAATGCTCCGATTTCTGTACCGGTTGGTACACAAACTCTGGGTCGTATCATGGACGTTCTGGGTCGCCCTATCGATGAGAAAGGCGAGATCGGCGAAGAAGAACGTATGCCAATCCACCGTACTGCTCCGACTTACGCGGAACAGTCAAACAGCACTGAACTGCTGGAAACCGGTATTAAGGTTATCGACCTTGTTTGCCCGTTTGCTAAAGGTGGTAAAGTTGGTCTGTTCGGTGGTGCGGGTGTAGGTAAAACTGTAAACATGATGGAGCTGATCCGTAACATCGCGATCGAGCACTCCGGTTTCTCTGTGTTTGCAGGTGTTGGTGAGCGTACCCGTGAAGGTAACGATTTCTACCACGAAATGACCGACTCTAACGTACTGGACAAAGTATCTCTGGTATATGGTCAGATGAATGAGCCACCGGGCAACCGTCTGCGTGTAGCTCTGACCGGTCTGACTATGGCTGAGAAGTTCCGTGACGAAGGTCGTGACGTACTGTTCTTCGTAGATAACATCTACCGTTACACTCTGGCCGGTACTGAAGTATCCGCACTGCTGGGCCGTATGCCTTCTGCAGTAGGTTACCAGCCGACTCTGGCTGAAGAAATGGGTGTTCTGCAGGAGCGTATTACGTCAACTAAAACCGGTTCTATTACCTCTATTCAGGCGGTATACGTACCAGCGGATGACTTGACGGATCCATCTCCGGCAACAACCTTCTCTCACTTGGACGCGACTGTTGTACTGTCCCGTGATATCGCCTCTCTGGGTATTTACCCAGCGGTAGATCCACTGGACTCTACTTCTCGTCAGCTGGACCCTCTGGTTATCGGTCAGGAGCACTACGATGTAGCTCGTGGCGTACAGGGTACTCTGCAGCGTTATAAAGAGCTGAAAGATATTATTGCGATTCTGGGTATGGATGAGCTGTCTGATGAAGATAAGCAAACTGTATCCCGTGCACGTAAGATTCAGCGCTTCCTGTCTCAGCCGTTCTTCGTTGCTGAAGTATTTACCGGTGCACCTGGTAAGTACGTGTCTCTGAAAGACACTATTAGTGGCTTCAAAGGCATTCTGGAAGGCCAGTATGACGAACTGCCTGAGCAGGCGTTCTACATGGTTGGCAGCATCGATGAAGCAGTAGAAAAAGCGAACAAATAAGTTCGTTTTTTCCCGGAAGTAAGAGAGGCAAGACCATGGCTATGACCGTCCACTGCGATATCGTAAGTGCCGAGGAGTCGATTTTCTCCGGCCGTGTGGATCTGGTTGTTGCCGCCGGTGTGCTGGGTGACCTGGGTATTACACCAGGCCACGCACCATTACTGTCGGAACTACAACCGGGCCCTGTCCGGGTAAACAAGCAGAGTGGTGGAGAAGAGATTTTCTACGTGTCTGGCGGTTTCATTGAGGTTCAGCCGAACCGTGTAACCGTGTTGGCAGACTCTGCTGTTCGTGCAAAAGAGATTGATGAGGCAGAAGCTGCTGAAGCAAAAGCAGCGGCTGAACGCTCTCTGAACAATCAAACCTCTGAGTTCGAATACTCCAAAGCTGCGGCTGAACTGGCTCAGGCTGCTGCGCGACTGCGCACAGTACAGCAGTTACGTCGAAAGCTGGGTGCGTAACAGTACCAAACAAAAAGGCGGCCTAGGCCGCTTTTTTTTGTCTTCAATTTAGCCTACTCTACCCCTCCCCCATTTTATCTTAGTACTTTTATTTTCGTTAAGGACCAACATATGGTGACTGATGTTGTAATTCTGGCTGCGGGTCAGGGCACAAGGATGCGCTCAGATAAACCGAAAGTCCTGCACGCCATTGCAGGCAAACCTATGGTTCAGCATGTACTGGATCAGGCACAGCAGCTTGAGAATTGCCGAATTCATCTGGTCGTTGGTCACGGTGGGGATCGGGTGCGTGAGGCGCTAAAAGGTCAGGACATTAACTTTGTTGTTCAACATGAGCAGCTGGGGACTGGACACGCGGTTGCCCAGGCACTTCCAGACCTAAACGTGGATAGTAAGGTGCTGATTCTATACGGTGATGTACCTTTGGCTCCTTTTTCTTTGTTCAGCACGCTTATTGAACAGGTTTCCGGATCGGCCATGTCCCTTATGACGGTACATCTTGATAACCCAACGGGCTATGGGCGGATTGTACGTAATCATGATGACCAGGTTACTGCCATTGTTGAGCAGAAAGATGCGAATGCTGAGCAGCTTGCTATCTCAGAAATCAATACCGGTATTATGGCTGTGTCTCAACGCCATCTGGCGGACTGGTTGCCCAAACTGTCCAGTGACAATGCCCAGGGTGAGTATTACCTGACTGATGTTATTGCGATGGCATCGGAATCCGGTATAGCGATTCAAACCGTACAACCTGAACATGAGCAGCAGGTCCAGGGCGTGAATAATCGTCAGCAACAAGCGGAACTGGAGCGCTGGTATCAGGGGCAGCTAGCGGAGCAGCTGATGGTTGATGGGGCCAGCTTGGCGGACCCGTCACGTATTGATATCAGAGGTAATCTTACGGTGGGTCGTGATTGCTTTATCGATGTCAACACGATTTTTGAAGGCGATGTCACTCTGGCTGATGGCGTAGAAATTGGTCCTAATTGTGTCGTCAAAAATTCTAACCTCGGTGCAGGTACCAAGGTAGAGGCTAATAGTGTGATTGATGGTGCTCAGATTGCTGAAAACTGTGCGATAGGTCCCTTTGCCCGCATCCGCCCTGCCAGTGAGCTGAAGGCCGGTGCTAAAGTCGGTAACTTCGTTGAAACCAAGAAAAGTGTGATAGGTGCTGGTGCAAAAATCAACCATCTGACTTACATTGGTGATGCTGATATCGGCGCTAAAGTGAATGTTGGCGCAGGAACCATCACCTGTAACTATGATGGCGTGAATAAGTTTAAAACCGTGATTGGCGATGGTGCTTTTATTGGCTCTAACAGTTCTCTGGTTGCCCCTGTCACGATTGGTGTAAATGCGGTCGTGGGTGCCGGGTCAACCATCTCTAAGGATGTTGAAGCGAACGCCCTTGCTGTTGGTCGTGGTAAACAAGTTATCAAGACCGGTTGGAAAAAATAGTAAACCTGAATTCAGCTTTGGTTCTATCGTCAGGTTAAATCATTGTTTTAGGAGAGTTGTCCCCGATGTGTGGCATTGTAGGTGCGGTAGCACAAAGACCTGTTTCCGGAATTTTATTAGAAGGCCTGCGTCGGCTTGAATATCGGGGATACGACTCAGCGGGTTTAGCTGTATTTGAAGGCGAACAAATTACGCGGCTTCGTCGTGCCGGTAAAGTTGAAAATTTAACTCAGGCAGAACAGGAAACACCTCTTAAAGGGCATAGTGGTATTGCCCACACCCGTTGGGCGACACACGGTAAGCCGACCGAGAACAATGCACACCCGCATATGTCCGGGGATGATCTTGCGATCGTTCATAACGGCATTATTGAGAACTTCGAACCTCTTAAGCAGCAGCTTCAGCAAGATGGTTTTATCTTCACTTCAGATACCGATACCGAAGTCATTGCTCATCTGGTTGTCCGTGCAGTTAATCAGGGGAAAAACCTTCAGGAGGCTTTTCTGGAAACGGTTTCCCACCTAGAGGGAGCCTTCGCTCTAGGTGTATTGCATAAAGACTATCCAGAACAGATTCTTGCATCCCGAAAGGGAAGCCCTCTTGTTGTAGGCGTCGGTATTGGTGAGAACTTTATTGCTTCTGATCAGATGGCTTTGTTACAGGTTACCGATCGCTTTATCTATCTGGAAGAAGGTGACTTCGTTCAGGTAACATCGGATAGCCTGACTATCTGGGATGCTGATTTGAAGCTCGTTGAGCGCCCG
This sequence comes from Oceanospirillum sp., assembly GCF_982874595.1. Taxonomy (NCBI): domain Bacteria; kingdom Pseudomonadati; phylum Pseudomonadota; class Gammaproteobacteria; order Oceanospirillales; family Oceanospirillaceae; genus Oceanospirillum; species Oceanospirillum sp. Next base: position 199,198 of record NZ_CEYNZH010000001.1, on the reverse strand, counting down.
GTCAAGACATTCGAGCATAGCCTGTCTGCTGCGGATAAAGGTGAATTTCGTCACTTTATGATGAAAGAGATCTACGAGCAGCCCGAAGTGGTTAAAGCAACGCTTCAGGGACGTATTTCTGACAAGCACCTATTGGAACAGGCTTTTGGCAGCGAAGCAGCGTCTGTTTTTGATGAAGCAAAACATGTGCAGATTATCGCTTGTGGCACCAGCTTTCATGCTGGTTTGGTGGCTAAATATTGGTTAGAGGATCTTGCCGGTATTCCCTGCGCTATCGAAGTCGCCAGTGAGTACCGCTATCGTAAGCATGTGATTCCTGCAAACACTCTGTTTGTGACTATTTCTCAATCCGGAGAAACAGCAGATACGTTAGCCGCCTTACGAGCCGTAAAAGACAAAGTGTTGGCGAGCCTTACAATTTGTAATGTACCCGGGAGTTCACTGGTACGGGAATCTGATCTTTCCCTGATGACCAATGCTGGGCCTGAGATTGGTGTGGCGTCGACCAAAGCTTTTACCACTCAGTTGGTTGCTCTTCTGATGCTTACCGTTGCATTAGCTCGCCGTCACGGACTGACTGAGGCCCGGGAAACTGAAATTGTTCAGGCGCTACATAAGTTACCGGCGCTACTATTGGCGGCAGTAAAACTGGATCAAGAAATTGAGCAGCTTTCGCAGGATTTTGCAGAGAAGCATCATGCTCTTTTCCTAGGTCGGGGCCCACTCTATCCGGTAGCGATGGAAGGTGCTCTTAAACTAAAAGAGATCTCCTACATTCATGCTGAAGCATACGCTGCCGGTGAGTTGAAGCACGGCCCGTTAGCGTTGGTGGATAAAGAAATGCCGGTTGTTGCTATAGCACCAAATAACGCTTTACTGGATAAACTGAAAGCTAATCTGCAGGAAGTAAAGGCCCGAGGGGGGGAACTCTTTGTCTTTGCCGGTGCGGATCATGTAAGACCTGAAGATGGTCTTAAAGTAGAGCAGATGCCTGATGTGCCGGAGATTCTTGAGCCCATTGTCTATACCATTCCATTGCAATTACTGAGCTATCACGTTGCTGTATTGAAAGGGACGGACGTGGATCAACCTCGTAACCTGGCTAAATCGGTCACTGTGGAATAGGTGTGCTGGATTCTGAATTGAGCTTTGCGAAACTTAGTCCAGCTTTAGACTAAAAAAGATCGTCCGCCTTTGAGGACGATCTTTTTTAATAAACGTCATAGGTAAGGCGTTAGTGATTGATATCCTCTTCAAGGGTGTAATCATCCAGTTCTTCCACCAGACGTTTCTTCTCAAAGTGCTTTTCAATCCCCCTTCGGGCTTCCAGTTGTTTCAGCGCCTCACTTTTTTTGCGCTGTTCATGTTCTTCCACTTCGATGGACATGAAAATATCAAAAATCTCGTCTTTAACCTGATCAAGCTTGCCATGATCAGCGGTTGGGTTGTGTCTCATATCAGCATCCTCCCTCAGGCTTTCCTTGAGGATTGGTTCAGAATCAAGTGACAACCTATAGCGATTTAGGGCTATTATCTTAATATAGCGCGTATGAAATTCCTGTGACAAGCTTGTAATTTTTCGTGCTGGGAATAAAAAATGACGTTGCGATCAAGTTGCAGGTAAAATGAAATGCTATCTAAGAGCTTAATTAACCAGTGGTAAACCGGTGAAAGAAAACATCCTAGAAAAGATACATCACTCCAAAACGCAGTTCCGGCGTTCTGAGCAAAAGGTAGCAGACTATGTTCTCAACCATGCTACTGATGTCATTCATATGCGCATCGTTGATCTGGCGACAGAGGCGAATGTTAGTGAACCCACGGTCGTTCGTTTCTGCCGGGCTCTGGGCTGTGATGGTTTCCAGGACTTTAAACTGCGTCTGGCTCAGGTTCTGGCAAAAGAAACCCGTTTTGCCCAGTTTTCAATGAATGAAGACGATTCTGTTAGCGACTTTACTAACAGTATTTTTGATACCACAGCCAGTGCGCTGTTGGGCGTGAAGAACCGAATTAATACGGATCGCGTTCAGGAGGCAATTGCTGCACTGAGTAGTTCTGATCGGGTTGAGTTTTTTGGTTTTGGTGCATCAGGTGCTGTTGCTACTGATGCTCAGCACAAATTTTTCCGTCTGCAGATGTCCACAGCAGCTTATTCCGACCCGCACATGCAAAATATGTCGGCGGTGACCCTTTCAGATACCGATGTTGTTGTTGCTATTTCTCAGACGGGGCGCACAAAAGCTCTGCTGCAGAGTATTCAGCTGGTGCGTGAGGCTGGCGCTAATGTGATTGCGCTTTGTCCAAGTGGGTCTCCTTTGGCTGAGCTGGCGACGATCCCGCTTTATATTGATGTTCCGGAAGATACTGAAATTTATACTCCGATGACCTCCCGTATCGCCCATCTGGTGATGATTGATGTTCTTGCGGTTGGGGTTGCCAAAATGCGTGGCCCAAAGCTGGCGGAGCATCTTAAAGCGGTAAAACGCAGCCTTCACTCCCTTCGCCTGACGGACAGTTAACCAGGTTGTAAAAAGTTGATGATAAAAAACGGAGCCCATGGCTCTATGGCTCCGTTTTTTCTTGTCGTGGAAAGTGGCAGTCCCCTTTAGACACCATTGTGGTTCTCTACCAGCTCGAAAAATGTTTGCGGTGGAATCGGTGGGCTTATGTAGAACCCCTGAGCAAAGTCGCACCCCTGTCGGCATAAAAATTCCAGCTGAGCACGTGTTTCGACACCTTCGGCAACGATCTTCATCTCCAGATTATGGCCCAATGCAATAATGGCTTTTGTTAGCGTTGCTTGTTGCGGATCCGGGCTATGAATCTGTTTCAGGAAACTACGGTCAATTTTCAGAATATCCAGCGGGAAGCGTTGCAGATAGCTCAAAGAGGAATAACCGGTTCCAAAGTCATCAATCGCCAGAGTGATGCCCAGTGCCCTAATCTGATCCAGTATCGTAACGGTGCGCTCAGGGTCATCAATCAGGGAGCTCTCGGTCAATTCCAGTTCGATCAGATGATGAGGAATGCCAGCCTCTCGGATTGTTTGGTCAATAAAGCTGACCAGGTCATTATGCAGCAGTTGTTGTGCTGAGAGGTTGACGGAAACCTTAATCTCCAACCCTTTATCGAGCCAGGCTCGAACCTGGTGGCAGGATTTGACCAGGACCTGCTCTCCCAGCGGGGCCACCAAGCCTGTTTCCTCAGCGATAGGAATAAAAGAACCCGGAGAAATCAGTCCCGATTCGGGGTGGTTCCAGCGAACCAGGGCTTCAGCTTCATAGATTTTATTGTCACCCAGTGAAACCTTAGGTTGATAATAGACACAGAGTTCATCCCGTTGTAGCGCTTTTCGCAGGTCGCTTTCCATTTTCAGGCGTTCCAGAGAGCCTGTTTGCAGCTCTTCAGAATAGAACTCAAAACCAGAGCCCCCGATCTGCTTAACCTTATTGCGTGCCAGATCAGCCTGATTGACCAGAATATTGAGTCCCCGGGTATGCTTGGGAAATAAACTGATACCCATACTGCAGGAAACAATCAGTTCATGCTCTTCAATCATGACGGGTGTGTGAACCAGCTTAAATATCTGTTCGGCCAGCTCTGTCACTTCTGATTGCAGTTCATACTGGTCGAGAATCAGAGCAAACTCATCGGCACCTAAACGAGCAATCGTATCCACACCCTGAAGTTGATGGGTTAGTCGGTCAGCTAGTTCTCTGAGTAGCTGATCGCCGACATCATGACCTAACGTATTGTTAATCGCTTTAAAGCGATCAATATCCAGTAGAATCAGGGCCATTTTCCCGCGGTTCAGGCGCGCCTGTGAAATAGCGATGTGCAGGCGATCTTTAAAGAGATTGCGATTGGCAACACCGGTCAGATCATCGTAGTTGGCCAGATAGCTGAGTTTCTCTTCTGCTTTCTTCCTTTGAGTCAGGTCGGAGAACATACCCACATAGTGAGAGCTTTCGCTCTGCTGGGAGGGGACACGATAGATCTTTAGCCATTCAGGGAATTTATCCCCGTTTTTTCTTTGCTCGATCAGCTCCCCTTCCCAGGCACCCAGCTGGATCAGTTGGTCTCTGATTCGCAGATTCAGTTCCTGATCCAGCTGCCATAATGGCCCCTCATCGAAACGGGTATCTTTTAGCTCTTTGCTCGTGTAGCCCGTGATCTGATAAAAAGCCTCGTTATGAGTTGTGATGATAAAATTCTCATCAAGAATAAAAATCGCCTCACTGGAGCTTTCAAAGGCTTGCCAGGCAAGGCGCAGCTTTTCATCTTTTGCAATCTGATCAGAGATATCCCGACGAGTACCTATCATTCTTAACGCTTTGCCTGATAACGGATTGCGGTCAATTACCCGGCCAGTGTCTTCCAGCCAGCGCCACTGGCCGCTTTTGTGTCGAATGCGGAACTGAATCTTAAACTGGCTGGTAATCCCCTTCAGAGTTTCTACCAGCGCTGTGCGAAGAGCGGGATAATCCTCTTCATGAACTAAAGGTTTCAGGTGCCCCATAAAGTGGGGAACCTCATGCTCTGAATAACCGAACAGTTGCTCAAAGTGGGAATGATAGATCTCGTCGGTGGTCAGATCCCACTCCCAAAGCCCCAGATCACTGGCTTCAATCGCTTTTGAGTAGCGTTGTCGGTTTCTTTCCAGATTGAGACTGGTTTGCCGCTGCTCTGCTACAGCTTTTTTTAAGCGCTCGTTGGTCTCAGAAAGTGCCTGAGTTCGTTCCTTAATCTGAGCTTCAAGATTTATCTGTGCTTGTTGAAGCAACTGTTCAGCTTCTGAGCGAATGTTTGCTTCCTGCTCAAGTTGCTGATTGAGTTGATGGGTGATTTCCTGTTCATGGGTTACCTGATCCAGTAATAAACGATGATGAACATTTTTACTTAGAGAGGTTTTTAAAAGCAGATGGTTTCGCCAGGCGCTGTAGATCAGAAAGGTCAGAAAAACGGTAATGACCGCTGGTGAAATTAATGGCTCAGGGCTCTGATATTCCAGCAGCATCAAAGGAATGAAAGCAGGCAAAATAAAGCCAAGGTAACTGATGAGTAGTGCAGAAAAAATGGCACTGGCATATAAGGCAAGGCCTGTCATGGCAAGAACAACAACCGATTGAACCAGTGCATTGTCCTGAGGTGTCAGCCATATAAGAAGTGCTCCCCAGCAACTTCCTATAAAAATGCCGCCCAAAGTGAACAGATGTCTCCATTTTGCCAGACTTTTTGGGTTCGCTTCCTGGCTGGAATGATGACTGTTGAGAAGATATGTCTGAAACCGGCTATTGAGGCTGATCCCCCCCCAGGTCAGCAGGGCATAGATCAGTAGCCAGAGACCAAGAAGCGCGCTGTTAGTGTGATTCCATAAAAGGGTGCAACAGACCAGCGCGCAGCCCATACCCAGCCGGTAATAAGCGGTAGAATCGCGATACAAAAGAGTGAGTTGCTCGCATAGGAGCTCCTTGCCGAAAGAGGCAGCATCAGTCTGCCCCTGAAGCATTGACTGCTGTTCAGGGTGGGTCATGGTCGATGAGTACTCAGATTTTGTCTTATTTTTGTTTTGCAGAGCTTAATTCCCTTAAGCCCCCGATGGTTAAAAGATACCAGATGACCTGAGTGCAGAATAGGCAGATAACAGTTTTCAGTAACATATTGTGCTAAAGTTGGCGGCTTAAAATAGGCTCGAAAGCCTGCTCGGATATTCGATGAGCGCTTGCCTGAACCTTTGCCTGAATGACTGGAATGCTATGGAAGTCACACACCTTATTGATGCTCTGAATGACGCGCAACGTGAAGCCGTCACCGCCCCTGCCCAACATATGCTGGTTCTGGCCGGTGCCGGGAGTGGCAAGACACGGGTTCTGGTGCATCGGATTGGTTGGCTGATTCAGGTTGAGGGCGTATCACCCCACAGCATTATGTCGGTGACCTTTACCAATAAAGCCGCAGCAGAGATGCGAACCCGTCTGGAAGCGTTACTGGGCCTGCCGATGCGTAACTTCTGGGTCGGGACTTTCCACGGTATCGCCCATCGTCTGCTACGTACCCACTGGCGTGATGCCAAGCTGCCGGAAAACTTCCAGATTCTCGATTCTGATGACCAGCTGCGCCTGATCAAGCGTCTGATGAAAGATCATGGTATTGATGATGAGCGCTGGCCTCCCCGACAGGTTCAGGGGTATATCAATGGTCAGAAAGATGAAGGCCGTCGTGCCGGTTACTTTATGGATACCGGTGACCGTTTTACCGCGACGATGAATCATCTTTATAGTCTTTATGAAGAACATTGTCAGCGTACCGGGCTGGTGGATTTTGGCGAACTGTTGCTGCGGGCCCACGAGTTATTGCGGGATAATCCTCTGCTTCTGAAACACTACCAAGACCGATTCCGTCACATTCTGGTGGACGAGTTTCAGGATACCAACACTATCCAGTATGCATGGCTGCGTTTGCTGACATCCGGTAGTAACAACTTACTGACTGTGGTCGGGGATGATGACCAATCAATCTATGGCTGGCGCGGTGCCAAGGTCGAGAATATTCATCAGTTTGCCGATGACTTTGCCGACAGTAAGACGGTTCGGCTGGAGCAAAACTACCGTTCCACAGGTACCATTCTGGAAGCGGCGAATAGCCTGATCGCTAATAATTTTGACCGCATGGGTAAAGAGCTCTGGACCGAAGGTAACGAAGGTGAGCCTATCTCTCTGTACGCGGGGTTCAATGAGCAGGATGAAGCGCGCTTTATTGTTGATACCATCGAGAAGTGGGTGCAGGAAGGGGGCACCCGTTCCGAAACGGCCATTCTCTACCGATCCAACGCACAGTCACGGGTACTTGAAGAAGCTCTGATTCGTGCCGGAAGTCCCTATCGTATCTATGGTGGTCAGCGTTTCTATGAGCGACTGGAAATCAAAAATGCCCTAGCCTACCTTAGGTTGATTCAGAGCCGTAATGACGATGCAGCTCTGGAGCGTGTGATCAATACGCCAACCCGTGGCATCGGTGCTAAAACCATCGATACCCTGCGTGAACTGGCCCGTAACGAAGGTTGCTCTTTGTGGGAAGCCGCTGGGCACTGTATCGCCAACAAGATTTTGCCTGCACGGGCGTTGTCCGCATTGAGTGGTTTTATGGCATTGTTGGACCAGCTGGAGGATTCCGCCCATGAACTTAGTTTGCATGAGCTGGTTGACCATGTGAATGAAACCACAGGTCTGGTGGAGTTTCATCGTCAGGAAAAAGGCGAAAAAGGCCAGGCCCGGGTAGAAAACCTTGAGGAATTGGTCACCGCAGCCCGTGGTTTCACACCTGCGGAAGATCCTGCGGCAACCGATGAAGATGAAGGCGCAGATACCCTGATTATGCTGCAGAGCTTCCTGTCGGAAGCAGCACTGGATGCCGGCGAGCAGCAGGCGGATGAATATGAAGACGCGGTACAGCTGATGACACTCCACTCCGCCAAAGGTCTGGAGTTTCCGCTGGTGTTTATGGCGGGTGTGGAAGAAGGTCTTTTCCCGCATAAAATGTCGATGGAAGATCCTTCCCGACTGCAGGAGGAACGTCGTCTCTGCTATGTGGGTATCACCCGTGCCATGCAGAAGCTTTACATTACTTATGCTGAGATGCGTCGCCTGCACGGGCGCGAAACCTACAACACCCCTTCCCGCTTTGTGCGTGAGATTCCAGACCGACTTCTGGAAGAAGTGAGGTTACGGGGCCAGATCTCCAAACCCGTCACCAGTAGCCGTCCCGGTTCTCAGTGGAAACCGACAGAAGCACTGGATAGCGGTGGGGATGGTCCTACACTGATGGTAGGGCAGCGGGTGAATCATGCTGTTTTTGGTGAAGGCATTGTACTAAATTACGAAGGTCAGGGACCAAAAGCCCGCATTCAGGTCAGTTTTGACAGTGAAGGCGAAAAATGGCTGATGGCAGGTTTTGCCAAACTGGAAGCGCTGTAAGTGCCTTGCAAAGGTCTCAGAGGCGGCTCGACCGGTGGCATTAACGGACAGATTGACCAAAGAAGATACGTCCGCGATAACCCTGTTTAAAAAAGGGCTATCAATGAGAAAAAATGCCTCTGGAATGGGCGTTTAACTCTGTTGATGATTGATAACTCCGGAATAGTGTAACCCGACAGAAAATCTGATAATTTTAATTGGGATACACTAAAAAAATGAAAACAAGAATATAAAAAATCAGGAGCTAATAAGCATGAAGCGTCGTGAGTTTGTTACCGCACTGGGTGTGGGCGCAGCAGGTGCTGTACTGGCTGGTTGTACCGGTTCTGAATCGGGCAGCGAAAAACAGCAGGCCAGCGCCAAGCAGGAAACGATCAAATGGAAGATGGTGACTACCTGGCCGAAGAACTTCCCGGGTCTGGGTACTGCAGCGAATAGTCTTGCAGAAAAGATCACCAAAATGAGTGGCGGTCGTCTGGAAGTTAAAGTGTATGGTGCCGGTGAGCTGGTTCCTGCATTTGGCGTGTTTGATGCCGTATCCAGTGGCACCGCACAGATGGGACATGGTGCTTCTTATTATTGGAAAGGTAAGGCACCGGCGGCTCAGTTCTTTGCGGCAGTACCTTTTGGTCTGAACGCACAGGAAATTGCCAGCTGGATCTACTACGGTGGCGGTATTGAGCTGTGGAAAGAAGTTTATGAGCCGTTCAACCTGATTCCTACTGCAGTAGGTAACACAGGTGTTCAGATGGCGGGTTGGTTCAACAAAGAGATCAACTCCCTTCAGGACCTGAAAGGTCTGAAAATGCGTATCCCGGGCCTGGGTGGTGAAGTGATTAACCGTGCTGGCGGTACAGCGGTAAGCCTGCCGGGTTCCGAGTTGTTTACCTCTCTGCAGACTGGTGCCATTGATGCGACCGAATGGGTTGGCCCATACAACGATAAAGCCTTCGGTCTGTATAAAGCGGCTAAATACTACTACTACCCAGGCTGGCATGAGCCAGGTACCGTTCTGGAAGGTATGCTGAATAAGCAGGCGTTTGAAGCGCTGCCAGCAGACTTGCAGGAAGTGGTTATGGTTGCGACCCGTGCGGCTAACCAGGACATGATGGACGAGCTGACGTACCGTAATGCTCTGGCTCTTAAAGAGCTGGTTAACGATCACGGTACAGAACTGCGTGAGCTGCCTTCCGATGTTTATCAGGAGCTACGCACCATCTCAGACGAAGTGGTGTTTGAAGAAGCGAAGAAAGACGATCTGTCACGTCGCATCTACGATTCTTTCATGAACTTCCGCAGTCTTTCTGAGGAATATCAGAAGATTTCTGAGTACGCCTATCTGCACGGTCGTATGATGACCAGCAAATAAGCTGATATCTTTTCGCCTCCTTCCGGGAGGTGAAAAAAAAAGAGGCCGGTTTAACCGGCCTCTTCTTTTTGTCATACCTGACATTTTACCCTATCAGGACTCCGGAACTGCCCGGATACGTCCGTTAGCGTCGATCGCCACCATCACAAATTTAGCGTCGGAGACTTTGAACATCTCCAGCTCATCACTTTCAAACGGTGGTTGAATCCAGGCTTCAACACGGACGCTGATTGAGCTATGGCCCACCTCTTCCACATGGGTATAGATACCCACCGTTGAACCAATACGAATCGGGCAGAGAAAATCCATCTCACTGATAGCAACGGTTGCTGTCCGACCTTTAGCCAGTTTGCCTGCGCTGATCTCAGCGGCCAGGTCCATTTGAGAAACCAGCCAGCCCCCGGCGATATCACCGTAAATATTCGTGTCCTGAGGTGTTGCCGCAATTTTTAGCGTCAGATCACCCAGCGGTGAAGGAATATCCTCAATATTATCCACGTTGCTCATTAGCTTTTCTTATTTGTCTGAGTGGGTTTGTCAGGTAGACCTGAATAAATGAACTCTGGTTCGTGTTGCGTTGTTACCGATTAACAGCAGGTTCATGGATCTTAAGTCTGTCAGGCGCAGACTATCACTAAATCCTTTAACTATCACTATTCCCTATGACTGTTCGGGCAGTTGATGGCAGAGGCTGTGGTATTTAACGGAGCGGCTTAAGAGTAAAATCAGAGACAGGCTATTGATTGATAAAGTGAGTTACAAAAAGAGTTTGTGAGCTAAATATGACATTCATATAACTGTCACAAAGCGTCCCTATAGTTATCCCCATCGCAAGACGACTGAGTTAACAAAATCTTATCTGGTAACAGAAAATCGGACGTAATGTTCAGGAGATAACATGAAAATGAAGAAGATGATTGCAGCGGTATCTATCGTTGCTGCAAGTGCTGTAACAGCAACCGTAGCCAACGCTGCAGCGGAACTGGATTCAGGCCTGCCGGTTTACAAAAAAGCGAGCGGCGTGTCCGGTAACCTGTCTTCCGTAGGTTCTGATACCCTGGCAAACCTGATGACACTGTGGGCTGAAGAGTACAAGCGTACCTACCCTAACGTGAATATCCAGATTCAGGCAGCGGGGTCTTCTACTGCGCCACCAGCTCTGACCGAAGGTACCGCTAACCTGGGTCCAATGAGCCGTAAAATGAAAGATAAAGAGCTGGAAGCTTTTGAAAACAAACATGGCTACAAGCCGGTACCGGTACCAGTAGCGATCGATGCTCTGGCAGTGTTTGTACACAAAGATAACCCAATCAAAGGTATGAGCATCAAAGATGTTGATGCTGTGTTCTCTTCTACCCGTAAGTGTGGTGCGGCAAACGACGTATCAACCTGGGGCGATCTGGGTCTGACCGGTAACTGGGACAACCGCAGTGTTCAGCTGTTTGGTCGTAACTCGGTATCCGGCACCTACGGTTACTTCAAGAAGAAGGCCCTGTGTAAAGGTGACTACAAGAACAGCGTAAACGAGCAGCCAGGTTCTGCTTCTGTTGTTCAGTCTGTGAGTACCTCTATCAATGCGATCGGTTACTCGGGTATTGGTTATAAAACATCCAGTGTTCGTGCGATTCCTCTGGCTAAGAAAGAGGGTCAGCCGTTCATTGAAGCAACACCTGAAAACGCTGTAACCGGTAAATATCCACTGTCCCGCTTCCTGTACGTTTACGTGAACAAGAAGCCTAACCAGCCGCTGCAGCCACTGGAACGTGAATTCATCAAAATGGTGATGTCTAAGCAGGGTCAGGAAGTGGTTGTGAAAGACGGCTACATCCCTCTGCCGGCTGCAGTCGTTGAGAAAACGCTGAAGGCTCTGGACATCAAATAATCCGGGCCGGATAGACGTAAACAAGGATGTTCAGCGCTAATGTGCTGAAGAATAAGCTGAAGAAAGGGCGGGCGCTGAGTCTGCCCTTTTTTCTATCCCGTTGAACGCCTGTCTGGTGTCATACAACTGTCATATAAGTGCAGTATTTTTTCCGCTATGAAAGAAAATAGCCCAAACGCCCCTGTAATCGATTTTGATACTCCGGCACTTCGTATGCACCGGAAGATCAGATCGTACAAAGACAAAGTTGCCGAAGTTGGTGTCGGTGTTGGTGGTATTAGTGTGATCGTTGCGATCCTGCTGATCTTCCTTTACCTGATGTATGAGGTTGTACCTCTGTTCAAATCGGCGAGTGTTGAACCTGTTGCGGAGTACCAGGTACCTGCGACCTCTGTACGTCCCGATGACGCGAAAACCCTCTATCTGGCAACAGAAGAGCAGGGAGAAGTGGCGATTCGTCTGACAAGTGTCGGCGAAGTCGTTTTCTTCAACGCTGCTAATGGCCAGGTGATTGATCGCGTGCAACTCAACTTGCCGGAAGGCGTTGAAGTGACATCGGTACAACCCGAAGGACCCGCGTCCACGCTAATGGCTGTTGGCCTGTCTAATGGTAACCTGCTGATTATCCGGGATCGTTATCGTATTACTTACCCGGACAATGAGCGTCTGATCACGCCCCGCATCGAATACCCTTACGGTGAAGAACCTATCGTAATCAGCGAAGCGGGCCAGGCTGTTAATAAAGTTGCTATCAGTGATGCAGAAGAAAGCATGCTGATATCTGCAGTAACTGCAGACAAGAAAGCGCACATGGTGCAGTACCTGAAAGAAGAATCTCTTTTTGGTGACGAAGTTACCCTGACGCGGAACGAAATTACTCTGCCGGTTGTTGAAGGCAACCTGCACAGCATTCTGATCTCACCGGATCAGCAGTGGGCGTATCTGGCCAGTGATAAAGGCACGATTGATGTGCTGGATTTGCGGGACAAAGATGAGCCTAAACTCAATGCGCGCCTGAAAGTTACCGAGCAGAACAGTGAGATTGGCGATGTCACCTTCCAGCTGGGCGGAATCTCAGTACTGGTGGGCGATAAGACAGGTCACCTGTCGCAGTGGTTCCTGGTTCGCGATGCGCAGAACGAATGGGCGCTGACAAAGATCCGTAGTTTTGACCATGACGCCACACCGGTTGAGCTGATTATTCCCGAGCACCGCCGTAAAGGTTTCCTGATGATGGATGCCAAGGGTGAGTTGGGTATCTACAGCACCACGGCACACCGGACAATGCTGACTGAAAAATTGCTGGATCAGAAACCGGTTGTCGCCGCGATCAGCCCCCGTGCGGATCTGCTGATTATCCAGCGCCAGGACAATGTGATTCAGACCTTTGAAGTGCACAACGAGCACCCTGAGGTTTCCTGGAAAGCATTGTGGGACAAAGTTTGGTACGAAAGTTATGAAGAGCCGGAATATACCTGGCAGTCTTCGGCTTCCACCAATGACTTTGAGCCTAAGTTCAGCCTGATGCCACTGGCATTCGGTACTCTAAAAGCCGCTTTCTACGCCATGATCGTGGCAACACCGCTGGCAATTTGTGGTGCTGTCTTTACGGCTTACTTTATGGCACCAGCTATGCGTCGCAAAGTGAAGCCGATCATCGAACTGATGGAAGCACTGCCAACGGTTATTTTGGGCTTCCTGGCGGGGCTGTTTTTGGCACCCTTTGTCGAAGGCAATCTACCGGGTATCTTCGCACTCCTGCTACTTTTGCCGCTGGGTATGGTGGCCTTTGGCTTCGCCTGGGCACAAATGCCGGACAAAGTTCGTCACGCCATTCCTGATGGTTGGCAGGCCGCTCTGTTGATCCCCGTGGTGCTGCTGGTGAGCTGGTTTGCTCTGGGTATGAGCTCGCATCTTGAAATTGTTCTGTTTGGTGGCGATATGCGCACCTGGCTGAGCAACGATCTGGGCATTCCTTTCGATCAGCGTAACGCGCTGGTGGTCGGTCTGGCGATGGGCTTTGCGGTGATTCCGACGATCTTCTCGATTACTGAAGATGCGATCTTCGCAGTGCCTAAGCACCTGAGTTATGGCTCGCTGGCGCTGGGTGCGACTCCGTGGCAAACCCTGACCCGCGTAGTACTGCCTACGGCCAGTCCGGGGATCTTCTCCGCGGTCATGATCGGTATGGGTCGTGCGGTTGGTGAAACCATGATCGTACTGATGGCCACCGGTAATACGCCGATTATGGACGCTAATATCTTTGAAGGTATGCGGACTCTGGCAGCCAATATTGCGGTGGAAGTACCTGAATCTGAAGTGGGTAGCTCTCACTATCGAATCTTGTTCCTCGCAGCCTTCGTGCTCTTTATGTTTACCTTTGTTGTGAACACGATTGCTGAGATGGTTCGTCAGCGACTGCGCAGAAAATACGGCGCTCTGTAAGCGATCCAGGAGAGAAAGGAAAAAGTTATGCGTGAATCTTTTGGTAGCTGGGCCCGTAGTGGTTCCCCCTGGGTCTGGCTTAATGCAGGGGCCGTAGCGATCAGTGTGGTGATGGTTATTGGCCTGCTGATATTGATTGCTGCCCGTGGTCTGGGTCACTTCTGGCCTGCCTCCATTCTGGAAGCGGAAGTGCGCTCAGGCGACACCGCCTACCATCTGGTGGGTGAAAAAGTTGAAACCGTGTCGGTCCCTGTTGAACAGGTACAGGCTGCGGGTATTAAACTGGAAAGTGATGAAGAAACAGTTGAGCGTTACCTGATCAAAACCGGTAACCGCGATGTTTATGGTTCAGACTTTCGCTGGGTTCTGGCGCCTTTTGTTCAGGAAGTGACTTACCCGGAAAACCTGATCGCTGTTGAGCGTCGTGAGTGGGGTAACTTTTACGGTTATCTGCTGGCGCTGAAAGAAAAAGGCGAAACGGTAGCCGTTCAGGCTGCTGGCGAAAATGGCATCTGGTCTGAGTTTGAAAAGCGTATTGAACGTGCTCTGAATATTCATGATGAGATCTACCAGATCGAAAAGCATGAGATTGGGCGCATCAACTACACCATCGAACGACTACGCCTGAAGCAGCGCCGTCTGGAACTGGATGGTCAGGATACGCCGGCGGCAATTGCAGAGATTGATGCGGAACGTGCGGTGCTGAACGCGGAATATGAAGTTCTGCAGAAGCAGTTGGCCGATCTGTACGTTGAGGCTAACCGCGACAGCTTTGTCGCTAAAGCAATGAATGGCAGTGAAGTTGAAGTTTCCCTGAGCAAGGTGGTGCGTGCTTATCAGCCAAACCGTATGGGTGTGATGGAGAAGATGGGTTTCTATGGTGCGAAACTGTGGGAATTCCTGAGCGATGAGCCTCGCGAAGCGAACACGGAAGGCGGTATCTTCCCGGCGATCTTCGGCACCGTCATGATGGTGATCCTGATGTCGATTCTGGTAACGCCATTTGGTGTGGTCGCGGCAGTCTATCTGCGTGAGTACGCCAAGCAGGGCTTTATTACCCGGATGATCCGTATCGCGGTAAACAACCTGGCTGGTGTTCCTTCCATCGTATACGGCGTGTTTGGTCTGGGCTTCTTCGTTTACTTCCTGGGTGGCCATGTGGATGAGATGTTCTTCCCGGAAGCGCTGCCGGCACCAACTTTTGGTACACCGGGTCTGATGTGGGCTTCCCTGACGCTTGCACTCTTGACTGTACCGGTTGTGATTGTAGCTACTGAAGAAGGTCTGGCCCGAATCCCACGCTCGGTACGGGAAGGTTCTCTGGCGCTGGGTGCAACCAAAGCAGAAACCCTGTGGCGTGTGGTACTGCCGATGGCAAGCCCTGCCATGATGACTGGTGTGATTCTGGCCGTTGCCCGTGCCGCAGGTGAGGTAGCCCCGCTGATGCTGGTAGGTGTTGTGAAACTGGCACCGAGTCTGCCGCTGGATGGTAACTATCCGTTTATCCATCTGGATCAGAAATTTATGCACCTGGGCTTCCATATCTACGATGTGGGCTTCCAGAGTCCGAACGTTGAAGCAGCCCGCCCATTGGTTTATGCCACTGCACTGCTGCTGGTGATTGTGATTGCTCTGCTTAACCTGAGTGCTATCGCTATCCGTAACCATCTGCGTGAGAAGTACAAGTCTCTGGAGATGTAACTCCGCTTGGCCTCGGATTGAATCTGTGCCGCTGGATTAAGCCGGCGGCACTTAATAAACCGATTAGCCACTGGCAGAAACGCAGTTAGACTGAATAACGAATTAAAGAGAGTGTTCCTATGGAAGCTCAGACTGAAAAGACAACTACCGCAGTGCCGGTAAATGCTGAAACGGCAAACACAGTAACAGGTTCTGATATGACTGAAACTCAAAACGTGACCGGCACTCAGGATCAAACAGCCGCACACGAAACCAAAAGCCATAGTATCGATATTAGCTCTATGAACCGTGGTGACGGTGCTGCACTTTCTCTGGAACAGGAAACGACCTGTCTGGAAGTGCGCAATATGGATCTGTACTACGGTCAGAAGCAGGCGCTGTTTGACGTCAATATGACGATTCCTAAGCAGCGTGTAACCGCGTTCATTGGTCCGTCAGGTTGTGGTAAATCCACACTGCTGCGTAGCCTTAACCGCATGAACGATCTGGTTGATGGCTGCCGTATCACCGGTGAAATCAACATGGAAGGTCAGAACATCTACCAGAAAAACGTCGATGTGGCTGAGCTGCGTCGCCGTGTCGGTATGGTGTTCCAGAAGCCAAACCCTTTCCCAAAATCCATCTACGAAAACGTGGCTTATGGTCTGCGTATTCAGGGCATCAACAAAAAGCGTGTGCTGGATGAAACCGTAGAATGGGCGCTGAAATCTGCAGCCCTGTGGGATGAGGTTAAAGATCGTCTGCATGAGAGCGCATTGGGCATGTCCGGTGGTCAGCAGCAGCGTCTGGTGATCGCCCGTACCATCGCGGTAAAACCTGAGGTGTTGCTGCTGGATGAACCGGCATCGGCACTGGATCCTATCTCCACGCTGAAGATCGAAGAGCTGATCTATGAGCTGAAAGATAAGTTCACCATTGCTATCGTAACCCACAACATGCAGCAGGCGGCGCGTGTTTCTGACTACACCGCCTTTATGTATATGGGTAATCTGATTGAGTTTGGTAACACTGATATGCTGTTTACCAACCCGAAAGAGAAGAAAACCGAAGACTACATCACTGGTCGTTACGGTTAACAGATAACCCGGGCGAAGCTGTTTCAGCTTCGCTTTCCGGTTTCTGGCCGGTTATTTGACCATCGATTTTGTAACGTCTCACTGGTTTTTAACTCACCCTTGCCCCTCTCCAGACTAGGCCAAGGGTTAAAACGCATATAAAGGTATTGCCATGGAAATCACAACTGAAACCCATAGCCATCACATTTCCCAGCAGTTCAACAACGAGCTGGAAGACCTGAAAACCCACCTGCTGGCCATGGGTGGCCTGGTAGAGAAACAGGTTCAGGACGCCATCTACGCACTGACCGAAGGCGACAGTGCTGTTGCGGAAGAGGTTCGTGCCAACGACCGTAATATCAACGAGATGCAGATCAGCATCGATGAAGAGTGCACCCGCATTCTGGCTCGTCGTCAGCCTGCCGCCAGTGACCTTCGTCTGGTGATGGCGGTAACCCGCGCGACTTCAGATCTGGAGCGCATCGGTGATGAGGCTTCTAAAATTGCCCGTCATGCGATTCAGTTGGCAGAAGAAGGTGAGCCGCCACGGGGTTATATCGAAACCCGTCATATCGGTAATCATGTTCGCAATATGGTGAAAGATGCTCTGACCTCTTTTGCCCGTTTCGATACTGATCTGGCGCTTTCGGTCGCTCAGGAAGATAAAGCGGTGGATCTGGAATACCGCTCAGCAATGCGTGCATTGGTGACTTTTATGATGGAAGACCCGCGCTCTATCAGCCGTGTGCTGAATGTGATCTGGGTATTGCGTGCATTAGAACGTATTGGTGATCATGCTGATAATATCGCTGAGTATGTGATCTATCTGGTGAAGGGGATGGATGTTCGTCACTCATCGCCTGAAACCATTGAGCAGCGCCTGAGCAACGAGTAGCTTATCGGCATAACAGATACTGTCTGTTCAGTACCTCATCGAAATTCTTGTATAACGGGTTTCTTTGATGGCAAAAAAGGAGCTTCGGCTCCTTTTCTGTATCTGGGCGTTTCTTTTTGCTCTGGCTAAAAACTGTCAATTTCCACTTCCTGATTGATTAAAAAGTGTCATTTACCCCCCTGTTTTGTCAAAACAACATCGGCTGGAACTTTATTACCACTTGCAGGTAGAGTTAATATCCCTGCGGGAGCTTTGTGCGTAAATCGGGCTGCTTCCGATTGAATGATTAATGCTTAAACTGAGGTTTTATGACACATATCTTTTCAGGCCCCGCTGCCATTGCTGCAGGTTTTCGGCTGATCACTACACCGGGTATGAAGCGTTTTGTTCTGGTGCCTCTGTTAAGTAACATTGTGATTTTATCGGCTTTTATCTGGTTTGTTCTGGGGCTACTGGGTGGCTGGGTAGACAGTCTGGTCGCTACTCTTCCGGACTGGCTGAGTTTTATGAGCTGGTTGCTGTGGCCTTTGGCGCTGGTTGCGATTCTGGGGTTTGTTGTCTATGGCTTTAACGCCACCACAGCTCTGATTGCTGCTCCCTTTAATGGCCTCTTAGCGGAGAAAGTAGAGCTCAAATTGCGGAATGGCCAGGTTAGCTTTCCTGCTGAGACCTTCTCTGAAATGGCGATACGTTCGTTGCAGCGAGAGCTGCAGAAACAGTGGTTTTTCCTCAAGCGGGTTCTCTTGCTTGTGATTATCAGTTTTATACCCGTTGTTAATCTGATAAGCCCAGTTTTGTGGTTCCTGTTTTCAGTTTGGATGCTGTCTGTTCAGTATATGGACTATCCGATGGATAACCATAAAATTGACTTTCATGCGATGCAGCGGCGTCTGAAGCAGAATTGGTGGCACTCGCTCAGTTTTGGAATGGTGTGCTATCTGCTGATGTTTGTCCCCTTCATCAACCTGATCTTTATGCCGGCAGCGGTTGCTGGTGCAACCTGGCTTTGGGTCCGGCAGGTGTCCATCTATCCTGATGAAGCACTTGCGCTACCGACTGGCATGAAGGATATCTGAGAGAATTATGAAAACCGCCCGAATACTTGTTGTTGATGACGCCAAATTTACCCGTGACCTGATGGTTAAAGCGGTAAAGGCAGAATATCCCCAGTTTGAAGTAGAAACCGCTCAGGATGGCCGTAAGGCCCAAAAAATACTGGAAGTCGGTCGCTTCGATCTGGTGCTATGTGATTGGGAGATGCCGGAGATGTCCGGTATCGAGTTGTTAAGCTGGTTACGTGAACATGATGACAGCCGCAACAAAAATGCGCCTTTTATCATGGTGACCTCCCTTGGGGATAAAGAATACGTTGTGGAGGCTGCTCAGCATGGTGTAACAGACTATGTGACTAAGCCGTTCAACAATGACCAGCTGATCAATAAGGTAACCAAACATCTGGTTAAGTCCGGAATCATCTCCCGTGAAGAGCTTGCTGAGATCATGAATCGCCGCAACCGGGTTATGGGCGGTGGAAGCATGGCTGATGTACTGACCAGTAAGCAAGGTATGCAGCACGCACCCTCTTCTTCATCGGGTCCCCGTCGTGTCAGGGGCAAGGCGATGCTGATGTTCGGGGAGAATAAACTTCCGGTGGTGATTCGTGAGCTGAACACTCAGGAAGTCGTCGTTATGGCTAAAAGAGGGCAGGCTATTCCTGAACTGTTTGAAGAGCTGTCCGTCGGTTTTATCGCCGGTCAGGGTGAGCAGCAGATGCGCCTGACCACTAAAGGCAGCGTGATCATGCTGCAGGCCCAGGAAAAACGAACCAACGCAGAAGCGGTCTACGTTGGTGTGCGTTTTATCGATATGGACCCGAAGTCAGGGCAGTTACTGTCGAAAATCATCGCCCGACTGAGCAGCTAGGTCTGAGAGTTCAGGACTGCGGGCCGGCGCATCAAGTTGCTGTCTGGCTCCCTCCCCTGGCCAGACCAGCCTGAGGTCGGGGAAAATACAGGTAAAGCGTGTGCCTTTACCGACTTCACTCTTAATATCCAGTTTGGCGTTATGCCTCAGTAGAACATGCTTCACAATCGCCAGTCCGAGGCCCGTGCCCCCGGTTTCAGCAGAACGTCCTTTATCGACCCGGTAGAAACGCTCCGTCAGACGTGGCAAGTGGCGGGCGTCGATACCTTCACCGTTATCTTCAACAATCAGAACGGCCCCTGTGCTTTGCGGAAGTTCCTGCCAGGTCATACTGATCGTTGATCCGGGCGGTGTGTATTTCACGGCATTAAACACCAGATTCGAAATAGCGCTACGTAGTTCGTTTTCAGAACCAACAACCTGAGCCTGAGTGTGCAGGTCGATCCGGATAACGTGCTCTTTATCGCCGCTGAGTAACTCGGCATCCTGGCGGATGCTCTCCAGCATAACGCCAATTTCAATATGTTGTTGCTGACCTTCGATATCGGTGGTTTCCAGTCGGGAAAGTAGCAGAAGGTCATTGATAATATTCTGCATGCGCCGGGACTGTTGCTGCATCTGGTTGGTCGCGCGTCCCCAGCGTGGTGGTAACTGATCACTGTAATCGGCAAAGGTTTCCAGATAGCCGTTGATCACCGTCAGAGGGGTTCTCAGCTCGTGAGATACATTGGCAACGAAGTCTTTGCGCATCTGTTCCAGGCGATAAAGGCGGGTGATATTACGCACCAGCATCAGTCGCTCATTGCGGCCGAAAATGGTGATCTGGTACTCCAGCATCAGGTTATCATCCATGGGTGAAGTCAGTACCAGAGGGTCCTGATAATCCTGCTTGTCGTAATAACTGATAAAGCGTGGATCCCGCAGTAAGTTGGTTAAGGCCTGACCTTTATCTGAGGGCGAGCGAAAACCGAGCAGACCCTCGGCGGCACGGTTCCACCATTCCAGACAGCCGTGCTGGTCAATCATGACAACGGCATCACGCAGCGCACCACTGGAGCGTTGTACTTTGTTGATAATTTCTGTCAGACGCTGTTGTTGTTGCTGGTAGCGACGCTGATGGCGATACATCTTGTCGAAGAGGTATCCCCAGATGCCCCAGCTTTCCGGTGGCTCTTCATTGGCATTGTGTTCCAGCCAGTAGTCGAGGCGTTGTAAAAAGCGCAGTGCGAAAACAATGTAGATTCCCATCACGGATGTCAGCGCCCAGGCGATAGAGCCTGAAAGCCAGCCAATGACCGCTGCAAACAAGGCGATGTAAACGATCCGTGTGAGTTCAGCTTGCCAGATTGGAGTCACAAGCGATTACCTTACTTCTTGCCCGTGGAAGCTGAACCATTGGGAAAACGGCCTGATCCGCAGTGACAGATCAGGCCGTTTCAGTGTTCAGCAGTTGATTGCTCTGGTATCAGACCTTAACGGAAAAACGATAACCTGTCCCGCGTACCGTCTGAATCAGTTGTTCATGTTTATCCCCCAGTGCTTTACGCAGGCGACGGATATGAACATCGACGGTCCGTTCTTCAACATACACGTTACCGCCCCATACCTGATCCAACAGCTGGTTACGGGTGTACGCCCGTTCCTGGTGAGTCATAAAGAACTGCAGCAGACGGAACTCTGTCGGGCCGATCTCCAGTGGTTCGCCATCGGAGGTGACGCGGTGGCTGGCCGGATCCAGAATCAGGCCATCCACATTAACCGGGTCTTCAATACCTTTAGGCGTAGTCCGGCGCAGAACAGCTTTTAAGCGGGCAACCAGTTCCCGTGGAGAAAAGGGCTTGGTGATGTAATCATCTGCCCCGGCTTCCAGCCCCTGAACTTTGTTATCTTCTTCACCTTTGGCGGTTAGCATGATTACCGGTGTTTCCGCGGTGACCGGGTCGCGTTTCAGGCGGCGGGCCAGTTCGACACCACTGGTTCCGGGCATCATCCAGTCCAGAAGAATAAGGTCCGGGCGTTTGTCGATTACCATCGCATGGGCCTGCTGAGCATTTTCTGCTTCCAGACAGGTGTAGTCTGCCATCTCAAGGGCAACCGCGATCATTTCCCTGATCGGGGCTTCGTCATCTACAATCAGGACGGTTTTTCCTGTCATTTCCGTGTTCCCGTCTAAGTCGGTTATGTCATCAGTAATACCGTTATTACAGCGAGTAAATATGACAATAAGATGACATGATGACGTTTGTGTGAACTTCTTGCGGATACCGGCAGCTGAACTCTGATTCGTCAGATGCGGGTTACTTCAGAGCATAGTCCAGAATAATGCCCAGCAAAATAAGCATCCCAACCCAGTGATTGTTCAGAAAGGCTTTAAAACAAGCTTCTCTTTTGCGGTGGAACGTCAGTTTTGCCTGATAGACAAACAGCGCAATAGCAGCGGTAAGCCCGGTATAAAACCAAGGCCCCAACCCTTTTTCGGCGGCAACAATCAGCAGCGCGATAACGGCCAGCAGCTGCAGTAACGCAATAATGTGCCGGTCCAGTTCGCCGAACAGAATGGCGGTGGATTTGACTCCGATTTTGACATCATCGTTACGATCGACCATGGCATATTGAGTGTCGTAAGCGACGGTCCAGAGCATTTTGGCGGTGAACAGTAGCCAGGCTTCAACCGGAACGCTATTGGTCTGCGCGGCATAGGCCATGGGAATGGCCCAGGAGAACGCGGCCCCCAGTACAACCTGTGGCAGATGGGTATAGCGTTTCATAAAGGGATACATAAAAGCGAGCATGATCCCGCCTAAAGACAGTAGAATCGTCAGCGGGTTGGTCATCAGAACTAACCCGAATGAGATCAGTCCCAGCACAATAAAGAGTGCTATCGCCTCTTTCGCAGTGACGTCGCCTGTAGCCAACGGTCGTGCTTTGGTGCGTTCCACATGACCATCGATTTTTCGATCGGCAAAGTCGTTAATGACGCAGCCTGCAGCCCGCATGCTGTAAACACCCAGAACAAAAATCACCAGAACGTCCCAATCCGGTACGCCTTCTGCCGCGATCCAGAGCGCCCACAGGGTTGGCCAGAGCAGCAGATAGGTACCGATGGGGCGGTCGATCCGCATCAGTTTGATGTAATGGGGAAACTGCTGCTGAATAAAGGCAATGGATGACATCAGAAGATTCCTCAGCTTGTGCTTGGGCAATATCAGTAAATTACGGGGCAATCAGCGAGTCAGGTGCAGATAATCGCGGAACGGCTCCAGAAACAGTTCAGTAACCAACAGTGGTGCCTGACCAATTGCAAAGGTTGAGCGTCTGCCCCAGATAAAAGGCGCACAGAAATCAGGATGGCTCCGGGTGATCTCCTGAGAGGTGCGTCGGGTGTGGGCATTCTTGAACAGTACGCTACCCAAAGAGCGGTTGCCGAGCAACATCAGGTGACGATTACCCTGATTCAGCGTCGACAGCGGAATAACCGTACGGGCGAATACCCAGGGCTGGTTAACGCCATGGAGTATCACTTGCCGCACCAGTGCATGCTCCTGAGGCCCTATGCCCAGTACTTTGCATTCATTCAGTGCAGGCTTTAACAGACGCTGCTGTAAAAGCTGAACACGGAATTGCTGGTCGCTGATCTGAGTCAGGCGTTTTGTCAGTGAAGTGCTGTCTGTGAGCCAGTCAAGCCACGCCATATCCGGTTGCGCTTTTCCCGGTGTATGGGGACGCGTCCAGTTGAGTTGTTCCCATTCCGGGCGGGATGCTGCCCGCAGAGATGTCAGTTGCTGTGGATCCAACACATGCCTCTTTATTCCATCTTTTGAAGGTGTGGAATTCTATCACAGACCGGGAAAAAACCTTTGCATCCCGCATGGCAGGCTGATTAAATGTTTGCGGTCTTATACGGATTAAACAGCAATAATAAAGAGGATAACGCATGCGTAAGCCTGAACTGGCAGCAGCCATCGCGGAAAAAGCGGAGCTGTCTAAAGATAAAGCGAATGAAGTTCTGAATGCGATGTTGGATGAGATCACTGGTGCGGTAGCCAAAGGTGATTCTGTATCTCTGATCGGTTTCGGTACTTTCTCTGTACGAGAGCGTAGTGCTCGTAAGGGTAAAAACCCTCAGACTGGTGAGCCGATGGATATTCCGGCAAGCAAGACGGTTGGCTTCAAAGTTGGTAAGAAACTGAAAGATGCTGTTGACTGCTAAGCCATAGAGTTAATAAAAAAACCCGCAATGCATAACACTGCGGGTTTTTTTATATCTGATGTGAGGTTGATTGCCCTGCCCCCCTGAAAAGCAGAGTCTTGCAGGTTCAATCGCTTCGTCCTATTTGCTGGCTTTTTCCAGCATTTCCGCCAGAGTATTGAGCTCTTCGTTGAAGCTGCTGATATCGGCAACGGCTTCTTCGATTTTGGATCTTTCCAGATGCAAACGGCTCAATACGGTTTCCGGTAACTTGCCAAGCCGGACCTCTCCATCACTTTGTACCAACTGGTTTACAATATAGAGCAGGTTCGCATACTCATGATGCAGGCCTTCGTAAGAGGCGTTGTGCAGGTGACGGATTGCACTGCAAACCTCATCCGGAATCCCCCAGGTCTGAAACAGGAAGCTGCCAATCTGCTCTCTTGTAATACCGAACAGAAAGCGTTCGATATACATTGCAGGTACGTGAGGATTGGCTTCCTGATAGCGGCAGTAAAGCGAGAAATACGGTGGAAACACCTCTGCAATAATCAGATAACCAAAGTTATTCACCAGCCCGGACAGGTAACTCAGACCGACAAAAGGCCGGTGTGCTGCGGGTATCTGTTTTACTAATCGCTCCATCAGCATCGCTTTCATTACGGCTTCGCGCCAGTAGTTGCGGTAGCCGAAAACACCATCGCTGGGCATTTTGATATTCTTACCCATCGACAAACCCAGCGAGAGGTTCATGGTCAGGTCAAAACCCAGTACCCGAATCACGGCATCTTCAATAGAGCGAATTTGTCCGGGCAGGCCGTAATAGGGCGAGTTTGCCCAACTGATCACCTGTGATGCCAGGCTTGGATCAGACTCCACAATAGATGCCAGTTCTTCTGCTCCGGCGTTCTCATCAGCCCGTAACATAATGATGTTATGGGCACTTAGCGGCAGGGGTGGAATTTCGATGCTTTCCGCCAGGCGAGTACGAATGCGGCGGGATGTGATGGTTTCTACGGCCGCCTTAATTTCCATCTCATCCTGATCAACAGCGGTCAAATTCGGACGAATTGATACCAGAGGGATCGCAAACTGCTCAATACGTGAACAGTTACTGAAGGCTTCGATCAGCGCTTTATACTCATCGCTGGAAAACTCCAGCAGCCAAGCCGGGTCACCGGATTCGGTAAAGACGGTCTCGTTATCGAAGCAGCGGGCATCCACAACCAGATCGTAGTCGATTGCTTCAGGTATCGCCGGGACGGATTGTATTTTCTTGCGTTTCAGAAGGGCGTGTTTGGCATCCGGAGAGATGGCACGATAGTTCTGATAGAGCTTCATATCCAGCAGGCAGTGTGCCGGAAAAGCAAACAGATGGCGAACACCATCAGGATCTTCCAGAACCGAGGATCGAACCAGCTGCTTGGCTGTGGCCCGGTTACGTGGAACCAGTCGGCTTTTGATGAGCTGAGGAAAGTCTTCCGATGAAACGGACTGAGACATACTCTCCTTAAGGGACTGAACTAATCCTTGAAGGGACATGGTGAACTCCAACTAAAAACTCCTGTAATTATACCTACTATGCCTTACAGCACGATATATGAACATGATTTAAAACATGTATTTTCAATGGGTTAATCAATAATTCAGGATTAAACCTGAGCGTATTGCTCTGCCCCTCCCAGCCAACGTTCAACCAAGGGACTCAG
This sequence comes from Oceanospirillum sp., assembly GCF_982874595.1. Taxonomy (NCBI): domain Bacteria; kingdom Pseudomonadati; phylum Pseudomonadota; class Gammaproteobacteria; order Oceanospirillales; family Oceanospirillaceae; genus Oceanospirillum; species Oceanospirillum sp. The sequence continues at coordinate 174,057 of NZ_CEYNZH010000001.1, read as the reverse complement.
GTTCTCAGGGTAGTGCTGAATCAGCTGATTTGCTGCATTATTGACTTCATTGAGCAGGTACTGGTCCCGAACCAGATCGGCAATTTTCATCTGAGCCAAGCCTGTTTGCCGGGTTCCGAGTACTTCCCCTGGCCCCCGTAGCTCAAGATCTTTTTCAGCAATCTTAAAGCCGTCCTGTGTTTCCCGCATCACAGCAACACGGGCTTTACCATTTTTTGATAAAGGCGTGTGATAAAGCAGAACACAATAGCTTTGCTGATCTCCACGACCCACACGACCCCGCAGCTGGTGCAATTGGGACAGGCCCAGACGTTCCGGGTTCTCAATCACCATTAACGTGGCATTGGGTACATCAACGCCGACTTCAATAACGGTTGTGGCGACCAGAAGTTGCAGTTCATTCGCTTTAAACCGGGCCATAATATCGGCTTTTTCCTGGGCCTTCATACGTCCGTGAACCAGGCCGACATTGAGTCCCTGAAGACGTGTTTGCAGGTCCTCAAAAGTGGATTCAGCCGCCTGACATTGCAGCGCTTCAGAATCTTCAATCAAAGTGCAGACCCAGTAAGCCTGTTTACCCTGATAGCAGGCTGCAGCGATACGCTGAATAATCTCATCCCGACGGGTATCGGCCAGAGCAACCGTCTCAATCGGTGTTCGCCCGGGTGGTAGCTCATCGATAACCGACGTATCCAGGTCTGCATAAGCACTCATCGCCAGTGTTCGGGGGATCGGTGTGGCGGTCATAATCAGCTGGTGGGGATATAAATCGCCCTGTTGTCCTTTTTCACGCAGGCTAAGCCTTTGATGTACCCCGAACCTGTGTTGTTCATCGACGATAATAAGTCCGAGTTTTTCAAAAATGACACTCTCCTGAAACAGTGCATGGGTGCCCACAACCATAGGGGCTCCTCCTGCGATCTGCTCCAGCTGAGTCTGACGGGCTTTGCCTTTTAATTTGCCTGCCATCCAGGCGACATTAATGCCCAATGGTGCAAACCATTGAGTGAAGTTATTAAAGTGTTGTTCAGCAAGGATCTCAGTGGGTGCCATTACCGCAACCTGAAAACCAGCCTCAATGGCCTGAAGCGCAGCCATCGCAGCCACCAGTGTTTTTCCGGCGCCGACATCACCCTGAACAAGCCGTAGCATGGGGCTGCCCTGCTGGATATCCTGCCGTATCTCTTCTATTACCCGGTTTTGAGCCCCAGTGAGAGGAAACGGGAGCTGATTCAGCAGTTGCTGACTGAGCATTCCCGTGCTGTGGAACACCGGGGCTGTGTGGTGCTTGTGTTGCTGCCGCAGCTTTAGCAGGCTGAGTTGTTGGGCGATCAGTTCTTCCAGGATCAGCCGATGCTGACTGGGGTGTTTGTAGTCCTTCAGATCATAAACCGGTGCATCCGGTGGCGGTTCATGCAACAGCAGTAGGGATTCTTTGAGCGATGGCAGATTAGGAAACAAGCTTTGGGGGAGCCAATCAATGACCTCAGCCTGCTTCAGCTCCTGGAGGGCAAGATGAATCAGCTGGCGCAGTCGGTTCTGGGTCAGTCCCTCCGTCAGGGGGTAAATAGGCGTCAGATGATCATCCATCTCAAGGGGCTGATCCTGCGCCACCAGCCGATATTCCGGATGGTACAGCTCAAGACCACTGGCGCCCGGTCGGGCTTCGCCATAACAACGAACCAGGGCCCCCTTCTGAAACTGATTTTTCTGTGCCATATTGAAATGAAAGAAACGTAACGTGATGCTGCCTGTGCCGTCGGAAAGGCGCACCACTAATGCTCTGCGACGACCTTTCGTGACATCTGCCAGAGCAACCTGCCCGACAATGACAACCTCGTCTCCACGACGAACGGACCCCATGGGAGTGACCCGTGTCCGGTCCTGATACCGTAAAGGGAGATGGAACAGCAGATCTTCGACAGAATGAATCCTCAGTTTGGCCAGTTTTTCTGCTAATGCGGCACCAACACCCTTCAGTACTGTGACCGGCTGTGAGAGCTGATCTGAGCCCAGTCCTGTTTTTTTAACAACAGGGTTGGCTACAGTTTTTATAGCGGTTGATGTGGTTGGCATATTCTGTCCATCTGCTGGGTGAGGCGATATTTATCCGGTAGTTACCTGGCACGCTTTGCTTGTATTATGGTCAGACCTATCAGGGAGACAGGTTAACGTTGGTTGCTATAACCTCAGAAAAAGATGGCAAAGGATGCGTGCTGGCCTATCTGTCAGACGCCGGTTTAATCAGATAATAGAGATTCCCGGGGAGAGAAGAAAGATGAGTGCTCAGGAGATTTTGATCGTAGGATGCGGTGATATTGGCAGTCGTACTGCCCGTCGACTGCTTACACAGAACCATCAGGTACACGGTGCCCGCCGAAATCCCGATAATCTGCCCGATGGTGTTCAACCCGTTAGATTGGATGTTGCCGAGCCTGAATCCTGGCAGGAATTGACGCTTAAACCTGACTACATTATCTATTCGGTAGCTGCCGGAGGCTTTTCTGAAGCGTTTTATCAAAGTGCTTACGAGGCAGGCGTTAAGCAGATGCTGCGCTGGCTTAAAAAAATCAAACACACGCCTAAGCATATTCTCTTTGTTTCCAGCACCAGTGTTTATGGCCAGACTGAAGGCGAAACGGTTGATGAGACGACCGTGCCGCAACCTTCCGGGTTTGCCGGCAGTATCATGTTGAAAGCGGAAGACGCCCTGCGTAAAAGCGGACTGAACCACAGCTGTGTGCGTTTCTCAGGAATTTATGGTCCGGGCCGGGATATGTTGATTCGCCAGGTACGTCAGGGCCGCATTGCGCCTGAAGTACCGGTGAAATACACCAACCGTATTCACAGTGAAGATTGTGCCGGTGTGCTGGCGCATCTGATTGCTATGACTGAATCCGGCAAAACTCCTGAGACGGTTTACCTGGCCACTGACAAAGGCTCTGTTCCTCTGTTTGATGTGATGAACTGGATGGCTGATGTTCTTCAGGTAACCCCTACTGAGGTCGTTGAATCGCCCACCCGTCGCCGCACCAGTAAAATCTGTGACAACCGCTTACTGCTGAGTACCGGCTATGAATTCACCTACCCGACCTATCGGGAAGGCTATCTTGAAGCGCTGAAGAAGGTTAAGCAGGAGATTGCTGAAGAAAAAGTGCAATAAAAACTCGGATGAACGGCTGTGGGCCGTTCAGGTGCTTCATTACCAAGAAATATTTTTTTATATCACAGTGTAAATTGTGACCCGCTGGTCGCCAATAAACGTATAAACTAGTCAATACCCTGCCATTGAATCCCCTGTCAATCTATAGGATGCGATAAATGCTGTTTCATAACCGGAAACTACAGTCCCGAATAGAAGTGCTTGAAGAGGAGCTGGAAGCTTTTCACGATATGAAACGTGACCTTCAGTCAGAAATGCTGAACTTTTCGCTGGATAAGCGCGGTACGTTTCTGAATGCCAATACCCTTTTTCTTGAGTCTTCAGGTTACCTGCTTAGCGAGCTGACAAGTAAGAGACTGATGGATATTGTGTCCGAAAAGTCTGCAAAAAAAGATTACTGCCAACTGATGATTGACGCTATTCATTCCGGTAAACACTGGCATGGTGCACTTCAGCTGATAACCAAAGACGGCACAGAAGCCTGGTACCGTGCGATTATTCAGCCTGTAAAAGACGTCAAAAAGCAGGTGATCGAGCATACGGTTTATGCGGTAGAGCTGACGCGAACCATCTCTCACTCCCGAGAGCAGGAGGATATGATAACTGCCCTTAATCGGTCCTCCGCGGTTATCGAGTTTAGTCTCGATGGTATTATCCTTGACGCTAACGATAATTTCCTCAAGGCGATGGATTACAGAAAAAGTCAGATTGTTGGCCAGCACCATAGAATATTCTGCAGCTCCGAAGAGAGCGGATCAGAAGAATATCAGGCTTTCTGGCGCAGGCTGGCATCCGGCACCTATGTTTCAGGCCGTTTTAAACGCTTTGATAGTCATGGCAATATCGTCTGGCTTGAGGCCAGTTACAATCCGATTCATGATGCAAGCGGTGAGCTTTACAAGGTGGCTAAATTCGCCACTGTCATCACCGAACAAATGAACCGCGAGCAGGCAATCTCTGAAACTTCTGAGATTGCTTATGAGATATCCAGGAAGACTGACGCAGATACCTCTGAGGGTATTCGGGTTTTGGAATCGACCATTGCAACGATGAATGAGTTGTATGCCCAGATGCAGGAGGCCAGTAAAGGTGTTTTTGAACTGGATGCCCAGTCGATTAAGGTATCGGATCTGGTTGAAAGCATTCGCGGCATCGCTGAACAGACTAATTTGTTAGCTCTTAATGCGGCGATTGAGGCTGCGCGGGCCGGAGAACAAGGCCGAGGCTTTGCTGTCGTGGCTGATGAAGTGCGTCAACTGGCATCGCGAACCAGCTCAACAACAGAGCAGATTATTACTGTTGTTTCAGAAAATAAGCAGCTGACCCAGGATGCGGTGAGCCTGATTGAGGAAAGTTTGAAGAAAATCAGCGAGGCGATGGAGCTTTCCAACCAGTCCGGCCGGGTGATGGGCGATATACAGTCAGGGGCGCGTCAGGTTGTCGAGGCTGTTGGCGAGTTTAAAAAGAATCTCTGACTCCGGACACCTGAAGGTAGCCATAACGGAAAGATCATCGTGGCGGCGACCCGCATCAAAGAGATTCCCCATCGATCGATGAGGATCTCTTTGGCTGTGCCGTGATGATTAAGAAAGAACAACAACACCTTCGATCTCAACCAGAGAGCCTTTAGGCAGTTCTTTGATACCCACTGCTGCGCGTGCCGGATAAGGCTGTTTGAAGAAACGACCCATGACTTCATTCACGGTCGCGAAATTAGACAGGTCGGTCAGATAGATATTCAGTTTCACCACGTCAGACAGCTGACCACCAGCGGCTTCAACCACCGCAGAGATATTTTTGAATACCTGCTCAGTCTGTTCAGCAAAATCATCTGAGATGATCTCCATGGTTTCCGGTACCAAAGGAATCTGGCCGGACAGATAAACGGTATCGCCTGCTTTTACCGCCTGTGAATAAGTTCCGATCGCTGCCGGGGCTTTATCTGTGTGGATAACACCTTTATTACTCATTGCATCTTCTCCGTTTTCTTATTGCTATTGGGCTTATTGTTTAGAGGATTTCTGCAGAATGGTACGGGGCAGAAACCGAAACAGCAGACCACAAGGGTCTGCTGTTATAGAGATGTAGGGAATCAGATAGGTCTAACGTCGCGCTCGGGTAATACGGCTGACGTTGCTCAGGGTGCGGATGCGGCGCATCACTTTAGCCAGGTGTACGCGATTCGCGATACTCATTTCGATATTCACCATGGTCAGGCGGGCATCCCGCTCTTCGGTGGTGATCTTCTCTATGTTCCCGTCAGCCTCGGTGATCAGAGCCGCTAGCGACGCGATAAACCCTTTCTGGTGCTCTGCTTCAACTCTGAGTACCACGGTAAAATCACCCGTCACACCCTCAGACCAGTCCATTGGCACACAGCGATTACTGTCATCACGGATATCAGCAATATTGCGGCAGGTATCCACATGAATCACGATACCTCGACCACTACTGATATGGCCAACCACAGGATCACCGGGTATTGGGTGGCAACAACGTGCGTAAGAGGTGACCATTCCCTCGGTACCACTGATCGCCAGCTTGTTGTTCGTGGAAACCGGAGTCTGCTCCTGCTCGGCAGAGTTACCTTCCTGACCGATAAGAGCCCGCGCGACACCAAAGGCCATGCGGTTACCCAGACCGATCGCATCCAGCAGATCCTGTTCGGTTTCGTACTGGAACTCTTTCAGCAGTGCCTCGATCTGAGATTTCGGAATTTCATCATACTGTTTGTCGAAGGCATCCAGTGCCTTGTTCAGCAGGCGTTTGCCCAGCGAAACTGATTCTGCACGTTGCTGATTCTTCAGGTAATGGCGAATCGCGCTTCGCGCTTTAGCGGTCGCGACAAAGCTTAGCCAGGCCAGATTTGGCCGGGCACTTGGTGCGGTAATAATCTCCACCGACTGACCGCTTTCCAGATGAGCACTTAACGGTGACAGGCGGCGGTTGATACGGGCTGCAACACAGGAGTTACCCACATCGGTATGTACCGCGTAGGCAAAGTCCACAGCGGTGGCACCGGATGGCAGCTCCATAATGTCGCCTTTCGGCGTAAAGACATAAACCTCATCCGGGAAGAGATCCATCTTCACATGCTCGATAAACTCCAGTGAGTTACCGGCACGTTGCTGCATCTCCAGCAGACCTTTCACCCATTGGCGGGCACGGGCATGACTGGCTCCTGTCATGCCTTTGGCGTTATCTTCCTGTTCTGATTTGTACAGCCAATGAGCAGCGATACCGTTATTGGCCATCGACTCCATCTCACGGGTACGGATCTGAACTTCAATCGGAATACCGTTCATACCGATCAGAGAGGTATGCAGCGACTGGTAGCCGTTCGCTTTGGGAATAGCGATATAATCTTTGAAACGGCCGGGAACCGGCTTATAAAGGTTGTGAATAGCACCTAAGATGCGGTAACAGGTATCCACTTTGTCGGTCACGATACGAAAGCCGTAGACATCCATCACTTCCGAGAAAGACTTACGGCGGGCGCGCATCTTACGATACAGACTGAGCAGGTGTTTTTCGCGGCCAAAAACCTTGCCGCTTAACTCCTCTTCGTCGATACAGGCCTGCAGGGCGTTCTGAATCTCGCGGATCACCTGTTTACGGTTACCACGAACACTCTGTACGGCGCGCTTCAGGCGCTCATAGCGCATCGGGTGCATACCCTCGAAACCCAGCTCTTCCAGCTCGGTTCGAATGGTATTGATACCCAGACGGGCAGCAATCGGGGAATAAATATCGAGGGTTTCACGGGCAATACGACGTTTTTTATCCGGCCGCAGAGCGCGCAGTGTTCGCATGTTATGCAGACGATCCGCCAGTTTCACCAGAATCACACGGATATCCTTCGCCATGGCCAGCGCCATTTTCTGAAAGTTTTCCGCCTGCGCGAGGGCTTTGTCCTCGAAGTGAATCTGGGTCAGCTTGGAAACCCCATCCACCAGATCGGCAACGGTTTCACCGAACTGCTTGGCGAGCGCTTCCTTGGTAACCGGGGTATCTTCAATCACATCGTGCAGCATGGCGGCCATCAGGCTCTGATGGTCCATGTGCATGTTGGCAAGAATGGTGGCCACCGCTAACGGGTGAGTCACATAGTGCTCACCGCTGCGGCGGCGCTGGCCATCGTGGGCCTGCTCGGCGAAATAATACGCACGACGTACCTGCTGAATTTCTTCAGGCTTCAGGTAACCACGCAGGCGATCCACTAAGTCTTCAATGGTTGACACAGTGCAGCTCCTTAAACTGATTTGCTTGAACAGCTGCCGGAAAAAACGGGTTTAATCTGTGCCAACATAGGCGACTTACTCCTCGTCGTCACCCTGGAATTCACGACCGATCGCTTCCGCATCACGCAGCAGTTTGCTGGTTACGTGACCTTCTGCAATTTCACGCAGCGCCATAACCGTTGGCTTGTCGTTTTCCCATGCCAGCATAGGATCTTTACCGCCGGTGCTCAGCTGATGAGCACGTTTGCTGGCAACCATGACCAGTTCAAAGCGGTTTTCTACGTTTTCTAAACAATCTTCAACAGTGACGCGAGCCATTTGGTATCCCCAAATTAAAAAATTACAACCAGCAGAGAATCGCCCAGTTTACTGAATTACGGCTTTCTCTGACAAGAGATCAACGACAACTTAATCCCGCAAGTGGCGGGCTTTATAGGTCAAAAGTTAAGCCAAAAGATCGTTGATCAGCAGACCCTGGCGCTGTTGCTGGTTTTTCAGCAACTGGCGTTGGGCAATAATAACAGATCGCAGCTCATTCAGAGCGACTTCAAAGCGATCATTGATGATGACATAGTCATATTCATCGTAATGCGACATCTCACTCACCGCCTGAGCCATTCGGCCAGCGATAATTTCGGCTGAATCCTGCCCGCGATTGTCCAATCGTTCCTGTAAGGCTGCTTTTGATGGTGGCAGAATAAAGATTCCCACAGCCTCCGGCATCAGCTGGCGAACCTGCTGCGCGCCCTGCCAGTCGATCTCCAGAATGATGTCGGTTCCGGCATTCAGCTGCTCTTCCAGCCAGATGCGGGAGGTGCCGTAAAAGTTACCGAAAACTTCGGCATGCTCCAGAAACGCCTCTTCCGCCAGTAGCGCTTTGAACTGCTCAACGGAAACGAAGTTGTAGTTCACGCCATCTTCTTCACCAGGGCGGGGAGCCCGGGTGGTGTGTGACACGGACACTTTAATGTGGCGGGTCTGTTCCAGCAGCGCAGTGACCAAACTAGACTTACCGGCACCGGAGGGTGCTGAAACAATATAAAGCGTGCCCTTAGAGCGGTTTTCCTCTGGGTGTTGAAGCGCAGAGTTCTGAGACATGTCGGATTCCTAAAGCCTGTATTCTTAGCGTGGATTTTATCGGTATTACAACGCAGATGCGACTTTTACCAAGGAAGCGATTCTTGAAAAAGGTCTTTCCCTACTTTTCATAAAAACAAGTGCAGTGTCGCCTTAACTATCTTGATGTATTTAAGAGCGATATCCGCCTAATTATGTCCTTTAGCTTGGCATTTCAGACATAGAATTGCCTGCTGTCAGAAGATTTTACGGTGATCCGGGCCGCAGGTTCCGGATCGGTGGCCTGCCTTCCAGACCGGTAAACAACTTGAGAAACCCGCGCCAGTTTTTGTCTGAGCAGGTAGAATAGAGGTCTTTTTTTACAGACCGGCCCAACCTGAAGGACGTGATATGTCGCAACTACTTCGTATCGTACTGATCAACACCCACCTTGATGGCGTGGTGGAACTGCAGCTGGATGAACACGCCAACATCTGCGGTACGAACGCCTCAGGTAAAACCACCCTGCAACGTCTGGTACCGGTATTCTACGGTGAGCTGCCCAACCGCGTCGTACCGAAGACACGTAAAAAGTTCGATGAGTTCTATCTGCCCCTCAGCAAGAGCTACATCATTTACGAATACCGACGCGACAACGGCGATATCTGCCAGACGGTACTCACCAAAAAGAGCGATGGTGGTCTGGAATACCGCTTAGTCGGCATTCCCTACAACAGCGAACATTACCTGAAGGCAGATGGTAAGGGGCGCTACACCACCTTCAGCTACAGCGAGTGGGCCAGTCTGGTCCGACATCAGGCCGCAGGTCTGGTCTCGCCTAAGATCAGTGCCACCAGCGAATATCGCAGCATCATTCAGAATGACACCAGTGCTCTGCGGGGTAATAACGCAGAAAGCATCCGCCTGAGACGTCTGGCCGCTAATTTCAGTCTGGTCAGTGGCGCGCACAAACTGCGGCATATTGAAAAGCTGGTCAGTGCCGTACACGCCAAAGAAGGCAAGATGGATACCCTGAAGGCGATGCTGGCCGCGATTTTTGAAGAAGATGGCGTTGTTTTACCGGCTACCCGGGTGAAAAACACCAAGGCCCGTGAATGGATTCAACAGATGCGTCAGTCCAAGGGGCTGAAGGATCTGCAGCAGAAACTGGATGACCTGAAACAGCTGGCGCGACAGCTGGAAGGCCTGGAATCTCAGCTGGTTGGTCTGCAGCCTCTGTTGCAAAAAGATCAGCAGCAACAGCTGCAGCAAAAAGCAGATAGCGAAGAGATTCTGCATGGCCTGCGTAAACAGATCAGCCACCTGAAAGAAACCTTTCAGGAGCAGGAAAGCGACATCAACAGCCGTCTGAGTAAGGCCGGACATGATCTTAAAGAGACTCAGGCTCGTCTGGATCGCATGCAGCAACGTTTCGACGACTACGAAGCGCAGGATATGGCGCAGTTGCAGCGGGATACCGATTCCCTGCCCCTTTGGCGGGAAACACTCCAGGACCTGCAGGAACAGTATCAGTTGATGGCCGAGCAACAGGGCGATCTGGAGCGTCAGCTGGATCTGCGCAAAATTAAATTGTCTGAAGCCCTGGACCGTCATAGCGAGCAGCATGGCCGTAAGGTCAAGGCACTGCAGCTGGAGATCCGTGAGAAGCAGGAAGCGCAGGAGAATCAGCTGGCGGAACTGGATCAGGCATTCCAGAGCCGTTTTCAGCAGCAACAGGAGTTGTTCGCCGAGCAGAAATCCGAATGTCAGAGTGCTATCGCCGTACTGGAAAGCCAGCTGAATGCCCCGCTGGAAACCGAAGAGGAACGGGAAGCGTTAGCAGAGGCGGATGCCCGGTTGGAAGACGCGCAGCAGGTTGCCCGTCAGCACCAGCAGCAGGTACAGCGTAGCCGACAAGCTTTGGACGAAGCACGAACGGCTCAGCAGCAGGCAGATGATCAGTTAGGCCGTCAGCGTCAGCTGGTACAGCAGGCGGATGCAGAGCGGCAGAAATTGCAGCGTCAGCTGACCCCGGAACAGGGCAGCTTGCGCCATTTCCTCCGTGGGAACTATCAGGACTGGGAGCAAACACTGGGCAAGGTGATCGCCCCTGAGCTTCTGGAGCGCAGTGATCTGCAGCCCCGCCTTAGCGAAGCACTGTCTCAGGAAGCAGGTTCAGAGACCGAACACAGCCTGTACGGTTTATTGCTGGAACTGAATCAGCTGGATCTGCCGGATTACGCTCAGGATGAAGCCGCGATCCAACACCGCATCCAGCAGGCCGAACAGCAGCTGGGCACCGCGAAAGCCGGGCAGGCGGATGCGGAAAAAATGCTCAAAACCTGTCACGAAAACTTTGAGACAGCTAAAGCCGCACTGGAACAGGTGCAGTGGCAGCAGCAGGAACACGAACAGAATATCGACTACGTACGTGATGCCCGTGATCGCTTAAGAGAGCAACAGAAAGCTGCTCTTAATGCCCGCAAGCAGCAATTGTCTGATCAGTGGAATGAGAAAAAACAGCAGCTGGAACAGATCTCCTCCCGTCAGCAGTTGGATCTGCAGGCGATGAAGGATGATCACCAGAATCAGCGCCTGGAGCTGAAAGCTGACTGGCAAGGTGCCTTGCAGCAGCTGGATGATCAGATCGAACAGCTGGATCAGCAACTGGCAGAGCGCCGGGAAGAAAACCGCAAGCAGCTTAAAGAGCTGCAGAAAGCCTTTGAAGAAGAGCTGTCTGCCAAAGGGATTGACCCGAAACGCCTTAGCGAGCTGAAACAACGCCAGGAGCAGCTGAAACAGCAGATCCGTCAGGTGGAAGAGCGTCAGGACAGCCTGCGCCAGTGGCAGGACTTTATGCAGGTCGACTGGCAGCAGCGTCGCCCACAGCTGTTGTCGGAAGAAACCGAACTCAAGCAGCAGCAGCGTAATCTGCAGCAGGCTCTGAGTGAGCTGAAAAGTGATTTCAGCCGTCAGAGCAAACAGCTGGAAGGTGATAAAGAAACTCATCAGAATCGCATCCGTCAGGCGGAAGAAACGCTGGGCCTGCTGCGTAATGTTCTGCTTCGTTTGGATGAGTTGGATCTGTTGGGCAGTATCCTTGCCGAACAGTCTGATGGCAGTGATCTGACGGAGCGTCTGGCGCGGGTCAATGAAGCGCTGGAGCAACGCGGTAAGCAACTTGCGTTGCTGGATAAGAATGTCAGTCAGTTTGAGAGCGAACTGAATAAAAACGCCAGCCGCGAATTTATTGATCGCCTTGAGCATGAGAAAAGTAAGCTGCCGGACTTTGCCGGAACCCGCGAACAACTGCCGATTCTCACCGACCTGCTGCATATCCTGAAAGATCAGCAACAGCAGCTGCTGGAGATGGGTGAAAACATTGGCGGTGATCTGAAAAAATTCTTCGATGTGTTCAGCGATATCAACCGCCGTATTAACCGTCAGAGCCGCCGCCTGAGCGAGGCGGTTTCTGATGATCTTGTGCTGGAAGGTATCAGCCGTTCCGAGGTGCGAATTCTTTCCACCATCGATGAGCTGGGTTTCTGGCAGCCGCTGAAAAAGTTCGCCAAGCTCTACGATCAGTGGCGTGACAGCGGTCACGACGAACCGACTGACGAATATCTGAATGCGTTGTCCGATGTGGCCGAGCTGCTGCGTTCCGATGAACAGTACAGCTTTGAATCTCTGTTGCGACTGGAACTGCACCTGAGTGAAGGCGGGTCGGATTTGGTGATCAAAAATGATCGTCAGCTGCTGGAATCCTCCAGCCACGGTATGGCGTACCTGATCCTGTGTAAGTACTTGCTGGCGTTTACCCGCCTGTTAAAAGGCGATGCGGACGTTACCCTGCATTGGCCGATTGATGAGATCGGCACCCTGGCCTACCACAACGTCGAACGTCTGTTCCAGGCCTGCAGCAGCAACCGGATTGTGGTGGTGGGAGCCTTCCCGAATCCGGAATCTGATGTGCTTATGTTGTTCCGGCACCGCTACCTGATTGAAGCGGATCAGCAGCGTCCGGACCTGCGTCGACTCAAACGTATTCAACCTAAAGTCAGCAAACTGGCGGAGCGTCTGGCTGAGAAACAAGCCAGCTCTGCAATCCATCAGGAGACCTCAGCATGATTCAACACGGCCCCCTGTTAGAGCGCCTGCTTGCGGGTGATTTCGTCTGCGCCATCAGTGATCCTGACGGTTATCGTCACCTGAGTGATGGCGAAACCCGTGATGCCATTAATGATTACCTGCGCCCCCTGAACCGACGTCTGGCCGCCAATGATGATAAGAGTGTCTACTTTCTTGCCTATCAGGAATTAACGCCGGAAGCACGGGAGCAGATCAGTCATCAGTTTGCCCTGACCGTGCAATCCCTGTTGCCGGTGCTGGAGTGGTTACAGCTGGTGCAGGAAACCCTGGGCCATGACAGCGCCCTCAGCGCGGGTGATACTCTGAAAATGCAGGAGTTTGTGCTGCGTGCTGAAGATAACCAGAGTCTGCGTCAGCGCCTGCAAACACTGGCTAATGATCGTTTCTTTAACAGCCAGAGTGAGGCGCTGGATCAGCAAGTAAAACTGATTTTCCGCCGCCTGAAAGACCACGGCTATCTGCAGCAACCTCACGGTGACCGTCACTATTATGTGGTGACCGGCAAAATCGATTATCTGCTGGATATGATTCGCTTTATCCGTGACGAAGAGCACCTGCCGGTGGAGGATGATCCGACCCAGGAGGTACTGCTCTGATGGCGGATGCAGCAGACCGCAATCTCACCTCCAGCTTGTTCACCATCGGGGCCGAGCGGCTGGCGCTGTTGGGTAAATACCATAAGGTGCTGATGCAGGGGTATCTGCAGGGTTTTGTTGATGAAGCAGAACTCAGTGACAGCGCCCTGAAAAAACTGATCGCTGCCCGTATTCTCTGGCGACCGGATGAGACGCAGTCCCTCACCTTGCGACCTCAGTTGAGTGAGCTGATCGCCAGCATGGTATCGGATGAAAACCGCCGACAGGTGAATGCCGATGTTGCCCAAAAGCTGGAGCAGATTCACAACCGGGTTCAGGCCTACAAAGAAGCGCAATTTAAAGGCGATTACACCGTTGCAGAGATGCAGCTGCAGCGTCTTACCGAGCTGGTGCATGACCTTTCCGGCCAGTTTGAAGAGGCGATTGACAGTCTCTGGAACCGACTGAACACCGACTTCGGCTTTGTCGGCAGCCTGAACGAAAAAATTCGTGAGAATGAACGCGCCCAGCAACAGCTACGCCGCCTGCTCGATGGCCTGCAACTGATCGACTTTAACCAGATGATTGAGCTGGCAGAAGGTAACAGCCATCTGCGTAAACTGCTGGTCAGCCGTTTGCAGTATCAGTTGAGCGGCCATCACGGTAGCTTGCTGGAAGTGCAGAAACGACTGGTCGCTCTGTTGGCAAAATTCCGTCAGCAGCAGTCCCGGTCACTGTTGATCAACAATATGGTCAGCTTTCTCAAGCAGCACCCCGCTTATAGCCCGGCAGATTATCCCCATCGCAGTAGCGTGCCGGACCTGTTTAATCAGGCTGCACCGATTCAGCTGAAAGGTGCCGCGGCCTTTGACCGCGCCGGAGAGCGTCAGCGTCTGGCCGAGTTGGTGCATGACCTGCCGAAAAGCGATCACACCCCGACACCGGATGCTAAGAGCGCCACCTTCACCGCGCCATTTGTCGATGAAGAGGTCGCAGCCCGACAGAAAGCCCTGAAACAGGATGTGGAAAACTTTTATCTGCATATCATCGACCGCGCCACTGAAACCCCGGATCTGGCCGAGCACCAACCAACGGTCAGTGCCCTTGCTTATCGGGATGAGCAGCAGCTGGAATGGGACCCTGAGATCTGGCTTTACCAGATTATCTCCGATTATCAGGCCCTGCCCCGACAGGATCAGCGCCTGTTCCGCCTGACCAATCAGGAAGCCAAGGCATCCGCCACCAATGGTCTTATGCTGATTCAGGATATTCAGCTGCAGTTGCGGGTGTAGGCATTCAGACGTTACAGGAGGCACCAATTGGACGTTTTGCCAGGCAATGTAAATCGCTGGCTGCGGGATAAAGAAGCCCGGGTTCGCCGTGAACATCGGGTGAAAGTAAAGCGCGGTAAACTCCTAACCCGGCTGATCCAATGGTGTCTCGATCAGGATCTGCCCTCAGATCTTTGTCCCGCTAATAGCCTGCAACTGAATGAGTTTTATCTCACGCCTGAACTGCTGGATGCCATTGATCAGCGCCAACGGCTTTTGGGGCACCACAGCTTTCGGGATGATCTGAGCGACAAAACCCGAATGGAACAAGCGCAACAAAGCGATCAGGAAGATAAACAGCAAGGCCTTAAACCCCGGGAAAACCGCGTGCTGGTTTATCTGCCGAAACCTCTGCCCTGTGAACTGACAGGACAGATTCAGGTTGTGGATCTTGACGTAACCACTCTGGATCTCAGCCGCTTTAGCCGCCTGATCGCCGTCGAAAACCTCGATTGTTTTTACGAGCTGGCGGATTTTTGCCTCAGCCTGCAGGCAGATGACCTGATCGTGTATCGGGGCGACACGCTCTACGCCCGAGGCGTAAAAAAGCTTCGGCAGGCATGGCGGGCCCTGCACCCCGATGATCAGACGCATCTTATGGTGTACTTTGGTGATTTTGATCCCGCCGGCGTCAAAATTGCCATCAGCGAAGGTTATCAGCAGCTGCTGTTACCGCCTGACGATCAGCTGAAAGAATACGCCCGCCCCCTGATGAACCCGGAGAAGCAGGATGCCTTTAATCACACCCTGCAAACCTACCAGCCCCAACTTAATCCTGTACTACAAAAACTTCTGCCCATTCTGAAACAACGAGGGCTGCGTCAGCAAAAGGTGCAGGATTTAGGTTTAGCGCTGCGCATTCTGAATATCTATTCTGATAAAGCGCAAGATGGGTCAGGTTGTTAGTGCGGTGTCATCGCATACTGGCGTCAGAAGGTGGTTCCTTCCGCAGAACACAGGCTTTTAGCCGACAGTAAACATCATCAGACAAGATAATCAGGGGCCGGAGTGAATCAGGCAAAGCAGCGCTATCAGCAACGTATGTTGGCGGTATGTGACTACATCTACCAGCATCTGGATCGTGATCTGACTCTGGACGAGCTGAGTCAGGTAGCGCACTTTTCCCGCTATCACTTTCACCGCCAGTTCAGCCAGTTTATGGGCATGAGCGTCACCCGCTTTGTGCAGCAACTGCGACTGAAACGGGCCGCCTACCAGCTGGCCTTTCAGCCGGATCGCCCCATAACCGATATCGCCTTTGATGCCCGCTTTGAACGCCCGGAATCCTTTACCCGCGCCTTCAGACGGGGTTTTGCTCAGTCCCCCAGCGAATTTCGCCATCAGGCCGACTGGATGCTCTGGAACCGCCACTACCAAAATCCGACACCAGATCATCAACAGGAGACACCTGTGAACGTCAATATCGTAACCCAACCCGAGATGCAGATCGCCGTACTGGAACACAAAGGCCCCATGGAAACTGTCATGGCCTCCGCCGGACAGTTTCGCCAATGGCGCATCGAAACCGGCTACTCCCCCATCGCCAGCTGCAAAACCTTCGGTATTATTCTGTGCGACCCGAAAAATACCGCACCGGAGGATTTTCGCTTTGATATCGCCGGCGAAGTCCCGCAATCGGTTCCGGAAAATGCCTTTGGCATCATCAACAAAACCATGGCCGCAGGCCGCTGTGCGGTAGTGCGCCATCAAGGCCCCCACGAAGGACTGGATGCCAAGGTCTATTACCTGTACGGGCAATGGCTACCGGAAAGCGGCGAAGAACTCCGCGACAGCCCTTGCTATTTCCACTATCACAACTTCTTCCCGGAAGTGGATGAACACGAGCTGATAACGGATATTTATCTGCCGATTGTGTGAGGGCGTTGAAGCAGGATCAGGGCTGAAAGATTTCAGCCCTGTGAAATGCCAGTGCCTCAGCGCATGGAGCTAGCTTATTTGGCATCAGAATTTGCTGACCTGCAAAAGCATCGAAGCTAACACGGGCAAATTGAGTATCAAGTTTGAGTAGCTTCGGTGACAGAACGACTTCAAGGTGCTCGTTTAGCGTCAAAAGCCCCTGATCAAAGGCGCGGTCGTGAAGGCTTGATAAAGAAAGTCCGTTTTTGGGATCGAGCCTTCGATTCTGGTGGTCTTTATTCCGCCAAGGAATGATATGGCTAGCGACCAAGAAGGTGGGGTTATCAATGCCGGTGATGCAGCATTTGTGATCGTACGCACTCAGCACAGACTTCCTAAAGAAACTTTGGTTTCTTCTTCCCTTCGTGGTAATCGTATATTCGCCGGTGTCTTTTTCGTCCAGATCAGGTTCTGGCGGTGCTATCTGCTGCTGTTCTAAAAGTTGCTCGCTCTGATCCAGAAAAGCCTCCCAGTCACTGCTAACCTCCCGCCAGACTTCACGATCTAGCGCAGATGCGCTTTTCAAACCGCTACGCCCAGATTCTCTAATATCGGGGTCGAGACTGGCGATATTGCATAGCTTCATCGCTAATGCGGAAGGCGTACGCTCAAGCTTTTGAGCGACTTCGATAATACGAGGTTGATGCTGATGGAACTGCCCAAAGGGCAGTTCACAGTAGATGCGAAGGGCTATATAGAGCTCTTCTTTAGTCCAGTTGCGGCGGGCCATGGTTCATCCTTGAATAAAGAATATTTTCAGCTGCAGTGTTAAATATTATCTAATTTATGATATTAATAATAAAGAAAATGATGCTGG
Source organism: Oceanospirillum sp. (assembly GCF_982874595.1). Taxonomy (NCBI): domain Bacteria; kingdom Pseudomonadati; phylum Pseudomonadota; class Gammaproteobacteria; order Oceanospirillales; family Oceanospirillaceae; genus Oceanospirillum; species Oceanospirillum sp. The sequence continues at coordinate 156,808 of NZ_CEYNZH010000001.1, read as the reverse complement.
ACTTATGTTATAACTTTACCTAGTGGCAATTATTCGTAATGGTATCAATATGCTGATTCGTATTTTCTTTTTATTTCTTGTCTCGTTATCGCCATTTACACTTGCCTCACCCATACAGCAGGATGTGGCACCGTCCACATTAGAAAAAATCAAGCAGCATGATGAAGTGTTAGAAATTATTACTAGGGATTTGAAGCTGATAGTTCAGAATATTCACAATTTAGATAGCTCAATTAATGATGCAAATGGAAAAGCAGAAATTCAGAGCCAAGCGTTAAAGACAGAGATCAATAGACTAGAAGAAAAATTATCCGAATATGAGAATGAGATTGAACTTTTGAAGGCCAGAAGAGTTAATGACTCTTTAGGTATGAATTTTTCGGTTTGGACTGGAATTTTGCTAGCTAGTGTGGCCGTAATCGTTACAACTTTAGGTGTTGTAATTGCTATAGGATCAGTATTTGGCTACAAGAAAATTATGACAAGCTCTCGAGAAGAAGCTGAGCGTGTAGCTAGAGATGAAGCAAATTTAGTCGCCAAAACAGAGGTTGCGGAACGAATTGATAGAGGGGAGTTCAATGATCTGGTTGTTGAAGCTGTAGATCGAGTAGCTTTTGGTAACATTAACTCAAACAACGAGTTGGATGAAGAGATAGAAAGATCATGACATCTAGGGAGTGGTCGCTTTTAAGCGAAGAACAGCAGAAACTAATTACTAGTTTCCATGATAGTTTCCCAGTTCAAGTTGGGGTGCTGGCTAAATCGTTGGGGGTTTCTGTTAAAAGTTCTACCTTAGCCGCTGGTATTTCAGGTGAAATAAGAAGAGAAAATGAGCTTTATATTATTAGAGTAAATAGACATGATGTTAAGGCAAGGCAGAGGTTTACTTTAGCTCATGAGGTAGCTCATTTCCTATTACACAAAGAATATATTGGTGATGGTATTGTTGATGATATTTTATACCGCTCAACTTTATCCGATGCGATGGAGGCTGAAGCAAATAGGCTTGCAGCTGACATATTGATGCCAATGAACTATGTAGATAAAGAAATGAAAGCACTTGCTAAGTACAGGGAAGAAGAACGTATCGAGAAAGTTGCTTCCCTTTTAGGTGTTTCTATTACTGCATTGAAATATCGCATAGGTAAATAGGTAATAATATGTTTGGAGAAAGCTTTTCTTATAAGTATACCCCTATTCTTTCTCTTAGCCCTTCGGAAATGAATGCAATAGAAGAGTTGCCTGAAAAAGATAAGGATCTTATCTTGCCCTTAATTCCCCTTAAAGGTTGGGTTGGCTCTCAATCATTAAATAATTCAGTTCCTCGTATAGAAAAAGCTATAGGAAAAAAACGTAAGTGGATAGCTGATATTGATGGAGAATTTCTCACTGATAAGCTAGATAGTAGTGGTGGATATCCTAGAGAGGTATTCTATCAAATAGAGGAATTGATGGACTCTAAAGGTGGGTATAGAAACTGGTTTAACTTTTTAAAAGAAATTGATAATGCTATTCCAGTAGTCCAAGTTGATGATCTATCAAATATGACAGCTCAGTTAGAGAATCTATATTCTCTTGGTCGAGGAATTGTTCTTAGGTTTAATATAATTCATATTCAGAATGGCACACATGCTGATGTGGCGTATAGTCTTTCTTGTTTAGGCTATGAAGATGTATTTGTTATCTTTGACTATGAGCAAATAGATTCCCGTGATTTTAGGTTTTGGCCTAAAATGGCGGAAGAAATATCCAAATTGAATAGTATTTTGCCTTCAGCAAAGTTCGCTATTTCTTGTACTAGCTTTCCAATGAGCTTTGCGGGGTATGACCAAGGTGAAAACCCTATCACTGAGCGGCTCATATTCAACAAAATTAGAACAAATAACCCAGGGTTCAATTTAGTTTACTCAGATAGAGGTGGAGCTAGGGCAGAGAAACTTTCAGGTGGTAGTGGGGCTCCTGCCCCAAGAATTGACTACCCTCTACCAAACGACTGGAGATTTATTCGGCTAAATACCGATAAAGAAGACCTTTCAACCAGAAAAGACCGAGAAAGAGCTTATTCAGAACTGGCCAAAAGAGTAATAGCTTCAGATTATTGGGAGCCTGAACTTCGATTATGGGGTACACAGGTTATAGAGCTAACCGCTAGGGGAGAGCTCCTTGGAATTAATAATCCGGCGAGGTCAACGGCTGTTCGAATCAATATTCATTTATATAAACAACTTCACTATGATACCCCTGTTTCGGAATTTGATACAGATGAAGAGTGGTTTGACTAATATGTCAGAACTTTGAGCTGATATCTGCTTCCCAGCTTTTCCAAAGTTTTGATTTGAGGGCTTTTTTTTCTTTAATAGCTCGCCTCTCCTTTATATAATTGCTTAGTTTCTCAATGTCAGACGAGTTGATTTTGTTTTCTAAAGAAAGCTTTTTCATTATTTCCTTAGAGTTGTTGTAAAATTTTTCACTCAGGAAATTGTATACCTCTTCTCTTATCGATTTCATTGAGTTGCTTTTTATCATTGACTCTAATCTTGTATTTTTGTCTGATAACCTATGCTCAGGACGAGTTTTTTTCCTGATTTGTGCATCAGTTAAAAAAGAAGATATACTTGACTTGTCTTTTATCTTTTCTTTGACGCCTCTTCTTCTTATGATTATTTTGTTTTGATTTACTTCCCAAACACCTACTTTATTTGGTGTTTGTTTTAGTATGTAGTCAATATGTTTTGAATCGGCAATAACAATTACCTTGTCAAAATACTTTAAGTAATCATTAACTTGCCCGGTGAGTCGGGTTAGGTTATCCGACTCGCTTTTTATTTCATATGCTATTAGTTCACTAGGTGTGACTGTTGCAAAGTCTACTCGGCGTAAAAAGTTACCAATAGTTAGTTCGCTAATAAGTATTGATTTTTCTTTTATATGGTTTTTTTTGTATAAATAATTTACCAATAAAGCTTTTATGTCTTGCTCTAGTAGCTTTGTTTTTTTCATATGTTTATATCTGAAATATCACTCAATATTCTGAATCTGCTCGCGCATCTGTTCAATAAGAACCTTGAGTTCAACGGCACACTGGGTTGTCTCGGTGACGATGGACTTTGAGGCCAGTGTGTTGGCTTCGCGATTCAGTTCCTGCATCAGGAAGTCGAGGCGGCGGCCTACGGGGTCTTTCTTCTTCAGGGTGCGGCGTACTTCGTTAACGTGGGTTTCCAATCGGTCGAGTTCTTCGGCGACGTCGGTTTTGTTGGCGACGAGTACCATCTCCTGCTCAAGGCGGGCGGGGTCGAGGTCGTCTTTGATGCTGTCCAGTTTATCCAGAATCAGCTGGCGCTGACGCTCCAGAATCCCCGGTAGTGCGGCGCGTACCTGTACGACGATGGCGTCGATGCCGTCCAGTCGCTGGTTGATCAGGTTGGCCAGTTCTTCCCCTTCCCGCGCACGCATGGCGATCAGGTCTTTCAGGCCTTTTTTGTACAGCTCAAGGGCGGCTTTTTTCAGCTGATCGGCATCCACTTCTTCATTCTGCAGAACCCCCGGCCACTGCATAATCTGCAGCGGGTTGATGGAACCCGGTTTGTTCAGGTGGCTGCTGATGGTTTCAGCGGCGCTGGCCAGTTGCTTAACCAGCTGCTCGTCGATATTGAGCGTTTCGCTGACCTGAGCGGGGTGGAAGCGCAGTACGGATTCCACTTTGCCCCGGTTCAGGCTTTTACGCTGCAGATCACGGATGGCTGGTTCCAGCTCGCGCAGGGTGTCCGGCAGGCGGAAGTGAGGTTCCAGAAAGCGTTGGTTGACCGAGCGGATCTCCCAGCTGAGGGTGCCCCAGGGATGTTGTTCTTCCTGACGGGTAAAGGCGGTCATGCTGTGAGTCATTGCTGTGCTCCGGTCGGATGTTGAGGCGGTGGGCTGGTGTGTCGGTACCAGCGCCATCTTCAGTCTTTTTATGTTGCCGCTAGTTTAGCGAAAGCGCGGACTAATGTTTAGCATGCTCAGACAATGATGCGGGTAATAGACTGAGGGAAAGTCTCTGCGGGTGATGGCTTAACGTGTATAATTAGCGCATCTGATCTTAGCGTTGATGCTGTTTGGAGAATGATCATGTTTCGGTCTGATCATAGCTCAGGCATCCGCGTCATCAATTTAAGGCTTCTGGCCTGCTACGGTTTGCTTGGCTTTTTAAATACTGAAACTCGCCAAGCGACAAAACAATTCTTCGGTTTTAACCCATTTGATTTCCGATTAAACAAACGAAAAGGTGTTCTATGGTTTCTCGTCCGAGCGGACGTGCATCTGATGCGATGCGCGAGGTGAAAATCACCCGCAATTATACCTGTCATGCAGAAGGTTCTGTGCTGGTTGAGTTTGGTAATACTAAGGTGATCTGCACGGCATCGGTTGATGCGTCTGTACCGCGTTTTCTGCGCGGTAAAAATCAGGGTTGGGTAACGGCGGAATACGGCATGCTGCCGCGTTCTACCGGTAGCCGTATGGGTCGTGAAGCGGCTCGTGGTAAGCAGTCCGGTCGTACTCAGGAGATTCAGCGTCTGATCGGTCGCTCTCTGCGTGCAGCGGTGGATATGAATGCACTGGGCGAGCATACCATCCAGATCGATTGTGATGTGATTCAGGCTGATGGCGGCACCCGTACCGCATCGATCACAGGTGCTTGTGTGGCACTGGTGGATGCGATCCGTTGGATGCAGCGCGAGAAGATGATTAAGGGTGATCCGCTGAAGCAGATGATCGCTTCGATCTCGGTGGGTGTTTACAAAGGCGAGCCGGTACTGGATCTGGATTATCCAGAAGATTCCTCCGCTGAAACCGATATGAATGTTGTCATGACGGATCAGGGGGGCTTTATTGAGGTTCAGGGCACGGCAGAAGGCGCGCCTTATACTCAGGAAGAGCTGCTGGCGATGCTGGAACTGGCGAAGAAAGGCTGTAACGAGCTGTTTGGGATTCAGCAGCAGGTGCTGGCAGAGTAATCTGCCACTTGTGATGCTGCTTGCCTGAGTCAGCTGTTAACCAGGTAGAGAGCAAGCTGAATCGTCAGGCATGAAAAAGCCCGTGTCGTTATCGCATTGCGAAATCGGCACGGGCTTTTCTGTCTCTCTACTACTGCACTCTCTACAACTACACTCTCTACCACTGCACCTTCTGGGCGGCGATTCATTGTGATTTTAGTCACGCCGCGTTCATCGTAAGCCAGAACCCTGCTTTTTATGTTCAGTTTGATCATCGTCCGGGTCGGAGATCTGAAACACAAAAAGTCCGGCAGGTGCAGTTTTCTGTCTGCTTTATCCGCGAAGACAGAAATTACAGGTCGATATCGTATTCCACTACCAGAGGTGCAAACTCTGAGAAGTTGGCCTGAGTATCAAACCAGGCATTTACGATATTGCGGCGCATGTTCGGGCCGGTAACCTGATAGTCGATACGCCAGCCATCCTGACGGTTGCGGGGCTTATCCAGCTCCGGATACCAGGAATACTGGCCTTCATCGCGGTTAACCTCGCGGAAAGCATCCAGAAAGCCCATAGGTCCGAAGACCTGATCCAGCCAGGCGCGCTCAACAGGACGGAATCCCGGTGTGTCCTGGTTGTTGGCCCAGTCTGCCAGATCGATGGTTTTGTGGGCGATATACCAGCTGCCGCAAATGATATGCTCGCGGCGCTTGCGGCGCAGTTTTTTCAGATACTCGTTGAACTGCTCCATAAAGGCATATTTTGCCTGTGGGTCGCTGTTGTCCGGCATCAGAAAAGACGCGATGCTGACTTTATCGAAGTCTGCCTGAATAAAGCGGCCTTCAAAATCCGCCTGCTCAAAACCAAGACCTGTCATGATCGCTTTTGGCAGTTTGCGGCAATAAACGCCTACGCCACCAAAGTTGTCCTGATCGGCATCGAAAAAGTAGCCTTCATAGCCTTGTGGGAAAAGAACTGAATCGTCCAGTTCATAGGACTTGGCCTGCAGATTCTGAACACAGATAACGTCTGCATCCTGCTGTTGAAGCCAGTCCAGAAAGCCTCTGTCTACGGCCCGGCGAATGCCGTTTAAGTTAATGTTGATGATCTTCATACGTGGTTCCTGCTACGACGAGCGTGTATGATACCCGAGCTTTAGACGTTTTGGTAAATACTCAGCAGCCAAATCTACCGGAGTTTATGAATGCAAGACTACCAGCGCGAGTTTATTGAATTTGCAATTGAGCAAAATGTACTACGTTTCGGCGAATTTACCCTCAAATCCGGCCGAATCAGCCCCTATTTCTTTAATGCGGGTTTGTTCAAGTCGGGTCAGGCTTTAGCCCGTTTAGGCCGATTCTACGCGCAGGCGATCTCTGCATCAAAAGTTGGATATGATGTTGTCTTTGGTCCGGCCTATAAAGGTATCCCTTTGGCAGCTGTAACAGCCGTTGCGCTGGCCGATCATCATGACCGTGACGTGCCTTATGTGTTTAACCGTAAAGAGGCCAAAGACCACGGTGAAGGTGGTGTTCTGGTGGGGGCGGATCTGGAAGGACGGGTGCTGATTATTGATGACGTGATTACCGCTGGTACTGCCATCCGTGAAGTGATGCAGATTATCGATGCCAATGGTGCTCAGCCGGGTGGCGTAGTGATTGCGTTGGATCGCCAGGAACGTGGTAAGGGTGAACTGTCAGCAATTCAGGAAGTCGAACGTGACTTTAATATGCCGGTGGTGAGCATTATTACGCTGGAGCAGGTCCTGCAGTATCTGGATGAGAAAGGCGATGACAACGCTCAGCAACATGCTGATGCAATCCGAAAATACCGGGAACAGTACGGTATTTGAGGGCAATCTGTGATTAAAAGCGCTAATCAGTCATCTTGTTCGCGCTTTTTCAGCTGATTGATATGCCGTATATTAGAGTACATTGAGACTCTTCTGATTGACTTAACGACTGGCTAACTATTTCCGAGGTTTGTGATGAAACGACTGGCTTTAGCAGCGCTAACAGCGGGTATGGCGGTAAGCGCGCAGGCAGCCACCATTGACCTGAATATCAACGATGAAACTATCCGTGCCGAGTACGATGCGCCGCTGCCGCAGAACCGTCTGAATATGGCGGTAGGTGCTCTGTATCACGAAGAAAATGATGCTGATGCGTTAGTGGGGCATATCGGCCTGCACACTCAGGAAGATACAGCGACATACAGTGTTGGTGTTGGTGGGCGTGCTTACGGTGTAACCGGCAGCGGTGATATTGATGGTGCAGCCATCGGTTTGGGTCTTCAGGGTAGCGTGTCTTTTGCACAGCTGCAGCAGATGCGTTTTGGTGGCCACGCTTACTTTGCACCACGAGTGGTTTCTTTTGGTGACATCGATGGTATGACCGATGTCTCTTTGCGTGCCTACTATCAGGCACTGAAAGATGTCGATATCTATCTGGGCTGGCGCAAAATTGAAGTTGATGTGGGTTCAAATTCCGATGATCTGGAAAGCAGCCTGAACTTCGGTTTTGTCATGAATTTCTGATCAAAAGTTATTTGATCTGAAGCGCGCTTCGCTTCAATCTGTTGGCTGATGACGATGCTTTCAAGAGGCTGAGGAATGAGTCAACAGACGATGTCCTGGCAACGGCTGCTATCCAGCCAGCGCCTGCAAGGTACGTCCCGACATGGAATCGATGATGTCGGGCGTTCCCCTTTCCATAAAGACCACGACCGCGTGGTGTTTTCCGGTTCCTTCCGGCGTATGGGCCGCAAGACTCAGGTTCACCCCTTTGCCGAAAACGATCATATCCACACCCGTTTAACCCATAGCCTTGAAGTGGGTTGTGTTGGCCGAAGTCTCGGCATGATGGTTGCCGACAGTCTCCGGCAGCAGCTACCTGAACATATCGCTCCTGCGGATCTTGGTGTCATCGTTCAAAGTGCCTGTCTGGCCCACGACATTGGTAATCCCCCTTTCGGTCATGCCGGTGAATACGCCATTCGAGACTGGTTCCTGCAGGCAGAGAAGCAGGGCCGTCTTGCAGGCCTGACCGATGAGCAGAAAGCCGATCTGATCACCTTTGAAGGTAACGCTCAGGGCTTCCGTATGGTGACTCAGGTGGAGTACAACCAGTTTGCCGGTGGTATGAAACTGACCTACGCCACCCTGGGCACCTTTCTGAAATATCCCTGGACCGCTTCAAACGCTGCGATGCCAGATAATATGAAAAGTGCCGGTAAGTTCAGCTGTTACCAGACCGAGCTGCCCATGCTGCAGGAAACCGCGGACGCTCTGGGTTTGATTCAGCTGGCCGATCAGCGCTGGTGTCGTCACCCGCTGGTCTATCTGGTGGAGGCGGCGGATGATCTCTGCTATGCCCTGCTGGATCTGGAGGACGGTCTTGAGATGGAGATTCTGGCTTATGACGAGGTGGAAGCGCTTCTGTTGCAGATTGCCGGAGGCGAGCCGGAGGGCTATCCGCAGTTGGCGCAAGCTTCTAACCGGCGACGTGTGGCGGCCCTGCGTGGAGCAGCAATGGAGCAGGTCGTGGCCGCTGTTTCCAAAGCCTTTGTCGAGCATCAGGATGAGCTGCTAACCGGGCAGTTCAATCAGGATCTGCTGGATGTTTGCCCACCGGATATCGCTCAGGGAGTGGCTCAGGCCAAACAGATGGCACAGCAGCGGATTTTTGATCATCCCCGCAAGGCAAAGCTGGAGATTGGTGCGTACACCACACTGGGGGTTCTGCTGGAGAGCTTCTGCGGTGCGGTCGAGGAACTCAGTCAGCTAAAGGCGGCAGACTCAACCCAGACACTCAGTTTTAAGTCAAAGCGGGTGTTGTCGCTGATCGGTGAGAATATTCCGGACACCGGCTGGGACCGTTATGAAGCCTATCGTCGGGTTCTGGATTTTATCGGCGGCATGACCGACAACTACGCGGTGGATCTGGCGCAGGAGATGGGTGGTCGTTTGAATGGCTGAATGAGTGAATAACAGAACTGTGAACAGAGAGTCACAACAGAGGCTGGGCACAGGCTCTCTGGCAGCGGCATACTGAGCGTCATAATAAAAACAAGCTCAGGAGTCGTTATGACCGCCGCAACTACTACAACTACACCAACTACAAAAGCATTATCGGCAGAACACGCATCATCCGACACCGTAATGACAGTGGATGAGATAACCCAATTTCTGCACAAAGAATTTCCCCAGCATATCGGTGTTGTCACCGAGATGGGTAAGAACAGTGCTGTGATGCGGCTGGATGTGGACGATGCACATCTGCGCCCCGGCGGCACTGTCTCCGGCCCCACCATGATGGCGCTGGCGGATATCTGTCTCTACGTTGCGATTCTCGGGCAGATCGGCCCGGTGGCGCTGGCCGTCACCACCAACCTGAATATCAACTTCCTCAGAAAGCCGGAACCGGCCAAAGCCATTATCGCCGAGGCCAGCCTGCTGAAGCTGGGTAAGCGTCTCGCGGTGGGTGAGATCAGTATCTATTCAGAAGGCGATGGCGAGCCAGTGGCTCACGTCACCGCGACCTATTCGATTCCGCCACGCTGATCTGCACTGGGTTTGATGTCCTGAAGGGCGACCCACAATAAAGCCTACAAGCTTGTGGGTCGGGCTTTAGCCCGTCAGTGGGCTTATCAGCGTTTGTGCTGATAAAAACCGTAATGCGCCAGACTTAACCAGCCCAGAGCCATCATAAATCCACCCGTTGGCGTGATCGCCCCTGTCGCGAAACCCAGTAAGTGTTTGCCATAAATCCCACCGCTAAAAGCAAGAATCGCCAGCAGAAAGAAAAGACCGGGCAGAAGACTTAACCAAGCCATTGGTTTACCTTGTCGCAAAGCACCTCCTGCAATCCATAAGCTCAGAGCCAGGGTCAGGCTGTTAAATTGCTGATAGCGTACCGCGGTCTGCAGGCTGTTCAGAATGTCAGGATCGGCATTACTGAAGCCATGGCTCAGCCAGGCATCCAGAAACACACCGGAAGCACCGAACAGCCCCGCCAGCAGCCACAAAAGACCGTAACAATAAAAAAGCGCTTTTCTCGGTGTTTCTGCAGAATTTTGCATCAGCTATCTCCAGATTAGAGGCCGCAAAGCCGGAGGTTTAAGGTACAATGTCACCCTTTTTCAGATCAGCGGTGACATCGTGAAAATCATCGAAGGGCAATATACTCTTCCTCGCTTCAGATTTCACAGCCGCTGATGAAAACGCGACACACTAACCGACAGATCAGGTAGCAAAAGCGATGCAGATACTGGTGAATGGTGAGCCAAAAGAATTGCCCGGACAGGCGACGCTGGCGGACTTAATCGCTGAGATGGAACTGACCGGCAAACGGATTGCGGTGGAGATTAACGCTGAGATCGTGCCCCGTAGTCAGCATGGGGAAACCCGCCTGAATGACGGTGATCAGGTTGAGATTGTGCACGCTATCGGTGGTGGCTGATTGAGGGATCAGCCAGACATTCATCGGAGTCAGCAGCTTGGCTGTGCTGACCCAAAACTCTACCATCCTATGGAACCAAACAAACACAGACAAGGGTAAACATCCATGACCGCTTCGAGCAACAATAAGGATCTTCTGACCATCGCAGGCAAAAGCTATCAGTCCCGTTTGCTGGTAGGCACCGGTAAATACAAGGATCTGGAAGAGACCCGCCTGGCGATTGAAGCCAGTGGTGCTGAGATTGTGACCGTAGCGGTGCGTCGTACCAATATCGGACAGAATCCGGATGAACCGAATCTGCTGGATGTGATCACCCCGGACAAGTACACCATTCTGCCGAATACCGCAGGCTGCTACACCGCTGACGATGCCGTGCGTACCTGTCGTCTGGCCCGTGAACTGCTGGATGGCCACAAACTGGTGAAGCTGGAAGTACTGGGTGACCAGAAGACGCTGTATCCGGATATGGAAGAAACCCTGAAGGCGATGAAGACCCTGATCGCGGATGGGTTCGACGTGATGGTTTACTGTAACGATGATCCGATCGCGGCGAAAAAACTGGAAGATATGGGGGCCTGCGCCATCATGCCGCTGGGCTCTCTGATCGGTTCCGGGCTGGGTATTTTGAACCCGCACAACATCCGCATCATCATGGAAAGCGCGAATATCCCGGTACTGGTTGATGCCGGTGTCGGAACGGCTTCTGATGCGGCTATCGCCATGGAGATGGGCTGCGAAGCGGTTCTGATGAACACTGCGATTGCGGCCGCTAAAGACCCTGTGCTGATGGCTTCTGCCATGCGTAAGGCGATCGAAGCCGGTCGTGAAGCCTATCTGGCCGGTCGTATGCCGCGTAAGAAGTACGCCAGTGCCTCTTCTCCGCTGGAAGGCCTGATCGACTAATCTGCTTGCCCTGCACTCAATTAAGGCGGAGCTGAATATCAGCTCTGTCGCTACTTTTTAATCAACACCATACAGGTTTAAAGAACGACAATGTCTGATGCAACTGATGCTCAAAACCCGAATCAAGCTGTTAACGAGGCTGAGGTTTCTGAGCAGCCGGTAGAAAGCCAGGAAAGAAAAGAGAACGAAACGCCTGAAGAGCATAAGCGCCGCATTCGCAGCTTTGTACTGCGTACCGGCCGTATGACTGCCGGTCAGCAGCGTGGCATGGATGAGTTCTGGCCAAAATGGGGGCTGACCCTGGAGCAGGGTGAAATCGACCCGCAACAGGTGTTTGGTCGTGATGCGCCTCTGGTGATCGAGATCGGTTTTGGTATGGGGCACTCCCTGTTTGAACAGGCGAAGACCATGCCGGATCACAACTTTATCGGTATCGAGGTGCATACCCCGGGTGTTGGTAAGCTGATGGCAGAAGCCGGTGATGCCGGTCTGACCAACCTGCGTGCCTACGAAGATGATGCAGTTGAGATTCTGAACCAGTGCATTCCGGATGGTTCGGTGGATCTGCTGCAGCTGTTCTTCCCTGATCCGTGGCATAAAAAGCGCCATCATAAGCGTCGTATCGTACAGCCTGAGTTTGTTCAGCTGCTGCGCAAAAAGCTGAAAGTGGGTGGTCGCTTCCATATGGCAACGGACTGGGAAAACTACGCCGAACACATGGTAGAAGTGATGCAGGCGGCAGAAGGCTACGAGAATACCGCGACCGATGGTGATTACGTACCGCGTCCGGATTCCCGTCCGATCACCAAGTTTGAAAAGCGTGGTGAGCGTCTGGGTCATGGCGTATGGGATATCATCTACCGCAAGGTGAGCTGATCTTCAGCGTCAGAATTTCTGATGACCAAAATGAAAGCCCCCGAGACCTTATAAGGTCTCGGGGGCTTTCGCGTTTCAGGCCTTCTGCATAAAGGCCTTAATCTCCGGAGCGATCTCTTCCCGGAAGCGGCGGCCGTTAAAGATGCCGTAATGCCCCACGCCCTGCTGAATATAGTGCTGGCGCTTGGTTTTCGGAATCTTGGTCAGAATGTCATGGGCGGCTTCCGTCTGCCCCATACCGGTAATATCGTCGTTCTCACCTTCAATGGTCATCAGTGCGGTCTTGGTGACTGCCGTTGGCTCAATCTTTTTGCCCTGATAGGTCATCTCGCCCCTTGGCAGGTCATGATCGAGGAACACCTTTTTGATAGTTTCCAGAAAGAAGGGCGCGGGCAGATCCATCACCGCCAGATACTCGTTATAGAACTTGCGGTGTGCTTCGGCACTGTCGCCATCCCCTTTGATCAGGTCGCCAAAAAACTTGAAGTGCTTATTCACGTGGCTATCCAGGTTCATGCTCATAAAGCCGGACAGCTGAATAAAACCCGGATAGACCCGCTGACCGGCGCCGGGATAACCCTCTGGAACCGTGCAGATCACCTGATCCTGAAACCACTCGTAATCCTTGCCGGATGCGTAATCGTTTACCTCCGTTGGATTTTTTCGGGTATCAATCGGGCCGCCCATCAGAATCAGAGATTTAGGGGCGCAGGGATCGTTTTGTTCTGCCATCACCGTTGTTGCCACAATGGCAGGCACACTGGGCTGACAGACACCGATCACATGGGTATCCGGTCCTAACAGCTGCAGAAACTCGATCAGGTAGCGCACGTAGTCATCAAAGTTGAAGCTACCCTCTTCCAGCGGCACTTCCCGGGCGTTAACCCAGTCGGTGATATAAACCTCATGGTCGGGAATAAACTGTTCAACGGTACCCCGCAGCAGGGTGGCGTAATGGCCGGACATAGGGGCAACAATCAACAGCTTAGGGTGCTGATACTCACCGGAGCGGCGGAAATGCAGCAGATTACAGTACGGCAGGGTGTGGATAATCTCTTCCCGGATGCGCACCTTCTGACCATCAACTTCGGTAAAAGGCAGTTCAAAGCTGGGTTTTTCGTAGTTATCGGTGCAGCGTTCGATCAGTTCCGCTGCCGCAGTCAGCAACTTACCGGTTTGGGTGATACGCAGAGGATTCCAGGGTAGTGACAGCTGTTTTCGCCAGGCCTGCGCCCAGAGATGAATGGGTTGAGCAACCTGACTGTAACTGTGATGCAGTTTATAGAGCATGGTGGAGTCCTCTGTGATGAGCTGGCATTATTTTTTTATGGTTATTTGTGCGTTGCAGCAATATTGATAATAGACACAGAGACGGGACAGGCAAAGGTTTTTCAGTGACTGGAAATCAGGCATCTGTTTTGCGGGTATTGGTGAGAGGGCTTTGCCGGTTGAGCAAAGTCAGGGCCGGATTGGCCAGTCATCGATGCCTACCGCATCGCTAAAGGCCGTTTCTTTGCCCTGCCAGCGGTGGATAAAATCTCCTTCGGGATCAAACTCGGCGCTTTGCTTTTCCAGATTAAAGTGCCGGCCGCCCCTCGGGTCTGAGCCGACTCCTGCAATGTACTGCCAGTTACCGTAGTTACTGCCGGGGTCGTAATCGACCAGCTGATGTTCAAACCAGGCGGCCCCGTAGCGCCAGTCCAGTTGCAGCTCGTTGACCAGAGCACTGGCGACAATCTGGCGGCCCCGGTTGGACAGCATGCCTGTCACTTTCAGTTGTTTCATACAGGCGTTAACAATAGGAAATGCCGTGCTGCCTTCGCACCAGCTTTTAAAGCGTTGAGGGTAGAAGCTGGTCAGAGGCTTTTTGCGCCTTTCTCCGCCAAACCGATAAAGGTCCGCCTGTAAACGGTGGGCATTCCAGTAGAAGAACTCCCGCCAGAGCAGCTCAAATTTTAACCAGTAAGTGGATTCGTTCGCGCCAAATTGCTGCTCGTAGCGGCTGATCTCACTCCAGACCTGACGGCCAGATAAACAACCCTGAGCGAGCCAGCCAGAGAGCAGGCTGACATGATCCGGATGTTGCACAACATCCAGTGTATTGCGGGATTGCTTGTAGTGATCGATAGCGCGGCTTTTCCAGATAAAGTGATCCAGATGATTCCAGGCGGCTTCACAGCCACCTTGAATGGGGCGTTCCTGATGGCTGCTGGTCTGCTGATAATCCGATAATAGTGGCGGTGTTTCTGGCCATGAACCGGCGTCTTCCACCACGATGATGGGTTTGGTTTGTGCCAGTCTGACGTCCAGTGTGACCGGATCCGGCACAAGTTGTTCTTCCGCCAGCTTGCGGAAGGGAGTGAACTGTTTCGGTATCTTATCCACAGACACCGGCAGATGTTGCGGTGTGAATAAGCTGTTTTGATGCAGCGTTATCACGTGGCAATCAGTCTGATCCTGCAAGGCTTGCCAGAAACGTGTTTCATTCAAGCCGCTGTTAAAACTGCCTGCTATCAGGTCTAGGCGGTGCTTTTCGATCAAAGTCGGAATTGTTTTCTCAGGCTCGCCCTGTATCAGATGCAGCTGATGGCCAAAGCGCTGCAGATGCTGATTCAGATCCCTTAAGCATTGCCAGATAAACTGCCAGCGGTGCTGTCCCAGTCTTGGAAAGCCATGGTGGCTGGCCTTGGTCAGTTCAGGATTCAGCAGGTAGACGAACAGGACTTCATCGCATTGGCTGATCAGGTGATTCAGCGCAGGATTATCCTCCAGCCGCAGATCGTGACCGAAAAGATATAAGCCCCGTTTAGAGGGTTGTTTTGGCTCATGGGTTTGCTGTGGGCTTACCATGGCAGCGTCTCCCCATTCCAGCTGAAGAAGGAGCCGGTTTGCTCCGGTATCAGCTGTTCAAGCACATTCAGCAGGTAATGGCCGGTTTGCTCTGGGGTGAAGAGTTTACCCTCGGGGACATTTTTCTGAAAAGGTTCGGAAAGGCCGGTATCTGTGGTGCCGGGATGCAGGGCCGCAACACACAGATGTTTATGGCTGCGTTGCCACTCGATAGACAGGGTTTTCAGCGCCATATTGAGAGCCGCTTTAGAAGCGCGATAGCTGTACCAGCCGCCCAGCTGGTTATCTTCGATACTGCCGACCTTAGCGCTGACTGCGGCAAATATCCCGCGAGTGCTTTTTTTAAGGGCTGAGGAAAAGTGCTGTGCCAACAGCAGTGTTGGCAGGGTGTTGTGCTGAATATTGTGCAGAAAGAAATCCGGCTCAAACTGGCGGATACTCTTTTCCGGCCCCTGAAAGCCATCATGGGTGTGATGGTGAAGGAAACCAGCGCAATTGATCAGCCAGTCCACCTGAGTCACGGATTCAGCCAGTTTGCCAACCGAATCCCTGTGGGTCAGATCGGCCTGATACCAGTGCACATCTGCGGAAGTGTTTTCCGGCTTGCGGCTTCGGTAGGTCGCTGCGATTTCTGCATCGGGATAGCGTTCACGGATCGCGCTGATCAGCCCCTGCCCGACTCCACCATTACCGGCACATATCAAAACCTTCATCCGCGTTACCCTCTGCCTGATTTTCTCTGGTTTAACTGCGTTTGGTACGCAGTTTTTGGGTCTCCGGTTCAGGTTGTCAGCTGAGCGTGGTCATTCATTCCAGTGCGGTTTAGTGTGAAATCAGAACTGACTGGCAGAAACCTCAGGCAGGGTTTCAAAGCCGGGGCGCGCAAAGTAGAAGCCCTGAAACAGATCGATACCCTGATCCCGCAGCCATTCGTATTCCTCCTGCAGTTCAACCCCTTCTGCCAGCAGTTCCAGATTCAGTTCTTCGCACACCATAATGATGCCGCGAATAATCGCCTGCTTTCGCGGGTGCTGGTGAATATCGATAATCAGCTCCCGATCGAGCTTGATGGTATCCGGCTCGTAGTCCGCCAGCAGGTTCAGGCCGGAATAACCTGCGCCAAAGTCATCAATGGCGGTTTTAAAGCCCATCTTTTTATAGGCATCGATAATATTGACCAGATGCTGCTTGTCTTTGACCTCTTCACCTTCGGTGACCTCAAAGACAATTTTCTCTAATGGAAAACCATACTTTCTGGCGGCTTCCAGCGTGGTGCGGATACAGAGCTCCGGCTGATACACCGCATTAGGGGTGAAGTTCAGGTTCAGGCGGGCATCCTGATCCGCGAGACCGATCTCAACCGCTTTTTTGATGGCGGTGACCCGACAGGCCTGATCAAACTGATAGAGATTATCGTCGTTCACATGCTGAAAAATGGTTCCGGCAGGTTCGCCATTAATGCCCCGGACTAAGGCCTCATAGGCAACGGTCTTTTTCTGGCTGGCGCTGACAATGGGCTGAAAAGCAAAACTGAAGGTAAAGGGTAGAGGCGGCCTGTCTCTACAGCGATCACAGCCAGGAATATCTGAATTCTGATGTGCTTGAGTGGCGTTGTGTCCGTTACAGTGATCAGTATCGGCAGGCATAATCGTTGTCCGTTTGGTCTGAATGTAAAAGGGCCACAGGATAGAAGAGTAGCGCCTGATATTGGATTGTTAGCGTGACATCAGGGCAGCATAGATCAAACACGTATTATCCGTATACGTTATCTGATGAATTTAGTTCACTGGAAGCAGAAAGGTCTTTTTTTATTCAGAATGTTACGCGGAGGTTCCTTAATCCGCTTCTGTGCGATTACGGCCTTCTGTCTTGGCTATATAAAGGAGTTTATCCGTACGGGAAAAGAGTTGCTCAAAGGTGTCTTCAGATCCCTGTGTTGCACTGGCCCCGAAGCTGGCGGTGAGCCTAAGATTGTCGGGTAGTATCAGGGTTATGGTCGCTTTTCGTATGCGCTCTGCCAGAGCGTAGGCCGATGACTTGTCGCCCCCCGGCATGATAATGGCAAACTCTTCACCGCCCATGCGCACTGCTATATCAATTTCCCGGATCTCTTTGAGGATCATGGCCGCGAAGGTCTTTAGTACGGCATCTCCGGTGGGGTGGCCGTGGGTATCATTGATCTGTTTGAAATGATCAAGGTCGATCAGTATCAGGCCCAACGAACCGCCATTACGCTGAATACGGGTCAGCTCCTGCTCTGCGATCTGGTACATTCGGCGGCGATTGTATAACCCGGTAAGTGTATCGGTCTGGCTCTGATGCAGTAGCGCACTGTTCTGCTGATGAATGCGCATCAGAGCCAGCATCAGGCTGGCGACTACCAGGACCACCAGGAGTAATAAGCTGATCACTGCGATGGATAGCCACTGCATCAGTTGGCGCTGAGTGGCAGACGCTAAGTGGAGTTTCTCGTTGAGTTCGCTGTAGGCCCAGGCCAGGTTTTGTTCCAGAGCCATCCCCTGATGGTAAACATGGGGGATATCTAAGATATCAGCACCCTTCTCCTCAGCGAGATTCAGCAACTCAAGCAGCACGGACAGCTGATCCTCTGCGCGTTTTATCTCTTCAAACTGAGCGATGTAGTCTGTATCGGGGAGGTCACTTTGGCTTAATGAGTGGCGTACTGTTCGTGCGCGTCTGTCGATGCGCATCAGAATAATGTTGAGTTGTTCGAGGTGATGTTTTTCCTGCTCTTTCAGGAGGCTTTCCAGTGTCAGGCGAAGTTCAGAGATGCTGGCCTGAGCACGAATCACATCGGTCACCATGGAGGTATAGTCAGCGCCAACATGACGTCGGGCTTCTTTCAGGTAATAGGTGATCGCCAGCCCGCAGACCAGTATCAGTAGCGCGAAGGAGGCTGCAAGCCATCTGCGAAGACGTTTGCCTGATTGATGCATCATCGTGCTTGAATTTTGCGCACCGCCCAGATCCAGCGAGTGATGGAAGCCGTGCCCTCAAGAGCGGCCTGAGCGTCTTCAGGGACGATCAGCATATAAGGCCCAAGATCTTTTTGTGTTACAGGCTTGCCATCCAGGCGAGTGACCAGGAGATAGCGCTTTTCACTACGCTCTTTTGGCGACAGGAAGGTGGTGTAGCCATCCTCTGCAATAAAGCGAACACGTTGCGCCTTGTCGAGCTTCTGACTCTTCAGTAAAGCGTCGAGCCAAACCCCGGAGAAGGTGCCCTTGGGGCCCTCGGGGTGTTGCATGGTGACTTCGTGTAAACCCAGAGATTCAATGTTACTCAGACTGAGCGTGTACTGGTTTTCCCCCTGAACGATAGACAGAGCCTGCGGAGCATCAGCTAAAGCGTTGGGTGTTTGTACCAGTGTGAGCAGAACCATCAGCGCGAACGAACCGAGTCGCCACAAAGACCAATTCAGTAGATGCATTGAGAACCTCATTAAGTTGGCTGTTAAATCGGGAATAACGTTACCTGCTAATTCAGGGAAGAATACCACCCTTTTTGCTTAAAACCACTGATTGAAGGGGGGAATAACGGGGGGGCGTTCGTTAGGATGGATGGAATCGGTTGTTACACAGAATATTTCTTTTGAATGGGGCGTTTTGAAAAAGAAAAGCTGCGGAGTAGCTCCGCAGCTTAAAGTAAGTTGTCCAGGACCTAAATACGTTGGCTAGGACCTAAATGGATTGGATAGGGCCTAGACCTCCTGATACAGCTCGGAGCCTTTTTCCAGAAACTCTTTCGATTTCTCCTGCATACCCTCTTCTGCCTGAGCATTGATGGCGGCGACCTGTTCCGCATCCAGATCCCGGACTTCCTGAGAGATCTTCATGGAGCAGAATTTTGGTCCGCACATGGAGCAGAAGTGCGCCACCTTGGAGGACTCTTTTGGCAGGGTCTCATCGTGGTAGCTGCGGGCGGTATCCGGGTCGAGGCCAATGTTGAACTGGTCTTCCCAACGGAATTCGAAACGCGCCTTGGACATGGCGTTATCACGCACCTGCGCCGCCGGGTGACCTTTGGCCAGATCCGCTGCATGCGCCGCAATCTTATAGGTGATGATGCCGGTTTTAACATCGTCTTTGTTCGGCAGACCCAGGTGCTCTTTTGGCGTTACATAACAGAGCATGGCACAACCGTACCAGCCGATCATGGCGGCACCGATACCGGAAGTGATGTGGTCATAACCCGGTGCAATATCGGTCACCAGAGGGCCCA
Organism: Oceanospirillum sp.; assembly: GCF_982874595.1. Classification (NCBI taxonomy): domain Bacteria; kingdom Pseudomonadati; phylum Pseudomonadota; class Gammaproteobacteria; order Oceanospirillales; family Oceanospirillaceae; genus Oceanospirillum; species Oceanospirillum sp. The sequence continues at coordinate 137,505 of NZ_CEYNZH010000001.1, read as the reverse complement.
AGGTGTAGAAAGGTGCTTCGCCGCACTCTTTCAGCTGCTTGTCCATGTTCTCTTTGATCATGTGCATCGGCACGTGACCCGGACCTTCGATAAAGCACTGAACATCATGTTCCCAGGCGATCTTGGTCAGCTCGCCCAGGGTTTCCAGTTCGGCAAACTGAGCTTCATCGTTGGCGTCATACACGGAACCCGGACGCAGACCGTCACCCAGCGAGAAGGTCACGTCGTAGGCCTTCATGATCTCGCAGATCTCTTCAAAGTGGGTGTAGAGGAAGCTCTCTTTATGGTGTGCCAGACACCATTTCGCCATGATGGAACCACCACGGGAAACGATACCTGTCATACGTTTGGCAGTCAGCGGCACGTAAGCCAGACGTACACCGGCGTGAATGGTGAAGTAATCCACACCCTGTTCCGCCTGTTCGATCAGGGTGTCGCGGAACACTTCCCAGGTCAGATCTTCAGCAACGCCGTTAACCTTCTCCAGCGCCTGATAAATCGGTACGGTGCCGACAGGAGCCGGGCTGTTACGCACGATCCACTCACGGGTTTCGTGAATGTTTTTACCGGTGGACAGGTCCATCACGGTGTCAGCACCCCAGCGGATGCCCCAGGTCATCTTGGCCACTTCTTCCTCAATGGAAGAACCCAGCGCTGAGTTACCAATATTGCCGTTAATTTTGGTCAGAAAGTTACGACCGATAATCATCGGCTCGATTTCCGGGTGGTTGATATTGGCAGGCAGTACCGCGCGGCCACGGGCGATCTCGGAACGGACAAACTCCGGCGTGATCTCGTCCGGAATAGCCGCACCAAAGGACTGACCCGGATGCTGTTCATTCAGCTGGTGCTGCTCACGCATCTCAGCCAGCTTCATGTTCTCGCGGATGGCAACGTATTCCATCTCAGGGGTGATGATACCCTGACGGGCGTAATGCATCTGGGTCACGTTTTTACCGGCTTTGGCGCGACGGGGTTTGCGCTGCAGATCAAAACGCAGTGACTCCAGCGTCAGGTCGGCTTCGCGCATGCGGCCGTATTCGGAGGACAGTTTTGACAGAACCTCAGTATCGTCACGCGCTTCGATCCAGGGGTTACGCTGAGGGTTCAGGCCTTTACGCACATCGATCTGAACGGCAGGATCGGTATAAGGGCCTGAAGTGTCATAAACGCGCAGCGGCTCGTTCTCTTCGTTACCGAAGCTGCCAGTGGTCGGGCTCAGGCTGATTTCGCGCATCGGCACTTTAATGTCGGGGCGGCTGCCTTCGATATAAATTTTGCGGGAATTCGGGAAGGGCTGAATGGACGCCTGATCCACCTGTGCGGTTTGATTCAGCGGTCCCTGCGGAGTGTTATTGGGATTGTTCTGATTGTTTTGCATCATGCCTACCTTTATTACCGTCATCTGCGGTTGAACAGAATATGCAGTGTTAAACCGTGCTCTGGGTGAGCAACCAGTGTTTAAACATGACAGAGAGAAAGGTTGGCTGTGCCGTGGATGAATCCGGTGGCGCGAACACTGATAAAAGATGGTTTTTGTGTTCAGATCCCGGTCTGCCTTTATAAGTCCGGCAGTACGGATTTTTGGATTCAGTTTCTCGATTCCTACGCTGGAATTACCCAGTTCAGGTTCTTCGGGTTCCGCTGCATTGCAGCGATCTCAGCCAACCGTGCACCCCGTCAAGATGGCACAGAGTCTAGGTAGAGGGCTTTGAGATGTCCAGTGCTTTGGCCTTGAAAAATATCGATTCAGCACCTGAACGAAAAAATAAGGCAATAAAGTGTAAAGATATTTATCGAACAGCCGATAGGAGGAGAACAGTCATCTTTTATTGGTCGTTATCCGATGAAAATCGTCAATCAACTTGAACAGTCTACCGGTGTTGCTAAGTCCATGAACACCGCCCTGCATAACTCGCAGGGTGGACAGTTCTCTATGTTGTTGAGTTTGTTAACGACGCCTCTCTATGCCTCTGATATCCAGGGTATCGACAGCAATGCACAGGTCGATATGCTGCGTCAGAATCTGGAAGCTGACACTAAAGCCCGTAAAACAGCCATGGCGGTTAACCGTGCCATGAATCATTCTATGATCTCGGGTTATGGTGGCTATTTCAGCTTTCTTCGTGCGTTGTCTGATGTCTTTCCCAATATCCAGCAAGTTACTGCAGTGCGTCCGGCCCAGGCAAGCAATCTGTACCGTGTTGTTGAGACACCTGAACTGGGTCAGCAGCTGGCTCGTCAGATCAATCTTGCCGCTTAATTCTTCATTTTCTCCAAACGTCTGAATTTTTCAGCCGATCTTCGCTAAAAGATGTAATTCCGATTAATTATCTTGCTTGGGTGCGCAGTAAGCCTCTGCGAGACTTACCGGCTGAATATTGTTTTTGGTTAACAAATATATTAGATTGATCTAAAATAGCATCTAATAGCATATGAATATGTGTTTGGTGATTGGCTATGATGGGTTTTGAGTTACACTGAAGCCGCACCACAACGGATCTAAGGTGTTTCTCGGAAGAGACGCTGTTAACCGCTTTATCTGAACGAATTTAACAACGTGCAGGAGCAGACCATGCGACGACTTACCGCTATTTCAGCGGCTTTAATCTCTGCTTTGAGTATTCATGCTCAGGCGCAAACTTTGTCCAGCGTCTATCAGGATGCTTTGGAGAACGATTACCAGCTGAAAATAGCCCAGTCTGAACTGAATGCGGTTATCGAAGATGAAAACGTAGCTTGGGCCGGTGTAAAACCAACGGTTACCGCTGGCGGTAGTTTGATGAATAACTCTCCGGATGGCACCTTGCAGGGCCGTGATGCCGGAGACAGTTACAACCAGGCGCAATTAGCACTGACAGTGACTCAGCCTCTGCTGAATGTGGGAAATATAGCGCAGATCGGTGTTGCTCAGGCGACTACTGAGAAAGCCCGCTATGAATATCAGACCGCTGAGATGGACCTGATGGTTCGAGTGACGGAAGCTTTCTTTGGCGTTCTTCGTGCAAAGGATAGTCTCATCTCTGCTGAAGCACAGGAAAAAGCGATCAAACGTCAGCTGGAACAGGCGAAGCAGCAGTTTAAAGTGGGTCTGATACCGATTACTGGCGTAAATGAAGCTCAGGCGGCCTATGATGGCTCCCGTGCTGCGCGCATTGGGGCCGAAGGTGCTCTTCTGATCAGTGAAGAATCCCTGCAGCTACTGACCGGTAAGAGCTATAGCGAGTTGAATACTCTGGCTGAAGACTTTCCGGTAAAAGCTCCTCAGCCAGCCACCGTCCAATACTGGATCGATCTGGCTTTGGCTAATAATCCGGATGTTAAAGCCGCTCAGAAACAGAAAGATGTGTCTACGACTGCGGTAAAAGCCGCGAAGTCTGCTTATCTGCCGTACATTAACGCCAAGGCAGAGCTGGCTTATCAGAACACTGATGCTGACGCAGAAACAGATATGACTAATCTGGCCTTGGGTGTTGAGATGGGCTGGCAGATCTACGCAGGTGGTTCTACCAGTGCCAATATCAATAAGGTAAGCCACTACCTGAATCAGTCTGAACAGGGGCTGGAATTGAAGCGTCGTTCTGCAGCACTGAATGCCCGTAACTACTATATTCAGGTTACGACCAGTGTTCAGCAGGTTGAGGCCCGCCGTCAGGCGCTGCTTTCTTCTGAAAGTGCACTGCGTGCGACCCGTTCCGGTTATGAAGTAGGAACTCGCAATATTGTCGATGTGCTACAGGCTGAGCAAGCTTATTACACAGCTGAGACTGCATATCTTGATACCCGTTACAGCTATTTGGTCAACCTGATCAAGCTGAAACAAGCCGCTGGGACACTGAAACAAGAGGATATTGCTGCGCTTGATCAGTGGTTGCAGCAAAAAGCAGGTTAATTTTTGCTAACCTGAAAAGCCCCTCTTGCAGGGGCTTTTTTATTTGGGGTAACGTATAGCATCTGGTGGTTAACTAACATCCAAAAAGAAGGTTGTCATTTTCTGATCATAGAAATGGCTTAACCTCATAAGATTCTAATAACAAAAATATCGCATCATCTGAGGCGATTTAAGCATTTAGCCGGAGTAGGCGATGGACGCGCAAGGGAAGGCCTATATTAATCCCAGCTTGTTTGATACCGGGCCTGTAGTTGTTTTTAAATGGGGTGCGCAGCCGGTTGGGGGTAACCCCTGGCCTGTGCATTTCGTTACTGGCAATGTTGCCTCCCTACTGGGCTACTCACCCTCCGTATTTCTTGAGAATCAGCTTGTCTATTCCGATCTGATTCACCCTGATGACATTGGCCATGTAACCGCTGAAGTGACTCTTGCGCTGGACAGTGGTACCTCCCGCTTTACCCATAAAGATTATCGGCTTCGGCATAGTGATGGCCATTATATCTGGGTAATGGATGTCACCATGATTGACCGGGATGATTCCGGCCAGCCCTCGGCATTCAATGGTTATCTGGTGGATGTCACTGAGCGAAAAAATACAGAGGGTCAGCTCCATGACAGCGAGTTGCGCTATCGTCAGCTTTTTGAAGGCAGTCGGGTTGTTGAGTTATTGATCAATCCTCAGAGTGGTGAGGTGGTCGATGCTAATGAGGCTGCCTGTCGCTTCTATGGTTACAGCTACGATCAGATCACCTCTCTTCATGCCACGGATATTAATGCGATGTCAGAGGATGAGATCGTTCAGGCGATGCTGGATGCTGAACAGGAAGAGCGTAATCATTTTGTCTTCCGCCATAAGCTGGCATCCGGTGAATTGAGAGATGTCGAAGTACACAGTGGTCCCGTGGAGTATCGGGGTCAGAAGCTTCTCTATTCGATTATCCATGATATTACGCATCGCTTGGCGGCCGAGCGCGAGAAAGAGAAGCTGTCCAATGCACTGGATCAGAGTGGTAGTAGTGTCATGCTCACTGATGCTCACTACAACATTGAGTATGTGAACTGGCAATTTTGCCGTATTTCTGGTTTTACCCCAGAAGAGGTGATTGGCCGTCATGTCGATTTTCTCTCTGCTGGTCGTACTTCTCCTGAGATCAGGCGGCACCTGTCGACCACTCTTCGGCAGGGCAAGCCCTGGCATGGTGAGCTTTTGTGTCGGCGTAAAAACGGTGAGCTATTCTGGAATAGCTTGTCAGTTTCTCCGGTTGCCTCGGAGAAAGGTGAGATAACCGGTCTGGTTGCCGTTGGTGAGGATCTGACAGAACAACGGGAAACCGACCGTAAAATCCAGCAATTGGCGTTCTTTGACCCGATCACCGGACTGGGTAATCGCCAGTTTTTGCTCGATAATCTGGATGAGTTTTTTGCCGAGGCAGAAGCCTCGGGTTTTGATCGTCAGACTGTGTTGGTCTTTATTGACCTGGATGACTTTAAACGGGTCAATGATTCACTCGGTCACGATATGGGCGATCGTCTGATCAAAACGGCAGCGCATCGTCTGAAAGTTGTGGTGAGTGACTCGGATATACTGGTGCGTTTAGGCGGTGATGAGTTTGCGATTCTGCATCGTGCAGGCAGTCGCGATAAGCTGAACGAATGGTTGGATCAGCTTTGTTATCAGTTCAACCGGACTGTTAAGCTGGGTCCGCACACCATTAATGCTTTTGCCAGTATTGGCGTTGCATTTTTGCCTCAGGATGCTACCGATACAACGGGTGCTTTGCGTAATGCTGAGCTGGCGATGTATAAGGCTAAACAGCAAACCGGAAGTACCTGTCACTTCTTTTCTGAAGAGCTGAATCAGCAGGCCCAGAAACGCCTGGATCTTGAGGTACGTCTCCGCAAGGCGATGCAGCATGGGGAGTTAGAGCTTTATTATCAGCCTAAGGTGTGTTTGAAAGACAACCGTATCGTCGGTGTTGAGGCCCTGATTCGCTGGAATGATCCCGATCGAGGCTTGGTCCCTCCGCTGGAGTTTATTCCTTTTGCGGAAGAGACCGGATTAATCCTTCCTATTAGCCATTGGGTTTTGGAAACGGCTTGTCGCCAGATTGTGACATGGCAGATTGCGGGCCAGCGTCCCATCAAAATGGCGCTGAATCTATCTGCACGTCAGTTTCAGGATCCGGGTTTTGTCAGCCAGGTAGAAACCATTCTGGAGCAGACCGGAGTTGATCCTAAGTGGATTGAGCTCGAAATTACCGAAAGTATGCTGATGGAGAATATGCGCGATATGCTGCCGGTGCTCCATGAGTTGAAGGCGTTGGGTGTCAGCCTGGCTATTGATGATTTTGGTACGGGCTATTCCTCTTTGGCTTATCTGAAAGAGATGCCGATCGATGTGCTTAAGGTGGATCGTGCCTTTGTTAAGGATCTGCCCCATGGTCGTAACGATTGCGCTATTACCCGGACCATTATTGTGCTGGCGCAGCAGCTGGATCTGAGTGTTGTTGCAGAGGGCATTGAGCAGCCCGAACAGGCACAGTTTCTAACGGAAAGCGGCTGTGATATTGGTCAGGGTTTTCTATACAGCCGACCTCTGAAACTGAGCGCGCTGGAAGAAAAGCTGGCTGAAGCAGTGCTTTCACCAACGAACATAGAGGCGCTTCACTGATGCCGGTGTTTGGCCTCTAATCTTCAGCGGCAAGAAAAGTCTCCAGCACGGCATTTAGGTAGATAAAACCTTCATCGGTGGTCCTCAAACGCCCTGTACCCGCTTCCATGAGTTCCATCTGCTGCAGCTTCTCAAGTTCCGGCGACAGGCTGTCTAATGGCTGTCCTGTTCGCTGTGGATAAAGTGATTCATCCACACCCTCTTTCAGTCGTAAGGCATTCATCAGAAACTCCACCGGCATCTCTTCCGGCTCAAGCCTTGTGCGCTGAGAGGTGTAATCCACGGCGTTCAGATATTGTTTGGGGTGGCGCTGCTTGCTGGTACGGACAATTTCCAGCCCACTCTCTGCCGTTGGCCGGGTGATTTTGCCATGGGCTCCGGCACCGATCCCCAGATAATCACCAAACTGCCAGTAGTTCAGGTTGTGCCGAGCTTCCGATCCCGGTTTGGCATAGGCGGAAACCTCATATTGCTGATAACCGGCGTCGGCGATTAGTGTTTGCCCCGCCTGCTGAACCTCCCAAAGGGTATCGTCATCCGGTAACGGCGGTGGAGCCTGATAAAAAGCGGTGTTGGGTTCTAACGTGAGCTGATACCAGGAGAGATGATCCGGTTGCAGGTCGATCGCCTGCTGCAGATCGGCAAGCGCTTCTGCTTCAGTCTGCTCCGGCAGGCCGTGCATAAGATCAAGGTTAAAGCGGGTAAATCCGGCCCTGCGGGCGCTTTCGGCAGCGCGAATGGCATCCTGACTGTTATGGATGCGACCAAGGCGTTTCAGCTGCTCAGGATCAAAACTCTGGATGCCAATGGAGAGCCGGTTTACACCGGCTTCGCGATAACCTTCAAAACGCGCCTGCTCCACGGTGCCTGGGTTGGCTTCTAAGGTGATCTCGATATCGTCTGCAAAAGGGATGCGCTGTTCGACACCCTGCAGAATCTGCCCGATCGCCTCCGGTGAAAACAGGCTGGGTGTACCGCCGCCAAAAAAAATACTGGTCAGTGGTCGCCCCTGTGCCCCCGCCAGATCCGCATCCAGATCCCGCATCAGAGCGGCAATATACGCCTGCTCCGGCAGGCCTGCAGGCTCTAGTTCAGCACCCTGGGGCGTGTCGGTCGCAGCCTTAAAGCGATCCACGCCGTGGGAGTTAAAGTCGCAATAGGGGCACTTCTGAACACACCAGGGGATGTGGATATAGAGGCTTAACGGTGGCAGAGTCATATTCAGATCCGGTCAGTCTATTAATCGCGTTGGCGCAGAGAGCGTTTAGCCACGGGCTTTCAGTTGGCTGACCAGATCCAGTGTCGCCTTGCCACGATGGCTGAGTTTGTTTTTCTCTTCCCGGCTCATGGCTGCAGCGGTACAGCCCTGCTCTTCGATAAAGAACAGCGGATCGTAACCAAAGCCACCTTCGCCTTCCGGTGCTTCCAGAATACGGCCTTCCCAGCTGCCCTGAGCGATAATCGGTGTCGGGTCATCGGCATGGCGCAGATAAACCAGCACACACCAGTAGCGGGCGGTGCGTTCAGCTTTAGGCAGGCCTTTCAGTTCTTCCAGCAGCTTTGCGTTGTTTCTGGCATCGGTTGCACCTTCACCGGAGAAACGGGCGGAATAGATACCCGGTGCGCCATTAAGGGCATTGACCTCGATACCGGAATCATCGGCCATCGCAGGCTGGCCACTGACACGGCTGGCTTCACGGGCTTTCAGCAGGGCATTTTCGATAAAGGTCAGTCCGGTTTCGTCCACTTCAGGTACGTTGTATTCGGACTGGGGCACAACTTCAAAGCCCAGTGGTGCCAGCACTTCACCAAACTCTTTCAGTTTGCCTTTGTTGCCGCTGGCGAGGACTAATTTCTGGTTCATGGAATCTATTCTCTATATCGGCGTTCCCACGCAGGTGTGGGAACGAGGTTTTATTCGGAAGGGACGGCGGGCTTATTCACCATAAAAACGGCGGATAAAACTCAGATCATAGGGTTCCATATTGGGATCAAAGCGCACCTTCAGACGGAAGCGGGTTGGCTCGTCTTCCGTAAAGTTAAAGCTGGTGATCTGGTAGATCGCATTCGGTTCACGAATGGTACGGAACGCCAGATTAACGCTTTGACCGGCCAGATTAGCCACATCACCGGTAACCAATGCTTCTACTGGTTTGTAGCGGCCATCCGCCTGTTTTTTCAGAACCGAGATATTGATCATCGCCTGATAACGACTGCGGACAATGCCATAGGCCTGAGCCACTTCCGGCTGCAGAAACCCCGTTGTGAAGGTGTTGTAGTGGATCTGGTAATCACCCACCTGCTCATATTGCTCGGCCTGTGCCGGAGTGATCAGGCTCAGCATCAGAGCCAGTCCCGCCATAACGCTGAGCAGCATGCGATTGAAAGTTAATACGTGCATAGTGAAACTCCACAGAAACGGTTGGTTTGCCTGTCTGACTTCGGCTTTTCAGCTGGGTTCCGGTTAACGGATAACGCGGTAGATCGCCACTTCGCCGAAGCAGAGTTTGGGGGCCATAGCTTGTGGGCTGCTCTCAGACTCACCTGTTATTCGAAATTAACGGGTAACACGGTAGATCGCCACTTCGCCGAACAGGTTCGGCCACAGTTTGGTTGCCCAGTGGCTTTCATGCTCACTGTTGCCCACAGCACGATCGATAATGCGCAGGTTGCGGCTTTTGCACAGCTGCTCAAAATCCCGGAACGTGGACAGGTGAATGTTCGGCGTGTTGTACCAGGTGTGGGGCAGAGACTTGGAAACCGGCATCTCCCCTTTGACTGCCAGATAGAAACGGCAGCGCCAGTAGGCGAAGTTCGGGAAGGTCACGATACATTCCTTACCGACGCGCAGCATCTCTTCCAGCATCAGATCCGGGCGCTTCATCGCCTGCAGCGCCTGTGTCATCACGACCACATCGTAGCTCTGATCTTTAAAGTTGCTCAGGCCATCATCAAGGTTTTGCTCGATGACGTTGACGCCTTTGGCGATACATTCGGTGATTTTCTGATCGTCGATCTCAAGGCCGTAGCCGTAAACCTGTTTTTTATGCTGCAGAAAATCCAGTAGTTCTCCGCTACCGCAACCCAGATCGAGCAGACGGCTTTTGGGCTGAATCCAGTTCTGGATAATCGCTAAGTCAGGGCGTGTCAGATGCATGCTTTTTCCCCTTCTTCACGTTTGTCATTTGCTTCAGCCTGATGGGCGACCCGATTCATAAAGGCGGAGAAGACTGCCTCATAGCGTTCGTTCGGAATCAGGAAGGCATCATGACCGTGGGGGGATTCGATACAGGCATAGCTGACATTGCGACCGGCCTCGGTCAGCGCATCAACGATCTCTTCTGAGCGTGACGGAGCAAAACGCCAGTCGGTGCTGAAGGAGATCAGCAGGAAGTTGCTCTTCGCCTGAGTCACCGCTTTAGACAGATCACCACCATAGCGGGCTGCAGGATCGAAGTAATCCAGCGCCTTGGTCATCAGCAGATAGGTGTTGGCGTCGAAGCTTTCCGAGAAGGTATCGCCCTGATAGCGCAGGTAGCTTTCCACCTGAAACTCTACGTCATAGCCGAAGTTGATCTTGTCGGAGCGCAGGTCGCGGCCAAACTTATCGCCCATGGAGTGCTCAGACAGATAGGTAATGTGCCCCACCATGCGTGCCAGACGCAGACCGTGGCGCGGAATGGTGCCGTGGTCCGCATAGCGGCCATCGTGAAATTCAGGGTCGCTCATGATCGCCTGACGGGCGACCTCGTTGAAGGCGATGTTCTGGGCCGACAAGCGGGGTGCTGCCGCGATCACCACCGTATTGTGCATACGGTCAGGGTAGTTAATGGACCACTGCAACGCCTGCATACCACCGAGACTGCCGCCAACAATAGCGGCCCATGTATCAATACCCAGATAATCACCCAGATGCACCTGGCTGTTCACCCAGTCGGTGACGGTCATAACCGGGAAATCCGGGCCGTAGGTCTTGCCGGTGGCCGGATCAATAGAGGTCGGGCCGGTAGAGCCACTGCAGCCGCCTAAATTGTTCAGGCAAACCACGTAAAAACGGTTGGTATCGATACACTTGCCGGGACCGATATAGGCATCCCACCAGCCGGGTTTCCGGTCATCCATCGAGTGATAACCGGCCGCATGGTGCGTGCCGCTCAGGGCGTGACAGATCAGTATCGCATTGGAGCGATCAGCGTTAAGTGTGCCGTAGGTTTCATAGATAAGTTGGTAGCTGTCCAGCGTACGGCCACAGGTGAGTTCCAGCGGGGTGTCGAAGCGGGCAATCTGCGGTTCGACAATACCGACAGAATCTTCAGGAATCGCATTAGGCATTTCCCAGGATCTTCCTCAATCAAGATGTCTGCGGGCGGCTTAGCCTCCCCTGCCATCGCCGGTTCAGAAGTTTTGCAACAGGGTTTTGGTTGCAGTCATTCGGGTATTGAAACGGGCGCGTTCAGAGTACAGGGGCACAAGCCACGGAAAGGTTCACTGTAACACAGTTGTTGCTGCAGACGGCAGCGCTTTATTCAGAAGAAAAATAATGGCTTATCGTTGTTTACTTTGGTCTTGCGGCAGGACGCCAAAACGAAAAAAGAGCAGCGATTGCTGCTCTTTTCAGGGAGTGAAAAAGGTCTGTTTGGAGCGTTACAGACCGGCAATCAGATAGCGTGGCATACCGGATGCCTGACCCAGCGTACCCATCACCATGATTTCGAGCACATTGATCCCGATAAAGACAAAAATCGGCGACAGATCCAGCCCGCCCATGGAGGGCAGAATATTGCGTACCGGTGACATGACCGGCTCTGTGATCTGGAAGATCAGCATGGCACCCGGATGGCTGCTTTGTGGTGCAACCCAGCTCAGAATAATCGAGCCGATCAGGGCGTAGAAGTAGATATCCAGCAAGGTGGTGATAACACCGGTCAGTGAACCCAGCAGCAGGTTCACCATAGGTGGAACTCCTTGTCCGGCGATAATAAAGACCAGCGCAATACCCACCAGTTTGACAAAAAACGCGATAACCAGCGTTGCGATACTGACGCGCCCGACAGGTTTGAGTGCTTTTTGCAGCGGGTTCACCAGTGGTGAGGTCGCCTTAGCAATAGCCTGAGAGATCGGGTTATAAAAATCGGCCTGCGAGAACTGCAGAATAAAGCGCAGCATCACAATAAACAGATACAGATTAACAAGGGTCATGACCAGAAAGACGCCGGCATTACCTACAGATTGTCCCATCACGCGAGTGCTCCAAAGCTGGGTTTTGAGTCTTGTTCTGCAGCCGGAAAATACGGCGGCATTCACTTAAATCGCTAGTATGTCTATTGTATGGAGGCGAAGGCGATTATTTCCAGCTTAATTCTGATAAATAACTGCCTTTAGCCGGATGTCAGCGTTGCAGGATCAGTTATCCAGCTGTTCCGCCAGCTCTTTACCCCGGTTCGCCGCTGCTTTTACCGCTTTCTCATACAGCTCCGTCAGGCCGCCATCATTAAAGGTGTTCAGTGCCTGCTCGGTGGTGCCGCCCGGAGAGGTTACGCGACGACGTAGTTCAGCCGCATCATGCTCACTTTCTGATGCCATACGGGCTGCGCCCAGAGCGGTTTGAATGGCCAGCTTTTCAGCAACTTCGGCACTTAAACCGACACTTTCACCTGCTTTCTGCAGCGCTTCCATCGCCAGGAAGAAGTACGCCGGGCCACTACCGGAAACTGCCGTCACTGCGTCCATCTGCTCTTCTTCGTCAACCCAAAGTGCCAGACCCACCGCCTGCATCAGTTTTTCTGCCAGCTCTTTCTGAATTCCGGTGACCTTGCTGTTGGCATAAAGACCTGTTGCACCGCAACCCAGTAGTGAGGGGGTGTTCGGCATGGTGCGAACCACGGCAACGTTGCCGCCGAGCCAGCGTTCCAGCGCTTCTGATTTCAGGCCCGCTGCCACAGAAACGATCAATGGCTTGCTCTTTTGCACCTGCTCGCGGATCTCGTTGCACAGGTCCTGCATCATCTGAGGTTTGACACCCAGAATCACCACATCACTTTTGGCGATGGCATCATTATTGTCGCTGCTGGTGACAATACCGAACTGGGTTCTGAGCTCCGCAAGGCGTTCTTCAGATCGACGGGTGGCGATAATGTTATCCGCAGGAACCCCGTTGGTCAGAAGACCACCGATAATACTGCCGGACATGTTACCTGCGCCCAGAAAAGCGAGTTTGGCTGCTAGCATGTTAAACCTCTGAATCTGTTATCTGCTGATAAATTGCGTGTTATATGCGGTATCTGTGACGAATCGTGTAACGATCTTGTCTGAATACGTTTAAGCTCGGCTAGAATAATCCCGCGCACCAAAAATGGCGGTACCGATACGGACCATGGTAGAACCTTCCGCGATAGCCGCTTCCAGATCGCCACTCATCCCCATGGATAGCGTATCCAGTTGCGGATGCTTATCTTTGATCGCCTCCAGCGCCTTGCGAAGTGCGGCTAAAGGTTCCCGCTGTGCTTCCAGAGTATCCGCCGGTGCGGGAATCGCCATCAGTCCCCGCAGGGTCAGGTTTGGCAGGGCGGCAACTTCTTGGGCCAGTTCCGGCAGCTCATCAACGGTAACACCGGATTTGCTCGCTTCGGCGCTGATATTCACCTGAAGGCAGATATTCAGCGGTGGAAGTTCAGCCGGGCGCTGCTCACTCAGTCGGCGGGCGATCTTCAGACGATCAACACTGTGCACCCACTGAAAACTCTCTGCGATAGCCCGGGTTTTGTTGGACTGAATCGGGCCGATAAAGTGCCAGATAATATCCAGATCGGCCAGTTCCTGCTGTTTATCCAGTGATTCCTGCAGGTAGTTCTCGCCAAAATCCCGTTGCCCTGCATCGTAGGCTTCTTTTAGCAGCTGAGCGGGTTTGGTTTTGCTTACCGCCAGCAGGGTGACGTCTGCAGCATTTCGTTGATATTGCGCACAACAGGTATCGATCTGCTGACGCACCTCGGAGAGATTTCTGGCAATATGAGAGGCTGTCATTAATTCTGTATCCCATGTGGTGGTTTAAATGAGAACGGGGATATAGAGCAAACCCACGCATTTGGATCATTTCGGCCATGGATATTACCGAACTGCTGGCTTTCAGTGCAAAACAAGGTGCGTCAGACCTGCACCTTTCTTCCGGCATGCCGCCTATAATCCGCACCGATGGCGACATACGCCGTATCAATGTGCCTGCTCTGAGTCATAAAGATGTACATCGCATGGTGTATGACATTATGAATGATAAGCAGCGGCGGGATTATGAAGAATTTCTGGAGATCGACTTCTCCTTTGAAGTTCCCGGTATCGCACGCTTTCGTGTTAATGCCTTTAATCATAACCGGGGTGCCGGTGCTGTTTTCCGAACTATTCCCAGTACGGTATTGCCGATGGATCAGTTGGGCATGGGCGAGATCTTCCAGCGGTTGGCGATGCTGCCCCGTGGTTTGGTGTTGGTCACAGGCCCGACTGGTTCCGGTAAAAGTACCACGCTGGCGGCTATGCTGGATTATGTGAATGAGCGCAAATACCAGCATATTCTTACCATTGAAGATCCCATCGAATTTATTCATGAAAGCAAAAAATGCTTGGTTACCCAGCGTGAAGTACGACGGGATACCCATACCTTCAGTGATGCGCTGCGCTCCGCTTTACGTGAAGATCCGGACATTATTTTGGTGGGTGAAATGCGGGATCTGGAAACTATTCAGCTGGCGCTGACCGCGGCCGAAACCGGTCATATGGTTTTTGGCACGCTGCATACCAGCTCAGCAGCGAAAACCATCGACCGTATTATTGATGTCTTCCCGGCGCAGGAGAAATCCATGGTGCGGTCTATGCTTTCAGAATCTCTGCAGGGGGTGGTCTCCCAGGCTTTGTTAAAGAAACAGGGCGGTGGCCGCATTGCGGCACATGAGATTATGACGGCAACCCCGGCGATCCGGAATCTGATCCGGGAAGATAAGGTCGCTCAGATGAATTCTGTCATTCAGACCAATAGTGGTCAGGGGATGCAAACCATGGATCAGTGCCTGAAGCTGATGCTGAACAAGGGGCAGATTTCACTGGAAACCGCCCGGGAGAAAGCCGTTAATCCAGATGTTTTTATGTAAAATGCTGAATGAGGTTTACTGTAATTTTTTTGTAGTGTAATCCCTTTTTTACAGCTAGCCCCCTTATGGTTCGTAGGTTCTATGCTTTATTTTTTATTACATATTATGTAATTATTTCTATGGGTTAAAAGGAATTTTAGGAGCAGTTTGTGTCTGACTCTCATCTGGAGAAACACCGCACACCTCGGCAACAGGGGCTGTTGGATAAGTTTTATAAGATGCTGAAGGTGATGGCTGATAAAAAAGGCACGGATATGTTTATCACCACCGGCATGCAGCCCTCTATGAAGCTTAATGGAGAACTCGTGCCACTGGCGAACAGTGCGCTTTCACCGGATATGGCCCGGGATCTGGTCTTTGGGGTGATGAATGCCGAGCAGGCGCAGGAATTTATGGAACATCGGGAGTGCAATTTTGCTCTGAGTGCTTCCGGGGTTGGTCGTTTCCGTGTCAGTGCCTTCTATCAGCGAAATCAGGTCGGCATGGTGCTGCGCCGGATCGAGTTTGAAGTGCCGAGACTGGAGAATCTGGATCTGCCGAAAAAAGTCAGTGAGCTGGCGATGGAAAAACGCGGCCTGATTCTGTTTGTCGGGGCCACCGGCACCGGTAAATCCACCTCCCTTGCCGCCATGATTCAGCACCGGAACGAAAACAGTCGCGGCCATATTATCTGTATCGAAGATCCCATTGAGTTTATCCATCAGCATAAAAACAGCATCGTCACCCAGCGGGAAGTGGGCATCGATACGGAAAGCTACGAGATCGCCCTGAAGAACACCCTGCGCCAGTCTCCCAACGTGATTATGATCGGTGAAGTGCGCAGCTCCCAGACCATGGAGTATGCCCTGGCATTTGCCGAAACAGGTCATCTGTGTCTGGCGACACTGCACGCAAACAATGCCAATCAGGCGTTGGAACGGGTGATCAACTTCTTCCCGCCGGAGAAGCACAATCAGGTCTGGATGGATCTTTCCCTCAACCTGAAAGCGATTGTCGCTCAGCAACTGGTGCCCACGCCGGACGGTAAAGGCCGCAAGGGGGCCATCGAAATTTTGCTTAACACTCCACTGGTGTCAGACATGATCCGCAAGGGGGATGTGCAGGGTATGAAAGAGGTGATGGCAAAATCCACGGAACTGGGGATGCAAACCTTTGATCAGGCGCTGTACGAGCTCTATAAGAAAGAGCAGATCACCTATGATGATGCTCTGGCTTATGCCGATGCGCCGAACGACCTGCGCCTGATGATTAAGCTGGGCACCAGTAAAAAAGGCGAGCCATCCCGTTTTGGTGATGGCAGCGATCAGTTTACGCTGGCGGACTGATCTTTACCGGCATCTCTTTCTCAGCGGACCCTGAGAGGCACGTGGTTTTTTGTCTGTTTTTAGCCCTGATCAGCCGTTTTTTATCTGTCTGAAGCGGTGGCTGTGCTATGCTTCGCAGCAATCTTAATGAGTAAAAATTAACAGCGCCTGAGTTTCATCGGGCTGCTGATCTCCCCCAATCAAAAGCGCTGATATTTGATCGGATCTCTTTGCTAAAAGCAGGTCTGTAACGCTTTGATTCTGTAAGTATTTTTGAGGTGTAATCTTTGTTTACCGAGCTTTCCCTGCATGAACGCCTAATGAAGGCGCTGGAAAAAATGGCCTTCAGTGAACCGACTCCGGTTCAGTCGAAAGCGATTCCTGCGGCGATGACAAAAAAAGATCTGCTGGTCAGTGCAGAAACCGGTAGCGGTAAAACCGCAGCATTCCTTCTACCTATGCTGCACCATTTTCTGGAAAATCCAGCGCCAAACTCCGGTGCCCGGGCGCTGATTCTGGCTCCGACCCGTGAGTTGGTGCGTCAGATCTATAAGCACTTTACCGAGCTGTCTGCTTTTACCCATATCAAAGCGACCTGGATTATTGGCGGTGAAACCTTCAAATTCCAGAAAGCGGTACTGCGCAAGAATCCGGAAATCATCATCGCGACACCGGGTCGTATTCTTGAGCATCTGGAAAAGGACTCACTGGATCTGAATGATCTGGAATACCTGATTCTGGATGAAGCGGATCGCATGCTGGATATGGGCCTGAGCGAAGAAGTGCTGAAAATTGTCGACTTCTGCCGCAAAGAGCGTCAAACCATGCTGTTCTCGGCCACGCTGAGCCGTAAGGGGATTCGTGAAGTGGCCGACCGCGTGCTGACCGATCCGGAAACCTTACTGGTTAACACGGTTCGTGATCAGCATGAAAACATCACCCAGCAATACCTGCTGGCGGATGATGCGAAACATAAAGACGCCATGACGGTGCGTCTGCTGAACGACCGTGAATATCAGAAAGCGCTGGTGTTTGTGAACAAGCGGGTGGATGCGGATCGTCTGGGTGGCTTCCTGCGCTATAAAGACCTGCGTGCCGGTGTCTTACACGGCGAGCTGACGCAGGATCAGCGTAATCATGTGATGAACCTGATGCGTCGGGGCCATATCGATGTGCTGGTGGCTACCGATGTTGCGGCCCGTGGTCTGGATATCTCCGGCATTGAGCTGGTGATCAACTATGATATGGCGCGCAAAGGTGACGATTATGTTCACCGTATTGGCCGTACCGGTCGTGCCGGTGAAACCGGAACCGCGGTTTCTATGATCACCTCCTATGAGTGGAATCTGAAAGCCGCGATTGAGCGCTATATTCAGGTTCGCTTTGATGAGGTTAAGGTGAAAGGTCTGGAAGGCAAATACAAAGGCCCGAAAGATGTCCGTGCTAACGGCAAGACCGTTGGTAAGAAGAAGCCGAAGACAGCCGCTGAAAAGAAATCCCTGAAAGAGAAGAAAAAGGGACAGGAGAAGAAAGCGCAGAAACGCCATCAGAAGAAATCTGCTGAGGGCGCTGCCAAGAAGCGCGTAGCTCCTGTTGAGCGTAAGAGTGTTGGTTTTGGCATGATCCGCAAGCGCACTTCAACCGACTTTAAGCCTGAAGAAGATTGATGCTTCAGGTTTGAGTCTCCTCAGATCTGAGCTTCATTGCTATTGAAGCTTAATCAGAAAACAGCCGTAGCCGAAAGGTGCGGCTGTTTTTTTATGCCTATAACGTATGCCTGCAATAACATTGAACGTTGACCGGATCTGATGGGGTTTCTGAATAGCAGACAAAAAATGCCCGGGGATGGGAGTCCACCGGGCGAGACCGTGATTAGCTTGATGAGGAGATAAACCAGACGCTCTGTGACTACAGCGGGAACCTGAACCTGCCTGAGTCTGATTTAAATCGGCTTAGTGATTTGGCGAATCCTTAAGCTTGAGTAAATGATATTTGTTATCATTAAGGCTGTAAAGCGTTTTTGAGAATTATTTTCATTTGTGGCTTTAAGAATATTTCAGAGGGCTATGAACTCGGTATCAAGGGGCAGAATATAGAAAGCGAAGACAAAAAAATGCCCGGGGATGGGAGTCCACCGGGCGAGACCGTGATTAGCTTGATGAGGAGATAAACCAGTAACAACGGGAACCTGAACCTGTTAAGACGTGGTTTAAATCGGCTTAGTGATTTGGCGAATCCTTAAGCTTGAGTAAATGATATTCGTTATCATTAAGGCTGTAAAGTCTTTTTGAGAATTATTTTCATTTGGTGTTGGGTATCTTTTTAAATCTGATGGATTAACCGGATTGGCTGCTTGATGATGGGAAGCAGATCGGGGAGAACTTCGTGAATGAAAAAGGCAGATGATGACTCATCTGCCTTTTTCATTGAGCGGCCAAACGATCTGTCGCGGATTAACGCACCGTATTTTTCGGCATCGGAAGTCCCGGCAGGTTGTAGCCCGCCAGATCCAGACAGTAACGGTAGTAGGTTCGGCTCTTGCTGGTGCGCCCCATCGCAGAATACAGACGACTTAACTCAGCAGCCGTGGTGGCCAGAGGCTGCAGGCGGAAGCTCTCTTCCATAAAGTCTGCGGCCTTGCCCCAAAGCTGGTTACGCAGAGCAATCCTGCCCGCTGTCAGATAAAGTGCAGCACTGTCGCTGTGTTTCTTCAGCCACTGCTCTGCCTGCTGCATCTGCTGGCGTACATCACCCTTTTCCAGCAGGCCGTAGATGATCACCAGCTGTTCCTGCCAGCTCTGACGGAGCTGTTCCGTAATAAAGCGTTCCAGCAGAATGTCGGCTTTGCAGTCGTGCAGGGCTCGGGCGTAGGCTTCGGTCAGCTGTTGCTCTTTCTTAAGCTCCGATGGCAGCTCTTTCCAGATCTTCTGGATCGCTTCCAGGCAATCTTCCTGAGACAGATTCTGGCTCTGCTCCAGCAGCGCCAGATGCAGGCGGATCATCAGCTGTCTGCCTTCGGTATCCGTCAGAATGTCCTGCTTGAGCAGTTGTGGATAAAGTGCTTTCAGTCCCTGCCAGTCTTCCAGCTTCTGATAGACCTTCAGCAGGGTTTTCAGTACCCAGCGGTGACGGGGATTTTTCTTCTGCAGGCGTAGCAGCTGCGCCAGACATTGCTCGTACTGACCGCGTTCCATCTGAAACTCGATCTGAGACAGGCTGACTGCAGTCTCTGCCCCGGGTGTACTTTCCAGTGCTTCTTTCAGCAGTTGATCACTCTGCTCATAACGACCCTGAGCGTGTGCTGCCCGGGCAGCTGCCAGATAGTTGATCACAGGCGCGCCGGAGCGGGATGCAGAGCGTTTCAGCAGGCGTTCTGCTTTGCGCCACTGGCCTTCCGCCATCAGCAGCAGGCCTTTTACCGTGGCTTTCAGTGCGCGCTTGTCACGCCCGGCACCGGAGAAAACATTCAGGCTTTTCAGTGGGCGGCGAACACCGGATTGCAGGCGCATCAGCAGGTGAAAGCTGACCAGTGCCGCGCCAAACAGCAGTGCGCCGATCCAGAAGGACATCTCGATGGTGGTTTTGCCCCAGCTGATCAGAATATAACCGGGATCTTCCTGCATCAGCAGACCGGCAAACATGCCGCCTGCCAGTGCTAAAATCGCAGCGATATAGAGGCGCTTCATGATGCAGGTGCCTCCGTTGCTGTGGTTTCGGTTGGGGTATCGGTTTCGCTTGCAGGCTGTGAGACCGGAACGCTGCTGCTGAAGCGTTGTTTCCGCAGGTCACGCAGCAGATTCAGTGATGCGGAGATATCCGGACGTTGCTGACGGATGTTCTGCGCAGTCAGTTCGCTCAGTGTTGTTAATATGCTCTTGGTGCGGGCGGAGTCCTGATCGAAGTGTGTTTTTACCCAGCCGCTGGCTTGTTCCAGCAGGGTGCGATACAGGGTCTGTTCCTCTTTCAGCAGTGCGATCTGGGCCTGTTGCAGGGTCAGGCGCAGATTGTGGCGCAGGTAGAGGCTCTCTTCCGGCGGCAGAAGCGGTGTGATCTTTTCATCTCTGTGGCGAACTACCACCAGCGTTTTGGCTTCATCCCAAAGGGTCTGCCAGACGCTCTGTTCCTGATTGTCTTCCAGTTGGGTCTGGCGGAAGGCGCTACGGTTGGCGGGATTCATCGGCAGTGGCAGCTGGTCGATCTGCCCTTCCAGTGCGCTCAGTTTGAAGTAGATACCGCTCTGATCCAGTGTGTAGATTCTGTTCAGGGCTGCCAGCTCGTTGGCGATCGCCTGACGCACGGCAAACAGCGCCGGGTTATCAGCTTTAGCCAGTCGCTCATCGGCACTGCTGAGCAGGGTTTTGGCTCCGGTCAGATCCCCTTCCAGCTGCAGACGATGATTGGCCAGTCGCAGCAGGTATTCCGCTTCGGCCTGCAACCAGTCAGAAGGCTTAGGTCCCTGAGTGCTGGCAAAAGCACCTGCCAGTTCCTGCAGGTTCTGGCGCTGTTCCGTCTGTTCCTGCTGCAGCTTTTGTGTCTGCTGCCCCAGCTGATTCGTGGCTGCTGGTAGTGATTGCAGGCTGTTCAGAGCCTGAACCTGACGTTTCAGCTGTGCTTCCAGCTGGTTGTTGCGTTCGTTCAGTTGCGCCAGTGCCTGTGCGGTTTTTTCCTGCTGTTGCCAGAAGGTGTAGCCGGAGGCGGCAGCGGCACCCAGGGCGATAATCAGTGCGCTAAGGGCGATAACAGAGCCGCCTTTACCGGAAGGCTTCTCTGTTGTTGGCGCTCCCGTTGAGGCAGGTTTTGCCGCTGTTGGCTTTTCGCTGACACCGGGTTTCTTAGCCGATTCAGCGGTATTGGTTTTGTCAGCAGCAGAGGTTTTATCCACAGGAGCCGTTTCCGCCTTCGTCTCTTTCTTCTGTTCTGGCTCGCTCTTCAGCTCCGGATTACCCTTCTGCTCAGGCTTTGCATCATCAGAATCTGAACCTTTGGCATCTTCTTTTTTGTCGCTGGCCGCTTCAGTGTTGCTGTCGCCAACCATGACAAAGCCAGTGCCCTGCTCCGCAGAGGTTTTTTGCTCGTGCGTGTTATTAGCGGGCTGATCGGTCGACGTCGTGTCCGTGGTTTTATTTTCTTTATCGCTCATTGCATCGCCTCATGCTTAGCGTTGACTGGCTATGGATTCCAGCGCGGCCTGTTGCCATTGTCCGCCTGCGCCCTTGGCCTGCACAATTTTTTTGAAGCCCATGGCGCGGGCTTCCTGTCGCAAACGTGGGCTGGAAACCAGTAATAGGGTATTAAACAGACCGGGCTCGGCTCCGGCCAGCTGAACCAGATGGTTCAGGGCATCCAGACTGCTGATCAGGATGACATCAAAATATTCGGATTGAAGCAGTTCGCGTTCGGCGCTCAGAATCGGCGGGCAAACGCGCTTGTAGAAAAACAGTTCTTTAACCTGAGCGCCCCGCTCTTCCAGCGTGCTTTTCAGCAGTGGGCGGCCGCCTTCACCTTTGCAGAGCAGGATCTTCTCTCCGGCCACGTCGGTCAGTGCCGGTAACGTCAGCATCGCTTCGCTGTTGTCGCCTTGTTCAGGGTAGACCACGGGCAGACCGTAATCGTCCAGAATAGCGGCTGTTCCGGCTCCCGGGGTTACCCAGAGCACCTTAACCGGCGGTTGCGGCCAGTACTGATCCAGCCGGTCGAGAAACAGATTAGCCGTGACCGGACTCACACAGATCACCTTGCTGTAGAGATCCAGATCCAGCAGGGTGCTGCGGTCTGCCGGGGTTTCTTCCAGCGCTTCAATGGCCAACAGAGGAATATGGTACGGCTCGGCATCGGCTGCTTTCAGCTCATGCATCAGTGCTGCTTCCTGTCCGTTGGGGCGGGTTACAGCGATTTTCAGCGGTTGCTGATCAGAATGTCTTAGCAGGCGTTGGCTGTTCATGGAGGTGCTGTCAGTCCTTGCGGCGCAAACGTTAATCGGGTCAGGGCGTTCAGGTTAAAGCCCGGCCAGCTCAGGTGCTGACCGGTACGTTGGTTTCGGCCGTGATCTATCAGGCGCGATTGTAAACCTTGTCCAGAATCTCTTTGGCACCCTGTTCGATCAACATCTCGGCTACGGCGATACCCAGTGCTTCCGGATCGGAAACCGGGCCGGTTTTCTCGGCGCGCAGCAGCTTGGTTCCATCCGGTTCGCCAACCAGAGCACGCAGGTGAGTGTTTTCACCGTTATCGACCAGTACTGCGTAACCACCGATCGGCACCTGACAGCCACCTTCCAGATGACAGTTCATGGCGCGTTCAGCGCGTACGGTGTTCCAGGTGTCTTCGTGTTTCAGAGGTTCCAGCAGTTTGATGATCTCGGCATCGCCTGCGCGGGTTTCGATACCCAGAGCGCCCTGACCAACGGCTGGCAGGCTCTGTTCCGGCGTCATCTCGTGGCGGATGCGCTCGTCCAGCTCCATGCGCTGCAGGCCGGATGTGGCCAGCAGAATGCCGTCATATTCACCGGCATCCATTTTCGCCATACGGGTCTGGATGTTGCCGCGCAGACTTTTGACCTCAAGATCCGGGCGGTTAGCGCGGGCCTGCAGTTCACGGCGCAGACTGGACGTACCCAGTACGGCACCCTGCGGCATCTCGTCAAAACTGGCGTATTTTGCGGAAACAAAAGCATCGGTTGGTGCGTGACGTTCGCAGATCACCGGCAGGGCAAAACCTTCCGGCAGCACCATAGGCACGTCTTTCATGGAGTGCACGGCGATATCGGCACGGCCTTCGCTCATCGCCAGTTCCAGCTCCTTCACAAACAAGCCTTTACCGCCAATCTTGGCCAGAGGGGTGTCCAGAATTTTGTCGCCCTGTGTGCTCATAGGCACCAGTTCAACTTTCAGACCGGGGTGCAGCGCCTCAAGGCGGGCCTGAATATGCTCAGCCTGCCACATGGCCAGAGGACTTTTACGGGTGGCGATACGGATAACTTGTTGGCTCATGGAGATAGAAACTCTTGCTTGTCTGTGGGTGGCATTCCCTGATGCTTACAGCAATGGGGCTGCATGGGATGGCTGTGAGGCCGGAGGCCACCAAAAATGGGCGTTACACTGATTCTAACAAAGCCGTCTGCAATAGACACCGATACAAATCATTTCGCGGTTTTTTTTCCATAAAATCTGACGATTAAAGCGAAATATCAGGGGATATGACCATGCCATTCTGAGCAGCCTTACTGTTATAATGCTGACAAAAGTTAGCTTACCTCTGCGGCCTGAAGGACGCGCCGGCGATTACCCTGCCGGTGGCTCAGGCATTACAGGCAGAGTCTCCGGCATGAGGAATTGAAATGAGCGTTAAGCAAGAGAACAGTGCACAGAATTCATCGGCACAGGCCACTAACCAGCAATGGGGCGGCCGCTTCAATGAGCCGACGGATGCGTTTGTTGCGCGTTTTACCGCGTCGGTTGATTTTGATCAGCGTATGGCGAATCAGGATATTCAGGGTTCTATCGCCCACGCGAAAATGCTGACCAAGGTTGGCGTGCTGACTGAAGAAGAACGCGACCAGATTATTCAGGGGCTGACCGAGATCCGTGAAGAGATCGCAAACGGTGAGTTCCAGTGGTCTGTGGAACTGGAAGATGTTCACATGAACATCGAAGCGCGCTTAACGCAAAAGATCGGTATTACCGGTAAGAAACTGCATACAGGTCGCTCCCGTAACGATCAGGTTGCGACGGATATTCGTCTCTACCTGCGTGATGAGATCGACGTGATTAGCGCTGAGCTGAACCGCCTGCAGGAAGGTCTGCTGGGTCTGGCTGAAAAAGAAGCTGACACCATTATGCCGGGCTTTACCCATCTGCAGACTGCGCAGCCGGTGACCTTTGGTCATCACCTGATGGCATGGTTTGAGATGCTGCACCGTGACTACGAGCGTCTGCAGGATTGCCGCAAGCGTATCAATATTCTGCCATTGGGCGCTGCAGCGCTGGCGGGTACGACCTACCCGATTGATCGTCACATGACCTCTGAACTGCTGGGCTTTGACCGCCCGACAGAGAACTCGCTGGATTCCGTATCCGATCGTGACTTTGCCATTGAGTTCTCCTCGGCGGCGAGCCTGATCATGATGCACCTGTCCCGTATGTCGGAAGAGCTGGTGCTGTGGACGTCGGCGCAGTTCAACTTTATCAACCTGCCGGATCGTTTTTGCACCGGTTCTTCAATCATGCCGCAGAAGAAAAACCCGGACGTGCCGGAGCTGGTGCGTGGTAAGAGTGGTCGCGTCTTTGGTCACCTGTTCTCGCTGCTGACGCTGATGAAGTCTCAGCCGCTGGCGTACAACAAAGACAATCAGGAAGACAAAGAGCCGATCTTTGATGTGGTCGATACCCTGCAGGGTTCTCTGCGTGCGTTCGCCGATATGATTCCGGCGATTGAATCCCGTAAAGACGAGATGCGTGAAGCGGCACTGCGCGGCTTCTCTACCGCAACCGATCTGGCGGATTATCTGGTTCGTAAGGGCATCGCGTTCCGTGACTCTCACGAGATCGTGGGTAAGTCTGTAGCCTACGGCATCGAAACCGGTAAAGATCTGGGTGAGATGACTCTGGAAGAGCTGCAGCAGTTCTCCGATACCATCACTGAAGATGTGTTTGAAGTGCTGACACTGGAAGGCTCGGTCAGTGCCCGTGACCATATCGGTGGCACCGCTCCGGATCAGGTTCGTGCAGCCGTTAAGCGCGGTCGCGAAGCACTGGCGGCACGCAGCTGATATGCGTCGTCTTAAAGCGATTGTGAGCCTGTGTCTTGTGACATTAGCGCTGGCGGGCTGTGGTCAGAAAGGCCCGCTCTATCTGCCGGACGAGCCGGCGGCTACGAATACACAGGCACAATAAGGCTTATGTTGTGCAGGATGCGTTGTCATCCTGCTCACTTCAAATTTTTGGTATTTGCTGCGGGCAGATACCCACTTCGGTGAGACAGTTATGGATTTTTTTAACTATCAGGGCGATACCCTGTTTGCAGAAGATGTCGCGGTAAACCAGCTGGCTGAGCAATACGGTACGCCGCTTTATGTCTATTCCCGCGCGACGCTTGAGCGCCATTACCGCGCCTATGATGAGGCGCTGGCGAACCAGCCGCACCTGATCTGTTACGCCGTAAAAGCCAACTCCAATCTGGCGGTACTGAATGTACTGGCGCGTCTGGGTGCCGGTTTCGATATCGTTTCTGTGGGTGAGCTGGAGCGTGTCCTGACCGCTGGTGGTGATCCGGCAAAAGTAATCTTCTCCGGTGTGGGCAAGCAGGCGCATGAAATGCGTCGCGCGCTGCAGGTGGGTATTAAGTGCTTCAACGTAGAGTCTGAAGCTGAGCTGGATCGTCTGAATGATGTTGCTGAGTCCATGGGGCTGCAGGCCAGCGTTTCTCTGCGTGTGAACCCGGATGTTGACGCCAAGACGCACCCGTATATCTCCACCGGTCTTAAAGAGAACAAGTTTGGTATCTCTATTGACCGTGCGGAAGAGGTTTACCTGAAAGCCGCCAGCCTGCCGAACCTGAAAGTGGAAGGCGTCGATTGTCATATCGGTTCTCAGCTGACTCAAAGCTCCCCTTTCCTGGATGCACTGGACCGTCTGCTGAACCTGATTGCTAGACTGGGTGAGAAAGGCATCAACATTAAACACCTGGATCTGGGTGGTGGTCTGGGCGTTCGTTATGACGATGAAACGCCACCGGAGCCACGGGATTACGCCACCAAGGTACTGGAGCGTCTGGGTGACAGCGACCTGACCCTGATTATGGAACCGGGTCGTTCCATCGCTGCTAACGCTGGTATTCTGGTCACCCGCGTGGAATACCTGAAACCAACAGAAGCTAAAGACTTTGCCATTGTTGATGCGGCCATGAACGATCTGCTGCGCCCGTCACTGTACAGCGCCTGGCAGAAGATTATTCCGGTGGTACAACCGGCGGCAGATGCGAAAACATCAAATTATGATCTGGTTGGCCCGATCTGCGAAACCGGCGACTTTATCGGTAAAGATCGTGAGCTGGCGCTGGAACAGGGTGACCTGCTGGCCGTGCGCTCAGCCGGTGCTTATGGTTTTGCGATGTCTTCCAACTACAACAGTCGTAATCGTGCTGCTGAAGTGATGGTAGATGGTGATCAGAGCTTCCTGGTGCGTCGTCGCGAAACCTTTGAACAGCAAATTGCCGGTGAAAATGTTCTTCCGGCCTGAGTAACCCGATCGGTTTGCAAAAACGATTGAACAGTGGAGTGAGCCGATTTTGGGCTGGCTCCGCAGGAGATCAAGCAAAATGCTTTTAAAATTTACCAAAATGCATGGACTGGGCAACGACTTTATGGTGGTTGATCTGGTCTCGCAGCGGGCGAAAATTTTTCCGGATCAGGTACGGCAGCTGGCGGATCGTAACTTTGGTATCGGCTTTGACCAGTTGTTGATTGTGGAGCCGCCGACCGACCCGGATATGGACTTCAAATACCGTATCTTTAATGCCGATGGCAGCGAAGTTGAGCAGTGTGGTAACGGCGCGCGCTGTTTTGCCCGCTTTGTTTACGACAAGCGCCTGACCAGCAAAAAGACCATTAATGTAGAAACCTCCGGTGGCAATATTCAGCTGAACCTGACCGATGATGGCGGCGTGACCGTGGATATGGGTGAGCCGCGACTGGTACCGGATGCGATTCCTTTTGTTGCTGATGCTCAGCAGGAAAAGTATGAGCTGGAAGTTGATGGTCAGTCCTATACCGTCGGTGCGGTTTCTATGGGCAATCCCCATGGCGTACTGGTGGTGGATGATGTGGATACCGCGCCGGTAGAACGCCTTGGCCCGCTGATTGAAAGCCACGAGCGTTTCCCGAATCGGGTGAATGTGGGCTTTATGCAGATTGTGAGCCGGGACGAAGTTCGTCTGCGGGTTTACGAGCGCGGAGCTGGTGAAACCCTGGCTTGTGGAACAGGGGCTTGTGCCGCTGTTGTTGCAGGACGGTTACAAGGGTTACTAAATGAAGTGGTAGAAGTACATCTTCCTGGTGGTACACTGAAAATCCGTTGGTCCGGTGAAGGTCAACCCGTCATGATGACGGGCCCTGCGGCACGGGTTTTTGAAGGACAGATCTACCTATGACATTCTCCAAGAGCGGTTCAGACTCAAAAAGCGTGATCGATGCTCAGGCGGTTGCTGATTACCTGAAAGAGAATCCGGAATTTTTCCAGCAGCATGAAGATCTGCTGCTGGAATTAAGCCTGCCCCACGCTAGTGGTTCGGCGGTTTCTCTGTTAGAGCGTCAGATGATTCTTATGCGGGAGCGCCTGGCTGATCGTGAAGATCATCTGGAAGACCTGCTGGATACCGCGCGTCACAACGATATGCAGCTGTCCCGCGTGCGCCGGTTAATTCTGGCGCTGCTGGAGGCGGATGATCTGAATGATCTGGCTTCGACCCTGTCCGAGCAGTTGCGCAACAGTTTTGGCACCGGTCATAGCCGACTGGTTCTGACCGACTCGAACAGTGATGACACCATCAATACCTCGCAGCTGGTGACTCAGGCGGATAACAGCCTGACGGCTCTGATTCAGGCGCTGCTGCAGAGTAACCGCACCTTCTGTGGGCAGGTTTCTGCAGAACAGCTGGAGCAGTTGTTTGAGCTGGGCATGGTCGCCGATGGTTCAGCGGCGGTGATTCCGCTCAATCAGGATGATGTAAAAGGCTATCTGTTACTGGGTAGTGAAAACCCGGACTATTTCCGGTCAGAAATGGGCACTGAGTTTGCCGCATATGTGGCTGATGTGGTTGCCCGTCTGCTGCATCATCTGAGCTAGATCTCTGCGGTTAAGGTGCTCTGATGGATCATCCTGCCCCATTGTCTGATCCGTATCTTGAGCAATTTCTGGTAAGCCTTGCCCAACAGCAGGGCTCACCTCATACCCTGAGTAATTACCGGCGGGATCTGGAGCAGTTTCTGTCTTACCTGCAGCTGCAGGGTTTTCAGCATGACTGGTGCCTCCTGAGCCGTAAGCAGATTCGGCATTATCTCGCCCATCGCCACCAACAGGGTTTAACGCCCCGCTCCCTTCAGCGACACCTTTCCAGCATTAAGGGGTTTCTGAACTTCCTGATGCAACAAAAGATCCTGACAACGAATCCCGCTGATGGTCTGCGTGCGCCGAAAGCCGGCCAGCTGCTGCCTAAACCTGTGGATATTGATCAGCTGCAGGGGCTGCTGGACAAGCCTTCTGCTGACCCCAAAGGTGAATCGGCGGAGGGTTCTGTTATTTCGATCAGAGACCGCGCCATGCTCGAGCTGCTCTATGGCTGCGGGTTGCGTTTGGCTGAGCTGGTCTCGCTGGATCTGAGTGCGGTGGATTTCCCCCAGCAACAGATCCGGGTGATGGGTAAAGGCCGTAAAGAGCGCTTATCCCCGTTAGGGCGTAAGGCGTCAGATGCGGTAAAAGCGTGGCTGTCGGTTCGCGGGCAGTGGCTGAAAAATGAACAGCAAGAGGCGCTGTTTATCAGTCAGCGGGGGAACCGGATCTCGCCGACAACGGTTCAGCAGCGGGTTGCAAAAGCCGGACAGGATGCGGGGATTGCTGACCGGCTGCATCCCCACCGGCTGCGACACTCTTATGCCAGTCATCTGCTGGAATCCAGCGGTGACCTGCGGGGGGTGCAGGAGTTGCTCGGACATGCGGATATCAGCAGTACCCAGATCTATACCCGGTTGGATTATCAGCATCTGGCACAGGTTTACGATAAAGCGCACCCCAGAGCGCAGCGTAAAAAGAAACAGGATAACGAGGGTTAAGCAGAAACATGAGTATTAAAGCGGTCGTTTTTGATCTGGACGATACCCTCTGGGATGTGAATCCCGTGATTGTGCAGGCGGAGCGCGCCCATTATCACTGGCTGAATCAGCATGCGCCGAAGCTGACCGCCCGTTTTACCGAGCGTGAGTTACGGGGTTATCGCATGAGCCTTGCCCGCCGCCATTCCGAGCTGACTCACTTTGTCACCCGCTCCCGTATGCGGGCGATGGATGAGTGCCTGCGGTTGTCGGGTTATTCCGATGATGAGGCGGCAGCGCTTGCGGAGCAGGCATTTGCGGTTTTCTGGCAATACCGCAATAAGGTTGAGCCTTTCCCCTATGCCTTTGAGGCAGTAGAAGGCCTGAAACGGACGTATATTGTGGGCGCATTGAGTAACGGTAATGCCGATGTCTTTCAGACGCCGCTGGGAGAGTGGTTCGACTTTGCCTTTAGTGCTGAGGGGCTTTCAGTTGCAAAACCGGACCCGGAAGCCTTTCAGGCTGTGCTGGATCATCTGAAGTGCGCGCCGCAGGAGATCCTGTTTGTCGGGGATAATCCTGAGCATGATATTGAAGGGGCGTATCGGATGGGGATGAGAACGCTCTGGGTGCAGGTGAAACCTTCAACCAAAAGCCCTGCGTTTTATGACGCCCGTATCGATTGCCTGAGTCAGCTGCATCAGGCCGTGACGCAACTCGATAAGTCATATGCCGAAAAATAAAAACCAGAGCCGGGCTCTGGTTTTTATCAATCTGATGCGCTGCTTTTAAGCTTCAGGCAGCTCCAGCTGAAGCCACTCGTCCAGCTTTTGGCGTAGTTGTGGCACGCCATCTTTTTTGAGTGCGGAGAATTGCTGCACGCTGACCAGATCTTCCCACTCATGCAGGGCTTGTTTCACTTCCAGCAGCGCTTTTTTGGCGGCACCCTTCTTGAGCTTATCAGCCTTGGTCAGCAGGATATGAACGGGTTTGTTCACCTGGTCTGCCCACTCCAGCATCATCTGGTCAAATTCGGTCAGCGGGTGGCGGATATCCATCACCAGCACGATACCGCGGAGCACCTGACGATTCAGCAGGTACTGGGACAGGTGGCGTTGCCACTCCAGTTTGACCTTCTCCGGTACTTTGGCATAGCCATAACCCGGCAGATCCACCAGTTTTTGATCTGTGCCGTTGTGCAGACCAAAAAAGTTGATAAGCTGCGTGCGCCCCGGTGTTTTAGAGGTGCGTGCCAAGCGGGAGTTCTGTGTCAGGGTATTGATCGAACTGGACTTGCCAGCATTAGAGCGACCGGCGAAGGCAACTTCGGCACCAAAGTCCGGAGGACACTGAGCCAGCGTCGGGGAGCTGATCATATAGCTCGCTGACTGATAGTTCAGTTTTGGCGCGCGATTATCAGTGGTGTTTTGGTTCTGTTCGTTGTTTTGGTCTTGGCTTGAAACTTCAGTCATGGTGTATTCAACTAATGGGGCAAAAGACAGGTTATATGGGGCGTTCACGTTTCCCTACGGATTAGTATATAATGCCACCACTTTTTAGATGGTAGTGTACCATTCAGGTTGATTTGGCACGAATAGAAACGTCTTGTTGTTAAGTAAACACGGGGCGGATAAATTGATCTGGCACTGCCAGGGCTTTCCGGCAGGAGCCTCCCAAGGTTTCGGCCTATCAGAGATCTTAGCTGCTCAAAGAAGCAGACTCTGGTAAGCCTCAGGAAAATAACAGTAATCACCTTAAAATTAGCAAGATTGGATTAGCAATGAAGAAATTACTGGTAAGTCTGGCAGTTACTCTTGGCCTGGTAAGCTTTGCGCACGCCGCTGGTGATGCAAAAGCAGGAGAAGCAAAAGCAGCCGTTTGTGCGGGTTGTCATGGTGTTCAGGGTATCGCGATGATCCCTAACTACCCTAGTCTGGCGGGTCAGCATGAAAGCTACCTAGCGAAGCAGATTATGGAAATCCGTGATGGTGTTCGCAAGGTTCCTGAGATGACCGGTATGGTTACTGGTTTCAGTGATCAGGATGCTCAGAACGTTGCAGCTTACTTCTCGGCTAAGCCTAAAAATCTTGGACAGGCTGATCCTGCCCTTCTGGCTCGTGGTCAGGAACTGTACCGCGCTGGTGACATGGCGAAAGGCATCCCGGCTTGTACCGCGTGCCATTCTCCAAACGGAATGGGTAACGCACAGGCGAAATATCCTGTACTGAGCGGCCAGAACCCTGCATACACGACTGCGGCTCTGAACAAGTTCCGTGCGGGTGACCGTGCAAATGATCCGAACAACATGATGCGTGCTATCGCTGCAAAAATGAGCGATAAAGACATCGAAGCCGTTTCAAACTATGTGTTTGGTCTTAACTAAACATTTGTAGTTGAAAAAGGGGCCGCAAGGCCCTTTTTTTGTGTCTGTTCATCGTGGCTTATTGATGTCTTGGGGAACTTTATACGTCTTGCGACGTATAGTAAGTTAACGTCATAACGCAATACCGAGACTGCTTCTGTAGGCCTCATCGGTTAAATTCCCGGGCGCAATGTCGCTCTGGCCCTAAAGGATTATAAACAATGGTAAAAAAACTGATTCAGCAGTTCAGCGCACTTTTTCTGTTTGCGGCTGTTTCCCTGACGGCTCAGGCAGAGACGTTCAAAGAGGGTGTTCACTACATCAAGTTGGCTACACCGGTTGCGGTTTCTGAGCCGGGTAAGATCGAAGTTGCCGAGCTCTTCTGGTATGGCTGCCCGCACTGCTTCGAATTTGAGCCATATATTGAGCCTTGGATTGAGACGCTACCTGAGGATGTTAATTTCGAGCGTGTTCCGGCAACTTTCAGCAAAGTGTGGAAAATCCATGCCAATGCTTTCTATGCGGCTGAAGCATTGGGCATTGGTGAAAAATTGCACAAAGACTTCTTTAACCGTGTGCATCGCCAGGGCCAGCGCCTGACCAGTACTTCAGATCTGGCGGAGTTCTTCGCTGAATATGGCGTGAGTGAGAAAGAAGCGGAGCGTGCACTGAAATCTTTTGGTGTGAAGTCCAAGGTGAATCAGGCTGGTGCTCGCATTCGTGGCTATCAGGCACTGGGTGTTCCGGCGATTGTGGTAAACGGAAAATATCGTATTGATACCAGTACAGCAGGTAGCTGGACTAATATGCTGAAGATCACAGAGTTTTTGATCGAAAAAGAGCGTCAGAGTTGATTTTCCAGCAGATAATAATGAAACCGGCCAGCTTGGCCGGTTTTTTTGTGCCTGAAAGAGAGGTTGTCAGCACCAAAAAGCCTTTAAGGAAAACTTTTCGCAGGCAAAGGGTACAGAGTATGATTAAAAGGCTACTCTGCAAATTAAGCAATTAGTCTTGCAGCATACGAATTCGTAGTTTTTCTTCTTGGAAAAACCGTTAAAACGGATGTCGTTAATAAGAATTATTGGCTAACAACTAATTAAAAAAAGAGGTCAACCATGACAAATGGTTCTGGAGCTCTGGGTCAGGCCGTCAACAAAATTGACGCCTTGACTGAGCTTGTCGGACGATCTATCTCCTGGCTAACCCTTGCCATGATGATCGTTATGTTTGCGGTTGTTGTACTGCGTTATCTTTTTAATACCGGATCGATTGCGATGCAGGAGTCAGTGATGTACCTGCATGCGGCTGTTTTTATGCTTGCTGCCGGTTATACACTGAAGCACGACGGTCATGTCCGTGTGGATATCTTTTACCGTGAGATGACTCCGGAGCGTAAAGCAATGGTGGATTTTTTCGGTTCTATCTTTTTGCTGATTCCCGTGATGGTCTTTATGGGTTGGATCAGCTGGCAGTATGTGATGAATTCCTGGCACGTGATGGAAGGTTCGCCGGAAGCCGGTGGTATCCACGGCGTTTATCTGCTGAAGACCCTGATTCTGGCAATGGTTGGTCTGATGTTGCTACAGGCGCTTGCCGAGGCTCTGCGTAACCTTCTGGTTCTGTTGGGCAAAGGTCCGCAGATTGAACATCACGTCAATGAGGAGAAAGTCTAGTGGTTGAGTTCCTGCCTCTGTTTCTGTTTGCCGCGGTTTGCGTGGTGCTGATGTTTGGCTATCCGGTTGCCTTGTCATTGGCTGGTACAGCGCTGGTATTTGCCGGTGGCGGTATGGTTTTTGGTGTGTTTGATATGGCCTTCCTGCAGGCTTTCCCAAACCGACTGTACGGTATTATGACCAATCAGACGCTGATTGCCGTGCCGCTCTTTGTTCTGATGGGGGTGCTGTTAGAGAAATCCAAAGTTGCTGAAACCCTGCTGGATGCAATGGCGCTGCTGTTTGGCTCTATGCGTGGTGGTCTGGGTATTTCCGTGGTTGTCGTTGGTATGTTGCTGGCCGCCAGTACCGGTATTGTGGGGGCTACCGTGGTGACCATGGGGCTTATCTCTCTGCCGACGATGCTGAAGCGGGGTTATTCACCATCGCTGGCAACGGGTGCGATCTGTGCCACCGGAACTTTGGGTCAGATTATTCCTCCTTCTATCGCGCTGGTTCTGCTGGGTGATGTACTGTCCAGTGCATACCAGCAGGCGCAGTTGAATATGGGCGTATTCAGCCCGAAAACTGTTTCGGTTGGTGATCTCTTTGTTGGTGCCATGATTCCTGGGCTGCTGCTGGTTGCTGCCTATATCCTTTATATGGTGGTGGTTGCCTGGCTGAAGCCGGAAGCCGCGCCTGCGGTAAGCCGTGATCAGATTCAGGCGGACCGTCATGTACAGGAGCCTTTAGCAGTAATCCTGCTGAAAGGGCTGGTACCACCAGTTATTCTGATTGTTGCGGTATTGGGTTCTATTCTGACCGGTGCGGCGACACCAACGGAAGCAGCGGGTGTGGGTGCTTTTGGTGCGGCTATTCTTGCCGCAATGCAGAAACAGCTGAATCTGAAAATGCTGGGTGAAGTGGTGCGTTCTACCACCAACGTCACTGCAATGGTGTTTCTGATTCTGATCGGCGCGTCGATTTTCTCGCTGGTGTTCCGTGGTTTTGGCGGTGAAGAGCTGATCCATCACTGGTTTGAACAGATGCCGGGTGGTGTCGTCGGGGCCATGATCATTGTTATGGCTGTTATGTTCCTGTTGGGTTTTATCCTCGACTTTATTGAGATCACCTTTGTTGTCGTGCCGATTGTTGCACCGGTACTGATGATGATGGGCTTAGATCCGATCTGGCTGGGTATCATGATGGCGATCAACCTGCAGACCTCCTTCCTGACGCCACCATTTGGCTTTGCCCTCTTCTATCTCAGGGGGGTCGCACCGGCATCGGTACCGACCTCTGCCATCTATAAAGGCGTGATTCCGTTTATTCTGATTCAGGTCTCTATGCTGCTGGCCCTCACTATCTGGCCGGAACTGGCCACCTGGTTACCAACAGTTGTTTACGGCGAGTAACCGCAAAAGCATCTGCTCCATCTAAACCCCGGCTACTGAGAAGTAACCGGGGTTTTTATTAGGATGCTTGGTTGCCCTAGATTGAATAATAAGGAAATAGCAAATGGAACATTCAAGGGAAATAACAGGGGTTCCGATTTATCGCTTTGAACCTATTGTTAGCGATGATTCACAGTGCCGAATTGAGTCTCTGCGTGATGGCAAACTGTATATATCAGACCCCGGAAAGTTTAATGATCCGTTTGATATTCAGTTAATTATCCGAGATCTGTCCTATCGCAGTAGTTTTGAAAAGGATGAGCTGAAAGCTGCGTTGAAGGAGCTGTTTAAAAACTACCAACCTGAAAAAGCTCACTGGCTATTCAATGAGAATATGCTTGAGGAGCTTAATCTCTGGCTTAATGATGATTTGTTGGCTACGCAGGGGGGGATTATTAGTCATATAGAAAAGCATTTGAAAACTTTTGGAGTCCAGTGTTTCTCAAGTAGTTATGAGATTCCATTAAGCTGGGCACACTATGCATCGGGACATAGTGGTTTTTGTATTGAATATGACATGAGCAAAATGAGCTTTTCACTCACCAATAGGCATGAGCTTGCAATGTACGATGTGACTTATAGCAGCTTGTTACCGGAGGTGTGCCTTTCTGAAGCGTTGTTCGCGCCCCATCAGGCAATCAAAAAGCTGCTGGCAACAAAGACAATTGATTGGGCTTATGAACAGGAATTTCGTTTGATTCATTTCACCAAAAAAGCTCAAAAAATAGATATGCCGGAAGGTCTGCGTATCAATTCTCTGATAGGTGGCTTGAAAATGTCGGAGGAGCATTTGGATAAACTGCGGCAGGTGGGAGAGGAGCTCAAAGTGCCAGTTTATAGAATGGAGAAATGCACACACCCTATCAGTGGTAGGCTGTGGGAGAAAATCCGCATCTCATCCGGCGATTAAGCTGTTGCATCGACGGGATCAATACATCTGTTTCAGGGTCTGATAACGTATCTGAAATAATCTGTTGATGGCTCTGGAGATAACCGGATGAAAAAACTGCTTCTGACTCTGACAACCGGTGCCCTGATGGCACTGCCTGTGGCCGCGGTGCAAGCTGCAGATCCGGTCTGGCTGGAAGGGAAAACCGATCAGGTTTACAACATTAAGGTCTATCACAGTCCAAGCTGTGGCTGTTGTAAGGGCTGGATTGATCATCTGGAAGATCATAACTTTCAGGTTGAATCGATCAAGATGAATGATGTGAACCCGATCAAGCAGCAATACGGTGTCCCTCAGCAGGGAGCGTCCTGCCATACCGCTGTGGTGAACGGCAAGGTCATTGAAGGCCATGTGCCTGCGCAGGATATTAAGACTTTGCTGGCATCACAGAATAATATTCACCTGCTGACGGTTCCGGGTATGCCATCCGGTGGCCCGGGCATGGATTTTGAGGGTGCCCGTAAAGATAACTTCTCGGTTTATGCCATGGATAAAAGCGGCAAGGTGAGTACCTATAACCGGTATGAAGATTATTAAGATCTGGTCTGGCCATCAGATATAAAAAAAGGAGCCCGAGGGCTCCGTTTTTTGTTTGGCGATAAAGCCTTAAGCGTCAATGCGCTTGGCTCTATGTTTACGCGTCAATACGCTTATATTTCACACGCTTAGGCACATCAGTACCCACTCGCTTATGGTAGTCCGCTTCATACTCGGTGTAGTTACCGGTGAAGAATTCCACTTTGGACTCGCCTTCGTACGCCAGAATATGAGTGGCGATACGGTCAAGGAACCAGCGGTCGTGCGAGATCACAAAGGCGCAGCCTGGGAACGTCAGCAGTGCTTCTTCCAGTGCACGCAGGGTTTCGATATCCAGATCGTTTGACGGTTCATCGAGCAGCAGCACGTTGGCACCCTGTTTCAGGGTTTGTGCCAGATGCAGACGGCCACGTTCACCACCGGACAGGTCTTTTACAAACTTCTGCTGGTCGTTGCCTTTAAAGTTAAAGCGACCGGCATAAGCACGGGATGGCACCTGATAACTACCGATGGTCAGGATATCCTGTCCGTCAGACAGTGCTTCCCAAACGGTCTTGGAACCGTCGAGGTTTTCGCGGCTCTGGTTTACAAAGGCCAGCTTCACGGTTTCACCGATTTCCACGGTACCGGAATCCGGTTGTTCTTCACCAGCGATCATCTTGAACAGAGTCGATTTACCGGCGCCGTTACCACCGACGATACCCACGATAGCACCCTGAGGGATGCTGAAGTCCAGATTGTCAATCAGCAGCTTGTCACCAAAGGCTTTGGTAACGCCTTCAAAATTAACCACCTTGTCGCCCAGGCGAGGTCCGGGCGGAATGTAGATCTCGTTGGTTTCGTTACGGCTCTGGAATTCCTGAGACTGCATCTCTTCGAAGCGTGCCAGACGGGCCTTGCTCTTGGCATGACGGCCTTTGGCGTTAGAGCGAACCCACTCCAGCTCTGACTTCATCGATTTCTGACGGGATACTTCCTGCTTGGCTTCCTGTTCCAGACGGGCTTCTTTCTGTTCCAGCCAGCTGGAGTAGTTGCCTTCCCATGGAATGCCGTGACCACGGTCAAGTTCCAGAATCCAGCCTGCTACATTGTCGAGGAAGTAACGGTCGTGGGTAATCGCCACAACAGTACCTGCGTATTCATGCAGGAAGCGCTCCAGCCAAGCTACAGATTCTGCATCCAGGTGGTTGGTTGGTTCGTCCAGCAGCAGCATGTCCGGGTTAGACAGCAGCAGGCGACACAGGGCGACACGACGACGCTCACCACCAGACAGATGCTCTACCTTGGCATCCCAGTCTGGCAGGCGTAGCGCTTCAGCTGCCACTTCCAACTTACGCTCTAGGTTATGCGCATCAGACGCTTCGATAATGTTTTCCAGGCGAGCCTGTTCCGCGGCCAGCTTGTCAAAATCGGCGTCAGGTTCAGCGTAAGCTGCGTAGACCTGGTCCAGTTTAGCCTGGGCGTCTTTGATTTCGGACAGCGCTTCTTCAACCACTTCGCGTACGTTTTTGCTGTTATCCAGCTCAGGCTCCTGTGGCAGGTAGCCCACGTTGATACCAGGCTGTGCACGAGCCTCGCCATTATATTCGGTATCGACGCCTGCCATGATACGCAGCAGGGTGGATTTACCCGCACCGTTCAGACCGAGCACACCGATTTTTGCACCGGGGAAGAAGGATAGTGAGATATCTTTCAGAATCTCACGCTTCGGTGGGACAACTTTTCCCACACGATTCATGGTGTAAACAAACTGTGCCATAGCAGCAAAATGCTCCTGATAGTAATCTTGATAAGTAGCGTTGGGCCCTGAAAAGTGTAACGGGCAAAGAGTATAACGGGCAAAGTATGAGTCGGTTTGTCCTGACCCGAATCTGCCTATGATACCTCAGCTAGTAAGAGATAACGAAGGTCAGTAAAAACCTTTCTCACCTTCTGGTCGTGTCTTGAAGCGACGGTGCATCCACATATATTGCTCCGGATGTTGGCGGATGATTCCCTCGATAATGCTGTTGATCCTGCCTGCATCTTTAACATCGTCACCGGAAGGGAAATTGTCCAGCGCTGGAAAATACTCCAGTTCATAACTATTGTCTTTCAGGCGACGGACAGCCAGAGGAACGGCAGCACAACCTGTCATTTTAGCGAGTCGGGCTGTCATTTTGATGGAGGCGGCCTGGATGCCAAAAAAAGGGGTAAAAACACTGACTTTGCGGCCAAAATCCTGATCGGGCGAGTACCAGATTGCACGACCACTCTTGATGCGTTTGAGAGCACCTTTAAGGTCATGCCGGTCAATGGCTGCTCCGTAAATGCGTTTGCGGGATCGGGTCATGATCCATTCGAAAACAGGATTGTCATGCTTGCGGTAAAAGGTATCGATATCAAACCAGAGTTTATTGATTGCACCGGCCAGATCCAGCGTGCTGAAGTGGATTCCTATGATGATAGCTCCTTTACCCTGATCAAGGGCGGCCTGAAGGTGCTCTGCCCCTTTGATTCTGGTGGTTGGGCGAAGATATTCTGGATCCCGAAACCAGGCAGTAGCGGTTTCAAGTAACCCGATACCATTGGCAATAAAAACATCCTTAACCCGCTGTTTTTGCTCTGCGGGGCTGAGCTCAGGAAAGCAGAGTGCGATGTTTACCTCGGTAATATGTCGGCGGCTTTTTGCCAGAGCCCACAGCATATAACCCAGTCCCCTACCCAATCCGCGCTTCACTGGCCAGGGCATAAACGCGGCCAGCCAAATAAAAAAGAATCCCGCCCAGGTTGGCCAGTAGCGTGGGTGCCAGAAGCTTGCAGGGTAACGTTTTTTAGCCATCAGATTTCCTTGGGTTTAGCGGAGCGGACATTTTAAAGTTACTGCTCTGATGCGGCAAAGTTTTTACCCCTATACTCAGATCTCAACTAAGGTTAATGGCAAAAGTGTACACTTTGTGGGGATATTAAATGTGCTTCAACTTGAATAAAGTTAAAGATGCATTAATCTTGAGCCAAATTTTAATTACTCACAGACTGTTATCGCGTTTAAAGGGACTGGAACGATGTAACGGAGATTTCAGTGCATGAAGCGTACATCCATTTCTACCCGTGTCTGGCTTATTCTTGCCCTCTTTGCTGGCGGCATGCTAGCGAATTCCTATCTTGAAATAACCAATACCCGTAATGCTATCCAGAGTTGCTATGAGGGCAATGTGGAGCATGTGGTTGATATTGCTAAGAGTATTCTGCAGCACTACCACAACCGCCAGCTATCCGGAGAGCTGACGCAGGAAGAAGCCCAGCGTTTGGCTCTGGAGGTTATTTCTGCGATTCGTTATGACGGAGGCAACTATGTCTTTATGGGTGATGAATCAGGCATAGCCATCAGTAACGGCATAAAAGAGTTGGTGGGGACTAATATTTTGGGTATGCAGGACCCTACAGGTCTCCCCTTGGTGCGTAATCTGTATGAGGTTGCTTCCGGTGGCGGAGGGTTTGTTGACTACCAGTGGCCTGATCCGGATAACAAAAGTGTCCTTCAGCCCAAGACCAGCTATGCGGACTATTTTGCGCCTTGGCGCTGGACTTTGGGTAGCGGTCTGAATTTGGCCGCATTGAAACAGGAAGTGAATGATTTTCAGCTGGATAGTCTGATCAATCTGATCCTGGTGATGATCAGCGTAGGGGTAATCGTGACCTTTTTTGTTCACAGTGTGAATATTCAGATTCGAAAGTTGGTCGGGTCTATGCGGGAGCTTTCCGGTGGGCATGGTGACCTGAAGCATCGTTTATCTCTGGAAGGTGGCAAAGAGGTGGCTGAGGTTTCTGATTCCTATAATCAGCTGGCCTCGTCATTGGAAGAGATGGCACAGCAGGTTCGACAGGAAAGTGAACGTTTTCGGGCAGCCGTTGAACGTATGCAACCTGATGCGGTAATTCCCCGGTCGGATCATGGTGATGAGCTGACCCTTGTTAGCGTTCGCCAGATGGTCAGCCAGATCTGCAATCAGGCAGAGGCTCTTGAGCAAGCTCACGAATCACTGAAAGAGATGGCCGAGCAGGACCCGGCAACCGGTTT
This sequence comes from Oceanospirillum sp., assembly GCF_982874595.1. NCBI lineage: Bacteria > Pseudomonadati > Pseudomonadota > Gammaproteobacteria > Oceanospirillales > Oceanospirillaceae > Oceanospirillum > Oceanospirillum sp. Next base: position 97,684 of record NZ_CEYNZH010000001.1, on the reverse strand, counting down.
ATTAAGTCCTCAGGCATTTGAGCAGAGGGTTTGCGATCAGTTACGTCATCTGGATAGTAATACACCCAATACGTTTGCCCTTGTTGGCTTAGATAAGAGGTTGGAGTCTGATCAGGTTGCTATGGTTGCCGTTACGATCCGGCATATACTGCCCAATGATGTTTTGGCCAGTTATCTGCCGGGCACTGGTTTTGCCTATTGGTCCAGTTTTACTGATGCCTCTGAAGGAATGCGTCTGGCGGTTTCTCTGCAGCAGCAAATCAGTACGGAATTGGGCGAGTCATTGGATATCAGCCTTGGAATCAGCAGCATGCTTGGTGGCCATAAGAGTTATGACCTGCTTCACAGCGAGGCGGAACGCGCGTTGATTCGGGCCGAGAAAGAAGGTGGCAACCGGGTCTATGAATACTGAGGCCGAAATGGCGACATTATCAGATTCCGATAATAAATCCGGATACCACAAAAAAACGCGGCATTAAGCCGCGTTCTTTGTCGCCAAAGTAAGGTGACTGCCTACGCCATAATGTGATGGCCGGCATCGACATAATGCAGCCCGCCCGTTACTGCAGACGACAGTGAGCTGACCAGGAAGGTTGCCATATTACCAACCTCTTCCGGTGTGCCCAGTCGACGCAGTGGAGAGTGACTTTCAGCGCTTTCAACCAGTTTGTCGAAGTGATCAATACCCGATGCGGCACGGGTCATCATAGGGCCAGGGGACACACAGTTAACGCGGATGTTCTTTTCACCCAACTCTGCTGCCAGATAACGTACAGAGCTTTCCAGAGCCGCTTTGATCGGGCCCATCATGTTGTAGTGATCGACCACTTTCTCAGCACCGTAGTAACTCATGGTGATCAGGGAGCCGCCCTCTTTCATTAGCGGCTCAGCCAGTTTGGCCATGCGCACAAAAGAGTGGCAAGAGATATCCATCGCTTTACTGAAGCCTTCAGACGTTGAGTCCACCACGCGCCCGTGGAGTTCATCAATTGGTGACCAGGCGATGGAGTGGATAACAAAATCGATCTGTCCCCAGGCTTCCTCTGCGGCTTTAAACAGCTGCTCCAGTTCATCCTGTTTCACTACGTTGCACGGCATAAAAATCCTGGCATTCACGGCTTCAGCCAAGGGTTCTACATGGGAACGTGCCTTTTCATTCAGATAGGTCATCGCAATTTCAGCGCCCGCCTCATGCAGCGCTTTTGCACATCCGTAGGCGATGCTGCTTTCATTGGCAACACCTACAACAATTCCTTTTTTACCTTCCAGGGATAACGACATTTCTTTTACTCCATTTTTTCCGCAGGTTGTGCAGAACCATATTTAGAACTGTTAGTGAGCTTAGTCTCCCCAGATGCCAAAGCGTTGACAGCTGGGAGACGTTTTAATGACATTATTTTTATAGGGATATTATGACTGATAATTTGTGCATGTGCGAAGCAATAACACCGCACGGTCACAGTAAGTGCCCGTGCGGTTTTTGAGGCAGGGTTATATCTCAGGTGGTCAGGCTGTTAGCGGCGTTGGATTGCGCTCAAGGCCTGCGGTGATATAGCGTTCCCGTTTACGCGCTTTCACTTTATCAATGTCTACCAGAATCAGGCCGTCGATACAGTAGCCAAAGTCAGCATCAACACTGAAGTCGAGAAATTCAATGCCTCCGGGCTCGCAAAGCTCGGTGTACTGTTTATAAAGTGTTGGAACGGTAACGCCCAGATGGTCGAGTTGCTCGCGCAGAATCAGAAAGTCTTCCTGCAGGTTGTCACCGGCAAACAGTTCGTACATCTGCTGCTTTTCACTCGGGTTGAGAACATAAGGCGCATTAGCTCTGGCTAAGGGATGAGCGGAGCTGTAATAGTGGCTGTAAAAATGCACAATCAGGTCTTTTGCCGCCTGTGGATAGCTGTTGCTCAGACTGACCGGGCCGAACATATAGCGTACTTTGGGGTGGTGGCGCAGGTAGGCTCCGATACCAAACCAGAGGTAGTCCAGGCTACGTTTACCCCAGTATTTCGGCTGTACGAAACTTCGACCCAGTTCAATACCCTGTTCAAGCTTGGGTGTCAGACCTTCTGACAGACTGAACAGACTGCTACAGTAAAGGGCTTTAAGACCTTCATTTTCGATGATGCGGTTAGCTTCAGCGATTCGGTATGCCCCGACAATTTCCAGTTCTTCCTCATCCCAGAGAATGATGTGACGGTAATAGTGATCGTATTTGTCCAGATCCCGTTTCTCGCCACTGCCCTCACCCACTTTACGGAATGAGATCTCCCTAAGACGCCCCAGCTCTTTCATCACAGCGGAGTCCCGAAAGCTATCGAACAGATAGATCTGTTTGCCATCCTTGGTTTCGCCCAGCATTTGTGACTGTTTCAGCTCGCGGCGAAGAATCCGGCGATCTTCCGGGTGGGCAATGCACTTCTCGGTTTGAAACAGAGGCTTGCGGTTTTTTGCCAGACGATAGACGTGTTTTTTCAGCAGTTTGATTTTGTCCCGGTTAGACAAAGCGTTAATGTCGAACTGAGCCAGGGGAATCAACCGACCAATACGGACCGGTAGTGTTACCTGATGCTGTTTAAACATTTCACGCATCAGCATCAGTGTGCCGATCGGTTTCGCCAGTGTGGAGAGGCTGTAAAACAGGGAGGAGTTTCGGCCGCCAAGGTGAATCGGCAAAATCGGACTATTGGTCTTGCGGGCAAAATGCAGGAAACCACTTTGCCAGCGGGCGTCCTTTATACCGGCCGGACCTGCCCGGGAAACCTCGCCAGCGGGGAAGATAATGACAGCTTCATCGTTTTTCAGCGCGTCTACAATGCGGGCAGTGCTCTCTTTGTAACCGGTCTGACTCATGTTATCCACAGGCAGTAGCAGAGGCTGTAGAGGCCTAAACTGCATCAGAATATCGTTGGCGACAATACGGACATCAGGACGCACACTGCGGACCAGTTTCAGTAAGGCTAAACCATCCAGGGTGCCGATGGGATGATTGGCCACAATAACCACGCGGCCTTCGGTGGGAATGTTCTCTCGCTCGTTCTCATTGATCGACAGGCTGAAATCAAAATAGTCGAGCACGTGGTCGACAAATTCCGGGGCACTGGCATCCTGATGCTGACGCATAAAACGGTTGATCTCATGCTCCCGTGAAAGCCAGCGCAGAAAACGAAACAGGCCATTTTTGATCAGGGGAGGCCTGCGTGAAATGGCTGGAAAGTTCTCGCTGACAATACGCTCAATACTGATCGCTTTATCAGCGGGGGCAGATGTTTCAATTCTGACGGTATGCTCACTATTAACCACAGACCTATCCTTTATAGACGCTTTTGTGGCCACATTAAGCGGATAAAATGACAGAACGCTGACGCAGGCGTGTCGTTTTGGTGACAGCTCAGAGCGGTTAATCCGGGCTTAATGGCAGCTCCGGTGTGCTAACACTTTGATATGATGAGTATTTAAAACGTAAGTCGAAAGGGAGTATGAAGGTGACTCAGGATCATTTTGAAAAACTGGAAAACATGTACCTTTCCGGTCGTTGTAACGATCTTTATCAACCGGACATCAGTGTCAGTAAGGGTGAGGCTGAGATCCGTTTTCAGATACAGGAAAGCTTCTTTCATGCCGCTGGCGCAGTTCATGGCTCTGTGCTGTTTAAAGCGTTGGATGATGCGGCTTATTTTGCGGCGAACTCTATGGAAAGGCGTTTCTTTATGGTGACGGCAAGCTTTACCACCTATTTTCTGCGCCCTGTGAGTAAAGGTCACTTAACGGCAAAAGGTAAAGTGGTTAACCGAGGTAAGAATCAGCTGATTGCCGAGTCTGTGGTTTATGATGAGCGCGGTAAAGAGGTTGCACGGGGCAATGGTGTGTTTGTTGCCAGCACGACCCCTCTGAGTCCAGAGGTGGGTTATGCATGATCCTCAGGTGGGTATTATTGTCTGCTTTCAGACTGGCTTCCGCAGTAGAGCCACATCCTGATCAACAAGAGCCAGCGTCAGACCATATTGTGCTGCGATCCAGTGGAAAGTGCGGTCGCTGAAGAAGGTGATATGGGTCGGGTCATTTTTATAGTGCCAACGTTTGAATGCCGCCTGATCAATCACCCGTTTGGTCATTAGCCCCAGCCAGCCGCCGGGTTTCAGAATAGGCAGGAGTTGCTCCAGAACATCTTTCGGTGAGGAAAGGTGTTCAAAGACCTCGGTGCTGGTGATGAAGTCGTATTCCTGGCTCAGAACATCCGGATTATTGGCAAAGTAGGGGTCATAAATCGCCATGCTGTGTCCGGCTTCTTCAAACATCAGTGACAGGGTTGGACCAGGGCCACAACCAAAATCTAATCCGTGGCTGAGGGGTGGGATGCGTTCAAGCATTGGCTGAGACATCCGGCTGAGAAATTTGCGATAACCTGCATCATCGGGATTGTTTTCATGCTGTTGATAAACCGCCTTTTCTTCCTCATGACTCAATTGCTGTGATTTATCCACAAAGACCAGGTCACAGGTCAGACACTGCCAGTAATCACGCTTTTTGTCCTGAGCGTAGTGCTCGATGCTGCTGTTAGTACAGAGGGGGCAGGTATCCGGGTGATAAGCGGTCATAGTGAGCCTGAAACGTAATAGATCGGAAGGTAAGGTCTTATGGGCGGAATGAAAAAAACGGGCCATAAAGCCCGTTTTTTCTAACCTCAAGTCATGCTTGCTGAGGTTGTCAGTGCTTAGCGCAGAGACTCTTCCAGCTCCTGCTGAGCTTTATAAGCACGGAACTCTTCGTACATAGCACGCTCAGAAGTCGGGCTCATTTCAGCTTTAGCTGCTTTCATCGCGTTTTCGAATACTTCTCTGGTTTGCTGCTGACCAAAGCCAACCATGACGCAGTACTGGTTTTTCTCATTGATCTTGAAGTAGCCGCTCTCAACGACTTTTGTCCCGCTCAGGCTCTGATCCGTAACCTGCTTGGAAACACTCTCAAAGGTCGATCCTGAGGTCATCGCTTCTTCGCTCTCGGTGACGCGCTGGTAGGTCTTGTCCATGGCTTTGATGCGGGTCTCAATGGACTGAGCGATCATTGAACGGGCGTTAGCCGTGGCGCGTTTCTTATCTAGGGTCATGTTACCGCTGGAGCTGACGCAGGCGCTTTCTGCGATACCATCAGCAACAACGGGCTGATCAATCCAGGCAGGGTATGCGCGTGCAGCCGGAGCGTCTTCTTTTTCAGGTGATCCACCGCAAGCTGCGAGACCTAACGCCAGAGACAGCGCAGACAGTTTTAACCAAGATGCTTTTTTCATGATTCCGAATCCTTTGACAACAACCTATGAAACAGTTTGAGGATGCAGAGTTCTCGTACTGCTTTCGGGTTGGCAGAAACGCTGCATTAAGTTTGATGGCAGATTAGCAAAAAAAAGAGAAAGCGAACATAAAGCAAAGGCCTAAAAAGCCCGCGCGGTTCACCTTTTAATGATCCGGGCGGGCTTTCAGAGGGATTCGCGAGGTTCAGCTCAGAAGCTGAACCTGTCTGAGTTCTGTTTTATCAGAACAGAACTCGTGCGCGGATGGTACCTGCTACGGTGCGCAGAGCTTCCAGCGCTTGCGGGCTGTACTCTTTTTCAACATCCACAACCACATAGCCCACTTTTTCGTTGGTCTGCAGGAACTGGCCGGAGATGTTGATGCCGTTGTCAGACAGCACCTTGTTGATCTCAGACAGAACACCCGGCACGTTCTCGTGCAGGTGCAGCAAACGGTGCTTGCCAGGGTGAGAGGGCAGCGCCACTTCCGGGAAGTTAACCGCGCTGGTGGTTGTACCGTTGTCGCTGTACTTGATCAGCTTCTCGGATACTTCAACACCGATGTTTTCCTGAGCTTCCATAGTGGAACCACCCACGTGCGGGGTCAGGATCACATTGTCGAACTCACGCAGTGGAGAGATAAACTCGTCATCGTTGGAGCGTGGCTCAACCGGGAATACGTCAATGGCAGCACCCAGCAGTTTGCCGCTGCGAACTACTTCTGCCAGCGCGTCAATATCCACAACGGTGCCGCGCGCAGCGTTGATGAAGATGGAGCCTTGCTTCATTTCAGCAAACTGTTCCGGGCCCATCATCCACTTGGTTGCTTCGGTTTCTGGTACGTGCAGGGATACGATATCCGCCGTGTTCAGCAGCTCTTTCATGCTGCCAACCTGCTCTGCATTACCCAGAGGTAGCTTAGTGATGACATCAAAGTAGATCACTTTCATACCCAGAGACTCAGCCAGAACCGACAGCTGAGAACCGATGCTGCCGTAACCGACAATACCCAGCGTCTTACCGCGAATCTCGAAAGAGTTCTTCGCAGACTTCAGCCAGCCACCGCGATGGCAACCTGCGTTTTTCTCAGGAACACCACGCAGCAGCATGATGGATTCAGCCAGAACCAGTTCCGCTACAGAACGGGTGTTGGAGTAAGGTGCGTTAAATACTGCGATGCCACGGATCATGGCGGCTTTCAGGTCAACCTGATTGGTGCCGATGCAGAAGCAACCCACGGCAACCAGTTTCTCAGCCGCATCAAAGATCTCTTCGGTCAGCTGAGTGCGGGAGCGAATGCCAATAAAGTGGGCGTCTTTGATCGATTCTTTTAGCTGTTCTTCCGGAAGTGAAGCAGCGTGATATTCGATATTGGTGTAACCGGCTGCCTTGAAGTTATCAACGGCAGATTGGTGTACACCTTCCAGAAGAAGAATTTTGATCTTGCTCTTGTCAAGAGACGTAGTAGCCATGGTGCTGGAACCCTCTAACGGTCACGGCAGATCGCCGGTCTGAAATAAGCTGTAGCGAACTTCTGTTGTGGGTCAACGCGGTACAGGAGGGGCGCTCCGTACTGGGAGTGTTGTTGCGTTTCGCAGGGGTAACAGAGAAGTTTTGTTACTTATCCCAACAACAGGCGCAACATGGTAACACAACCCTGTGTAATTTCTGTTCAAGATTTGCTCATTTATCAATGAATCTGGCTCACTTTTGGCTTTCATCTGACAAAAAGTTTCACCGGGTTAGCCGCGATATTTACGGATTGATTCTCAGGGGGTATCCGGCCAGACCTTGTCAGCTGGCAGTTTGCCCGCTGAGGATATCAGCAGTCCTTCTGAGCGAAGACGCTGAGCTTGTTCGTCACACTTGCCGAATTGTGAAACTTTGAATTGGCTATTAACTACCCGATGCCAGGGAAGCTGAGTACCCTCTGGCAGTTGGCTGAGCAGGCGGGCGACCTGTCTTGCGGAGGTTGCCATCGGGATCAGTTCTGCCAGCCGGCCGTAGGTGGTAAAGCGCCCTTCCGGGATCTGGTGCAGCACCAGATAAAGAGCCTCTTTGATGGTGTGGGGGGATGTGTTCATTTATTTTTCCGGCAATTTATCTGTGCGCCGAATTTTTCGTCCGGCATCATTTTCGATCATAGGGAATATTAAGGTATAGTTACGCTCCATATTTTGCCGTTTTACCGAAGAATCGACTACAAACCTCCGGCATTGCCCGAGTGTTTATTATAAAAAAACAGCTTGCAGGTTCAGTGACGAGCCATGTGAGATCGCCCTAATGTTTCAGGCAACTCTAAGTCAGTTGCAATCTCTGGAGACGACCATGTTTAAAACCAAACTTCGTAAGTTTATTGCGGGTTCTTTGCTGCTGGCTTCCGGCCTGACAAGTTCACTGGTGCAGGCCGATGCTTCCGTCGCGATCACTCAGATTGTTGAGCACCCTTCTCTGGATGCCATCCGCCAGGGGGTTCAGGATGAGCTGGCTGAGCGTGGTTATGTGGTTGGAGAAAACCTGAAATGGAACTACGAAAGTGCTCAGGGCAGCCCTGCAACAGCGGCTCAGGTTGCCAAGAAGTTTGCCGGTGATGCACCGGATGTGATCGTGGCGATCACCACACCGTCTGCCCAGACGGCGGTATCCGCTGCCCGTGGTATTCCGGTTGTTTTCTCTGCTGTAACTGACCCTGTCGGTGCCAAGCTGGTTAAAGCACTGGACAAGCCAACCCGTTGGGTGACCGGTACCACGGATATGCTGCCGATGGATAAGCATATGGAACTGGTTAAAAAGATCGTTCCAAACGCGAAAAAAATCGGTGTGATCTTCAATCCGGGTGAAGCGAACTCGGTCAGCTCCGTACAAATGGTTCATGAGGCAGCACCTAAGCAGGGTATGACCGTGGTAGAAGCGGCAGCGACCAAGTCTTCGGATGTACTGGCATCAGCCCGTTCTCTGGTGGGTAAAGTGGATGTGATCTATCTGCCGATCGACAATACGGTTATCTCTGCGCTGGAAGCGGTACTTAAGGTTGCTGAGCAGTCTGATATCCCGGTGATTACCGGTGATACTGACTCTGTAAACCGTGGTGCGATCGCGGCCGTTGGTTTTGATTATTATCAGGTCGGTCGTCAGACCGGTGTGATCGTAGAGCGTATTCTGAAGGGTGAATCGCCAAAGAACATTCCGGTTGAGGGTGTTCAGACGATGGATCTGGTGATCAACCCGGCAGCGGCTGAGCGTATGGGTGTCACCCTGCCTCAGGAGCTGATCGATCAGGCGAAAAAAGTTATTCAGTAAGTTGTAGTCCTGAGAGAAAGCGGCCGTAAGCGCCGCTTTTTCTCGTTAAGGCACGACTGATTTTTTTGTGGATAGAATTGATTCATCATTAACTTTATCTGCTTAGTTAACCGCTCTTCCCGAGCCCCAAACCTCTTAATGGGATCACCGTGAGTTCAATTGCCTTTTTTGGTGCTGTGGAGTCAGGCCTGCTGTTTGGTCTGGTTGCCTTTGGTGTCTTTATCGCCTTTCGTGTGCTGGATTTTCCGGACCTGACCGTTGATGGTAGCTTCCCTCTGGGAGCCGCAGTCGCTGCAACGCTGATTGTAAGTGGATGGAACCCCTGGCTGGCAACGGCGATGGCAATGGTGGCGGGCTGTATGGCGGGTGTTGTCACAGCGTGGCTGAATGTCCGGCTGCAGATTCTTAACCTGCTAGCCTCGATTCTGACGATGATTGCGCTCTATTCGATCAATCTGCGCATTATGGGTAAACCCAATGTTGCACTGTTGGGTGATGAAACCGTTTTTACCCCCTTTGAGAACTGGGATATTCCTTTTTATCTGATCAACCCGATTATCCTCAGTGGTTTCGTGCTGGTGGTTTATCTGCTGTTTGTCCGTTTTATGACATCAGAACTGGGTCTTGCGATGCGGGCGACTGGTGTGAATGCCAAAATGGCCCGTGCCAATGGTGTGCATACCGGACGGCTGACCATCCTGGGTGTTGCTGTCGCAAACGGTATGGTGGGACTGGCAGGTGCTCTGTTCGCCCAAAGTCAGGGCACGGCTGATGTGACCATGGGTGTCGGTACGATTGTTATTGGTCTGGCTGCGGTGATCGGTGGTGAAGCGATCCTGTCGACACGCACCATCGCCCGCTGGATTTTCGCCTGCCTGATTGGGGCGATTCTTTATCGTCTGGCGATTGCCGTTGCCCTGAATGCGGACTGGATCGGTCTGAAAGCTCAGGATCTTAACCTGATTACCGCTGTGTTGGTGACGCTGGCCATTGTGATGCCGCGCATGAAACTACTGAAACGCAAAGGAGGTCAGGCATGATTCAGGTTGAACAGCTTGCAGTAACCTTTGGTGCCGGAACGCCTCTGGAAAACCGCGCATTAAGAGGTCTGAATCTGACCATTCCGGAAGGTCAGTTCGTGACGGTGATTGGTAGTAATGGTGCCGGTAAGTCGACTTTTCTTAACGCTCTGGCCGGTGAAGTTCTGGCGGATCAGGGCAAAATTCTGATCGATGATCAGGATGTAACCCGCTGGCCCACCAATAAACGTGCAGGGCTGGTTGCCCGGGTATTTCAGGACCCGCTGGCAGGAACCTGTGAAACCCTGACCATTGAAGAGAATATGGCGCTGGCGCTGAAACGCGGTTTTGGTCGTGGTCTGAGTCGTTCTATTCGCCATGAGTATCAGGAGATTTTCAAAGAACGCTTGTCCCGCCTCGGACTGGGTCTGGAGAAGCGCCTTGGTGATCGTATGGGGCTGCTGTCCGGTGGTCAGCGTCAGGCGGTTAGTCTGTTAATGGCGACCCTTCAGCCGATGAAGATCCTGTTGCTGGATGAGCACACGGCCGCACTGGATCCTAAAACAGCCGCTTTTGTGCTGGAACTGACCAAAAATATTATTGAAGAGCAGAACCTGACAGCGCTGATGGTGACGCACTCTATGCGTCAGGCGCTGGATGTGGGTGACCGCACCCTGATGCTGCATGAAGGTAATATCGCCTTTGATGTTGAGGGTCATGAGCGGGAGGGGCTGGATGTGCCGGACCTTCTGGCTCTGTTCTCAAGAACCAAAGGGGAAGAGCTGAGTGATGACAGCTTGCTGTTGGGGTAGCCGGTTCCTCTTGTGGAAATCGGTGACTTAGCCTGTTTTCAGGCAGAGTCACCGATAGTCTGTACGCCTTCACGCCTTCACGCCTTCACGCCTTCACGCCTTCACGCCTTGAGCGGGCACTGTTATTTCACCGCGAAGATCCTGCTGTATCAGTTGCTGAACCTGCTGCCTGTCATAACCCTGAGCCAACAGGACGTGCAGCTTGGTAAAAGCTGCTTCCAGAGTCATGTCCTGTCCGGAAATCGCACCCATGCGATTGAGCTCCGAACCGGCTGCATAAGCCCCTTGCTTAATGCCACCGTGGGAGCACTGGCTGATGTTCACCAAAACTTTGCCGGCCTGACTCAACTCGTGCAGTACTGCGATCAGCTCCGGATCAGAGTCTGGCAAATTGCCTGCACCGTAGGTGAGCAGAATCAAAGCCCGGGCATCCTGTGCCATAGCTCTGATGCTCCGGGGGCTGATACCCGGATAGAAGTGGACCAGACTAACGGCATCGGGTATTAGCCCTTTTATCTGGAAGGTCGGTTGGCTACCTGTTAGCAGGTACGGCTGATTTAAGCGCAGATCGATGCCTGCCTGACCGAGATTCGGATAGTTGGGGGAATCAAAGGCGGTCATCGCCATACTACTGACCTTGCTACTGCGATTCCCTCTTAGCAAGCGGCCGCCGAAGCAGATACAGACCTCGCTAATCTCATTTTGGGCTGCAAAGCGCATGCTGGTCAGTAGGTTGTTCAGACCGTCGCTACGCTCAGATCGGAGTGGGATCTGAGCACCTGTCAGCACGACCGCTTTATCCTGGTCAGCCAGCATAAAGGACAGTGCCGACGCGGTGTAGGCCATGGTGTCAGTGCCGTGCAGAATGACAAAACCATCATAGGCGGCCCAATGCTCGCGCAATAAGATCGCCAGTGACTGCCAGTCAGATGGCTGGATGCTGGCGCTATCAATCAGTCTGTCCAGCTCCAGAAACGTATAACGGGGCAAGCTGTCCTGGGGGTAAAGATTCAGGGCGCGGGCAACCTGTTGTTCAAATCCTTTACCTGGCTGAAAGCCCTGATCTGAATGTTGCATACCGATCGTACCACCGGTATAGATAATCAGCAGATGCTTTTGATTCATCGTTGTTCTCCGTCTGCGGGCGGGTTACGGCAAGGTGGTCAAATGGCATGGAAGTAAGCTTCCATGCCATTGTTGGAGGGGCTGAATGATCAGGCTCCCGGTGCCAGCATGTTCTGAGGGCTCAACAGATGCTCAAGGCGTTCCTCGCTTAGTAATCCTTCTGCCAGAATCAGCTCCCGAACGGTGCCTCCGGTATGAAGGGTGGTTTGGGCAATTCGGGAGGCATTGGCGTAACCGATATGAGGTACTAACGCTGTGATGCTGCCAATACTGATATCCAGAAGCTCTGCGCAACGTTCACGGTTGGCCTTGATTCCGCGAATGCAGCGATGCTCCAGCATGCGACAGGCTTCACCCAGCATGCGCATGGAGTTGAGCAGGTTGTAAATAATCAGAGGCTCCATGGCATTCAGCTGCAGCTGACCCGCTTCGGCGGCCAGAGTGACGGCCATATCATTGGCGATCACCTGAAACGCAGTCTGGTTAACCGCTTCAGGGATAACCGGATTGACCTTGCCCGGCATAATGGATGAGCCGGGCTGCATCGGTGGCAGTTGGATCTCACCCAGCCCTGTGCGTGGACCGCTGGACAGCAAACGCAGATCGTTGGCAATTTTGCTGAGTTTGATCGCGAAACGACGCAGTACACCGGAAAAGAGTACAAAGGCCCCCATATCTGAAGTGGCTTCAATAAGGTTGGCAGCCGGAACCATCGGTTTTCCGGACAGCTCCGCCAGATAGCGGATCGCTAACCGTGAGTAATCCGTATGGGTGTTGATTCCGGTGCCAATGGCGGTGCCCCCCAGGTTAACCTCGCATAACAGCTGGCAGGCTTCATGCAAGCGATCAATGTCTTCGGACAGATTAACGGAAAAGGCTTCGAACTCCTGACCCAGAGTCATGGGCACCGCATCCTGCAGCTGGGTACGTCCCATCTTCACCACATCGGAAAACTCCTGTCCTTTCTCCGAAAAAGCCTGCACCAGACTTTTGATCGATACGACTAAGGGTTCAGCGGCAAACTGAATCGCCAGACAGGCAGATGTAGGATAAGCATCGTTAGTGGATTGCGAGCAGTTGACATCATCATTCGGGTGCAGGTGTTGGTAGCTCCCTTTTTCATGGCCGAGTTTGGCCAGTGCCAGATTGGCGATGACTTCATTGGCATTCATATTGGTGGATGTGCCTGCGCCACCCTGAATCAGGTCCACGACAAACTGATCCTGCAGGCTTCCCTGAGCGATAGCTTCACAGGCGTTATTAATCGCCTCTGCCTTTTCCGTGGATAAGAGTCCCAGGTCGTAGTTTGCTTTCGCCGCCGCTTGCTTGACCAGTGCCAGCGCCCTCACCAGTTCCGGAAAATGGCTGATAGGCACACCGGTAATGGAGAAGTTTTCCAGTGCGCGCTGAGTTTGAATGCCATACCAGGCATCGCTTGGTACGGGCAGATCACCCAGAAGATCATGTTCAATACGGGTTGCCATAATAGACTCCGAAAATAGTGCGCAACTTACGCGCTGATCAGAATTGAGTAAGAAAAAAAGGGGGGGAGACCGACCCTATAGTGCATTAGCTCACCCCCCTGCGCCCAAAAAAGGCGCGACAACAGAGAGCGTGCTTCAGGATGCCTGAAGCACGTACTGCAAGAGCTCGTTGATAAGTGTTAGTGGTTCAGGGTGACGTCTGCCTGGGTTTTCCGGAGAGCTGATGCCGCAAGTTCATTTACCCTTGCCTGATGTTCCGGTTCCAGTTCCCAGGCGGCTTTATCCAGATCAAGGTCTGAAAAGTTTTCCGGGTTAAATACCGGAATCTCATCACTGCGTTTCAGCTGCTGATCGTAATCTTTCATAATGCGCAAGCCGGTCGGGAAGAGCATGGCCAATGCCAGCAGGTTTGCCAGAGCCAGTAAGCCCATGGTGACATCGGCAAAGGCGAAGACGGTGCCCAGGTCCATAATGGCACCCCAGCAGCACAGGCAGATAATGGCGACCCGGAACGCGTTAAACAGTGTCTGATTTTCTTCACTGAAGAAGTTAAGGCTGTTTTCACCCAGATAGTAGTTGTAAAGAATGGTGCTGAAGCCAAATAACAGCAGGGCAACGCTGACAAACATACGACCCCATTCACCCACATGCTCTGCCAGCGCGATCTGAGTCAGAGCAACGCCACCCAGGTCTCCGGTAGTGGCAGGGTCATAGATACCGCTGAGAAGAATAATGAAGGCGGTGCAGGAGCAGAGAATAACCGTATCAATAAACACGGAGAATGATTGCACAATACCCTGGCTGGCCGGGTGAGGCACATACGCGACAGCTGCAACGTTGGGAGCACTGCCAAGGCCCGCTTCATTGGAAAACAGGCCTCGCTTAACGCCCATAAGAATCGCAGCACCTATGCCGCCACCAATAGCAGGTTCCAGACCAAAGGCACTTTTTACGATCAGAGTGATCACGTCCGGGATCTGCTGGATATTCATCCCCAGTACCACCAGCGCGATAGACAGATAACCCAGTGCCATAATGGGCACCAGAACTTCCGAGATTCGGGCAATACGCTTAACACCACCGAAGATGATTAAGCCCGTGATCAGTGCCAGTGCAATGCCGGTGTAGTAAACGGGAATCCCAAAAGCATCCTCAAAAGAGGTGGCTACTGAGTAGGATTGAAGTGCCGTAAAGCCAAAACCAAAGGTTACCAGAAGCAGTACAGAATAGACTGCGGCCAACCAATACCACTTCTGACCCAGACCTCGGGCGATATAGTAGGCCGGGCCACCGCGATAGGTACCGTCGGGCTCAGCTTTCTTGTAAGTTTGTGCCAGCGTGCATTCAAAGAAACTGGTGGCCATACCCATCAGACCAACGATCCACATCCAGAAAATAGCCCCTGGCCCACCAAGAGTGATCGCCACGGCTACCCCTGCAATGTTTCCACCGCCAACACGACCCGCAACGGATAGCAAGAGCGCCTGAAAGGAGCTGAGATGACCGTACTGGTCTTTTTTAAATGCCTGTTTCGAGCCGAGAATCCGGAACATTCGGCTGAAATAGCGAAATTGAACGAAACGAGACGCCAGGGTAAACCAGACGCCGAGAGTGAGCAGAACGGCGATTAACACCTTGCTCCAGAGTAAATCATTTAGAAAATCCAGCATAAGAGATGCCTCCGCTGCGCAGCTGTGCGCTTATTCTTGTTAGGGAGCGGCTATTCAAGCAGAGAGATAGGCGGAGCAATATTTGGCGATCTGTATCGTTTTGATGCTGTTTGGTGCTTTATTAGCATCAACTAGCATCATATTGAGCTGGGCGAGGTTAAATGCCTGTCTTATGATGAGAGCAGTGTCTGGCGTTATAAGGCAATGACTAAGTAGGGGGGTGAAGCGACAATGACGGATGATTTTCCACAGAACCTGCGACTGCTGTGCGGTTACTATAAATCGATCTCTGATGTGTGCCGACGTTTGGGTATTAATCGTTCGCAGTTCAACCGTTATCTGAATGGTCGCAGTCAGCCATCGGCTAACATGATGCTGAAACTGTGTGATTTTTTTGGTGTCGAAGAGCATGAGATCCACCTGCCCCATAGCCAGTTTGAGCGCTTAGTTAAGGTGCGCCCCCGCAGAATCGAAGAGGAGGCAGCCTCGCCATTGTCTGATAGTTTTGATCAGCTAAAGGCTCTGAACGCCTTGTCCCGGCTGGAGAAATATCTGGGCTATTATTTCGAGTATTACCAGTCCATGGCTTGCCCTGGGCGTATATTGAGGACCCTTATCTGTCTTGAGCAACATGATGATCAGGTCTTCTACCAACGTACCGAGCGATTAAGGCCCACTCCGGGAGAAAAGATCTGTCATGGGGTGTATCGGGGTATGGCTCATCTGTTGGTCGACCGTATCTTTCTGGTGGACTACGAAACCCAAACCGGTAATGAGATGACCCAGACCATTCTATTTCCCTCGTTCAAAAACCGGCTGACCCGGTTAAATGGCCTGAAGCTGGGGGTATCCGGTAGCGGTGAGCGTATGCCTTGTTGTGCCCGCGTTGTGTATGAGTATCTGGGAACTGATGTTGATAAACACAAAGCCCTGTCACTTTGCGGTTTATACGATCAGGACACAGATGAGATTGATACAGCATTAAAACAAGCGATCACCAATAGCATCAGTCCTGAAGAGTGGCATTTTCGGGCACTGCCTTATTAACCCAAGTCATGCTGGGGAAATAGCTCCTGTAAAGCATAAATGACAGTGTAATCCTGTTAAAAGAGGCTACAGAAAGGCATTTATTGTAAAGGGGCAAAGAAATTTAATTTAATTTGTGAGACGCTTATTGTGTAAATATTTTAAGGGAAGGTTCTGTTTTGGTCCGAGTATTACTGGCCACTGTTTTATTGCTCTTGAATACCCCTCTGTTTGCCGCAACAAGCCACGGTTATTTGGGGGTATTTGGGGGGGAGTTAAAGGTGGACGGTATGGAAACCAAGAAGGCTAAGCCTCTGATTTATACCCTTGGATATCGATTGAGCTCGCTTTTGGCTTTTCAGCTGGAATATTCAGAGTCAGAGTTTATAGGCGAGTTGGGTACTGGCCGCAATGCGGTGCCTTTAGATATCGATTACTCAACAACGGGGGCTTATCTGATGATGATTCACCCGCTGGGAAGTTGGGTCGATCTTAACCTGAAGTATGGTTATGTTGAGATCGATTATAATTTCTTAAAACCTGATGCGAATGCTGTTTATGAAGAGCGTTTTTCATCACAAGGTCAGGCTTATGGCGGTGGTCTGACATTAAAAACGTCTAACTCTCTTGTACTGACTTTCGATTATACTCAATTGCGGGATGACGCCTCGCAGATCAGTGCGGGTGTTGAGGTCGATTTATAGTTACTAAGCAGAATAAAAATGCCCCGATTCAGTCGGGGGCATTTTTATATCAGAGAGATAAGGGTTACTTTACAAAGCATCTAACGCCTCAGAAAGCTTGGTCACACCGATAACCTCCATCCCTTCGATTGCTGCTTTTGGTTTGTTCGCTTTAGGAACAATCGCCCGCTTGAAGCCATGTTTTGCCGCTTCGCGAATACGTTCCTGACCACTTGGGACAGGACGGATCTCTCCTGATAAGCCGACTTCACCAAATATCACCAGATCATGAGGCAGCGGTTGGTTTCTGAGGCTGGATACCACCGCCAGCAACAAGGCAAGATCCGCACTGGTTTCCAGCACTTTGACCCCGCCAACAACGTTAACAAACACATCCTGATCACCGGTAAACAGACCGCCATGTTTATTCAGAACCGCTAGCAACATCGCCATTCTGTTGGTATCCAGGCCGACACTGATACGGCGAGGGTTGGCCATATGGGACTCATCCACCAGCGCCTGAATCTCCACCAGCAGCGGGCGGGTGCCTTCCCAGATCACCATCACGACGCTGCCTGGTGCTTCCTCTTCTTCTCTGCTCAGGAAGATAGAGCTGGGGTTTTTGACTTCCCGTAAGCCATTTTCCAGCATAGCGAATACGCCAAGTTCATTGACAGCACCAAAGCGGTTCTTCTGGCCACGCAGTGTCCGGAAGCGGCTGTCCTCTGAGCCTTCCAGCAGCAGGGAGGCATCGATCATATGTTCCAGCACCTTAGGACCTGCCAGAGAACCATCTTTGGTGACATGGCCCACCAGTAACAGCACGGTACCGGTTTGTTTGGCGAAGCGGGTCAATGCTGCAGCGCATTCCCGTACCTGGCTGACACTGCCGGGAGCGGACTGTATATCATCAAGATGTACAACCTGAATTGAGTCCACCACAAGAACCTTGGGCTTCATCTGTTCAGCGGTATTCAGAATGGCTTCGACGCTGGTTTCAGGCAGCATCTTAAGGCCCTGAGTAGGTAGATTGAGGCGCTGGGCGCGCATGGCTACCTGCTGCAGAGATTCTTCACCGGTAATGTAGAGGGCTGACATCTGCTGGGATAGCTGGCAAAGAACCTGTAGCAGAAGCGTAGACTTACCGGCTCCCGGGTGGCCGCCTAACAGGATGGCGGAGCCCGGTACCATACCGCCTCCCAAAACCCGGTCAAACTCACTGATGGTGCTGCTGAAGCGTGGCAGCTCCTGTAGATTGACCTCAGACAGATCCTGAATCTGACCATTGGCCGCCCCGGCGTAGCCGCTTCGGCCTCCCCCTGAATTCGCCGTTTTCCGGCTATTAGCGGGAGCCAGGCGGACCTCCTGTACTGTATTCCACTGACCGCACTGGCTGCACTGCCCCTGCCATTTCTGATAGTCTGCGCCACAGTCGATGCAGACGAAACCGGTTTTTGCTTTTGCCATGATGATGCCTTGTTGTCTCTCTAGTGCAATCAGAAGTGGGTAAATATACAGTATTTATCCAGGCTTGTAGATGTCCGATGTCCCCTGTGTTGATCGGCTTCAATACCTGCAGTAATAGCCAATAGTTGTGAGAGTACGAATCTGTCAGCGCACAATTTGGACAGAAGCGTGTAGGTCTTTAATTCCTTTATGCTATAAGTGGCTTGTTTTTTCTGCGTTAAAGGCATATAAAACAGAGAACAGATAATAAAATCATGGAGCTAAACAACCTTATGAAACGTGAAACTATCGCCCTGCACCACGGCTATACCTCTGACAACCAGAATGCGGTTGCCGTGCCGATTCACCAGACAACGTCTTTCTCTTTTGATGATGCCCAACATGCTGCAGATCTGTTTGATCTGAAAGTGACCGGTAACATCTATTCGCGCATTATGAATCCAACCTGTGATGTGCTTGAACAGCGTGTTGCCGCGCTGGAAGGTGGTATTGCGGCACTGGCGGTTAGCTCCGGTATGGCTGCGATTACTTATTCGATCCAGACCATCGCCTCTACCGGCGATAACATCGTTTCTATCAGTGAGTTGTATGGTGGGACCTACAACCTGTTTGCTCATACACTACCGCGTCAGGGTATTGAGGTTCGTTTTGCTGACAAAGATGATTTTGCCGGTATCGAAGCACTGATCGATGACAAAACCCGTGCGGTTTACTGTGAGTCCATCGGCAATCCATCCGGGGGTATTGTGGATGTTGCCAAGCTGGCTGAGATCGCTCACAAACATGGTGTGCCGGTGATTGTGGACAATACCGTTGCAACGCCTTTCCTGTGGCGTCCGATTGAACAGGGGGCTGATATTGTTGTTCACTCTGCCACCAAATATATCGGCGGTCACGGTACAACCATCGGTGGTGTCATTGTTGATTCCGGTAAATTCCCTTGGGCAGAGCATGCTGATCGCTTCCCTCTGCTGAATGAGCCTGATGTTTCCTACCACGGTGTGAGCTATACCCGTGACGTGGGTGAGGCGGCCTTTATTGCCCGTGCCCGTGTTGTGCCTCTGCGTAATATGGGGGCTGCATTGTCAGCTCAGAGCGCATGGAATCTGTTGCAGGGGCTGGAAACGCTTTCTCTGCGTGTTGAGCGCATCTGCGAAAATACCCAGAAAGTTGCCGAGTTCCTGCAGAAACATGAGCAGGTAAGCTGGGTGAAATATGCGGGTCTTTCAGATCATAAAGACAATGCACTGGCTAAAGAGTACATGGGTGGTCATGCCTCCGGTATTCTGAGCTTTGGTATCAAAGGCGGCCGTGAAGCGGGTGCTAAATTCTACGATGCTCTGCAGCTGATTTTGCGTCTGGTTAATATTGGCGATGCGAAAAGTTGTGCGGCGATTCCTGCAGCAACGACTCACCGTCAGCTGAATGATGAAGAGCTGCTGTCTGCGGGCGTCTCTGCGGATATGGTGCGTTTGTCGATCGGTATTGAGCATATCGACGATATTCTGGCGGATCTTGATCAGGCGCTTAAAGCAGCGGTTTAATTTTCGGATCAATAAAAACAGGAGCATAAGGCTCCTGTTTTTATTAGCATATTTGTTCATTATCTATTAATTACTAAAAACTAGTTGAGTCTTGATGATGTCCCTGGGAAGGTTGGGTACCCTATTTTTTTTGTTGTCGGTGTCGCAACTTTCTGTTGCCGGGTCTCCTCCTTCATCCGTGTGGCGACTGGGCATTCCTGTTTGGTTGGGAGCTATCGCTACCTCTAATGTTGTTAATGCAGATTCATTTTCACTGGGGAGTGGCAGCTCCGGGCGAGTCATATCAAATGAAATTACGCTTCGCTGGAATAGCGAATCTGGTTACCGGTTTGATGATGGCTTTTGGCTGAGCAGTTACCAGCAATTCAGCTACACCATGTGGCAGGTTGAAGGCCTTAAGTTGAGTCATGAGACTGCTAATAATACTGTTGATATTATTCAGGGGTTTCGCTGGAATTTTGCCGATTTTAGACTGTTGAGTTATGTTGATACTTCTTTAGGTCTGAGCGTGCAGGCCAATGATGAAGTAGGCGGGATTAAGCTTGGTGATGTATTACAGTTCACTGAATATACGGGTATCGGAGGATATTTTTCGCCTCGTTGGCAGTGGGATTTTGGTGTCCGGCATTACTCCAATAACTATATGTATCGTGATAATAACGGCATAAATTTTTACCGCTTCATCATCAGTTATAATTATCAGAAATAGATTAGTGTTTCTCTCCTGACCCCCAAGTCATCCCTTTCTCTTGTTTATCAGCAATTGCTTGATTACTCTATTTGTCATACAAATATAAGTATGTCTTGCAGTCCATTGCAGGATAATGTGTGCTAACAATAAAAATGCGAAGCAGTGAAAGGAGATTTACATGGCTCAGTTTTTAAGTCGTTTCCCGGTGCCGGAAACTATTGAACATCTGCCGGAAGATCTGAAAGAGCGTATTCTGGGCGTTCAGGAAAAGGCCGGTTTTGTTCCGAATGTTTTCCTTATGCTGGCGCATCGCCCGCTGGAAGCCCGTGCATTCTTCGATTACCACGATGCGCTGATGGATCGTGAATCGGATACGCTGACACCGTCTGAGAAAGAGATGATTGTGGTGGCGACCAGTTCGCGCAATCAGTGTCTGTATTGTGTCGTTGCCCACGGTGCAATCCTGCGAATCTACAGCAAGAACCCGCTGGTTGCAGATCAGGTGGCAGTCAACCATAAAACAGCAGATATCAGCGAGCGTGAGCGTGTCATGCTTGATTTCGCTTTCTATATTTCCCGTGAGGTTGGTGAGCTGAATGAGGAGTGGGAGCAGAAACTGCAGTCTGTCGGTTTCAGTCAGGATGATATCTGGGATATCGGTTCGATTTCAGCCTTCTTTGGCTTGTCGAATCGACTGGTTAGTCTGACTAATACGCCACCAAATCCCGAGTTTTATCTGATGGGGCGGATACCGAAAGAGAAATAAAGATCTGCTTTGGCTGATACAAAAAAACCGCGGGCATTTGATTATGGCCGCGGTTTTTTTATGGCTTGTAGAGGCGTTACGCGGTAGCGAAGACTCAGTGTCCCGCTTTAAACATGACAGCAACGGCAAATAGCATCAGTAGCATGGTCGAGATCATCCAGAAGCTGAACAGTCTATCCAGACGGCGACTTAGCGTATCGACCCGACTTCCGAGCTTGCCGGCTCTCTCATTGAGTTGTTGCTGATTAGCTGTCCGGTCATCATCCAGGCTTTGGCGCAGTCGCTTTTGCTTGTCGTTTAGTTCGGTCACCTTCTCCCGAAGATGGCGATTCTCCTCTTCAAGCCTAACCAGACGTTCCCGGGTTTCCAGCTGAAGTTGCAGGCTGGTCAGCTCATGCTCCGGTGACAGATCCTGATGTGAGGCCGGTTCCGAACGCGTTTCTGTGTTCATACTACTTCCTTACCGGATCTGCTCCGGATCGATGGGACAATTCCCTGCTTCAGTAAAAGATCGGTTTACTGGTGGTAACGCGCACTCAGCTCGTGAACCGCATCAACGAACACCTTAGCCTGCTCAGGATTCGCAAACTGGTTGATACCATGGCCCAGGTTGAATACATGACCGTTGCCATAACCGTAGCTGTCCAGAATGCGGGCAACTTCAGCTTTAATGCCAGCCGGTGAGCCAAACAGGACGTTAGGGTCCATGTTGCCCTGCAGAGCAACGCGGCCTTTGGTACGGGCACGAACATCGCTCAGTTCTGTCGTCCAGTCCAGACCCACAGCATCAGCACCCGCAGCGGCGATATGCTCGATCCACTGACCGCCATTCTTGGTGAACAGAATAACCGGAATTTTACGGCCTTCATGTTCACGGATCAGGCCGTGTACGATCTGCTCCATGTATTTCAGGGAGAACTCCAGATATGCCGGTGTACTCAGTGCACCACCCCAGGTATCAAAGATCTGTACTGCCTGAGCGCCTGCCAGAATCTGGGCATTCAGGTAGCTGGTAACGGACTCGGCCAGTTTATCCAGCAGCTGGTGCAGGGTATCCGGCTGGCCGTACAGCATGCCTTTGATATGACGGAATTCTTTGCTGGAGCCACCTTCAACCATATAGGTGGCCAGTGTCCAGGGACTGCCGGAGAAACCGATCAGAGGTACACGACCATTCAGCTCGTTACGAATGGTGGATACCGCATTCATAACATAGCCCAGATCTTTGTTAGCATCCGGAATGGGCAGAGCATCAACGTCAGCCTGAGTGCGAACCGTCTTTCTGAATTTAGGGCCTTCGCCTTCTTCAAAATAGAGGCCAAGATCCATCGCATCCGGAATGGTCAGGATGTCGGAAAACAGGATAGCGGCATCCAGATCGAATCGCTCCAGAGGCTGAATAGTTACTTCGCAGGCCAGATCGGCATTGCGGCAAAGATCCATAAAGCTGCCAGCCTGTGCGCGGGTTGCTTTGTACTCAGGCAGATAACGGCCCGCCTGACGCATCATCCAGACAGGGGTTACATCGACAGGTTGGCGCAGCAGCGCGCGGAGGAAACGATCGTTTTTCAGTTCAGTCATGATCTCATAAACCGGTTTAGACGTATGACATCGGCCTGCGGAAACTGTGTTCCCGCTGCCGGAGTATTTGTGCCTATTGTACCGGAGACAGCCCCTCTCGCTAGCATAAAAGTCAAAGTTCCTGCAGGTAAAATTGAGCAATAGCACTTAAGTCGAGTTTCGGGTTAACACTGTTTTAAGTTGTTGAAAGGATGACAAATGTCAACTCGCTGCTAGAATGCTTGGTCTTCTAAGCCAGAAAAATTGGCCTTCTGATATCCGGTAGAGGTGAACCGTGTCTGTAACATTTATCGCATCCTCCAAGCTGCCCACGCCATGGGGAGTATTTTCTATGCACGGCTTCGAAGATCCGGAAACCGGGAAAGATCATGTGGCTTTGTCCATGGGCGACTTTTCCGATGGCGAGCCGGTACTGGCGCGGGTTCACTCAGAGTGTCTGACCGGTGATGCTCTGTTCAGCATGCGTTGTGATTGTGGCTATCAGCTACAGGAAGCTCTCAAACGTATTGCGACAGAAGGACGTGGTGTACTCCTCTATCTGCGCCAGGAAGGTCGTGGTATCGGCCTGTTGAATAAGATTAAGGCTTACCATCTGCAGGATGCTGGTGCGGATACCGTTGAAGCAAACGAACAACTGGGTTTTGGCGCTGATATGCGCGAATATACCATGTGCCAGCCGATGCTGAGTCATCTGGGGGTTAAAAGGGTTCGCCTGATGACCAATAACCCGCGCAAGGTGAAAGCGCTGGCTAATTATGGTGTTGAAGTGGCAGAGCGGGTGGCGATTCAGACCGGTATGAATCCTCACAACGAAGGCTATCTGGCGACAAAGGCAGGTAAATTGGGCCATATGATGGATCTGGATAACTTTACTCAGGCAGACGATGTGGATATCAATCGCACTAAGCCGGTGGATATCTGATCAGAGGTTAAGCCGCAATCTGCAGTAATGAAAAAAGGATGCCACTGGGCATCCTTTTTTGTCTTTGCGATCTCACGCTGTGCTGAGAACTGAGCTGTTTTAGTCCAGCTTACTCAGATAGGTCTGGATACTGGCTTCGATACCCTTGGCATCAAGCCCGCATTCACTCAGTAATTGAGCCGGACTGCCCTGATCGACCCAGCGATCCGGTAAACCCAGATTCAGCACGGGGCGAAGAACGGCCTGTTGCATCAGTAGCTCAATAACGCCGCTACCGGCACCGCCTGCAATGGCATTTTCTTCTACGGTTACTAACAGGTCGTAATCTTTGGCGGCTTCCAGTATGGCATTCTGATCCAGCGGCTTAACAAAGCGCATATTGATCAGGCCATAGCCATGCTTCTCGGCGACTTCCTGAGCCGGTGCCACCATGGAGCCAAAGGCCAGAATAGCAACCTTTTTACCCTGAGCATTTGCTGTGCCCGACAAGCGCTTTTCGGCCTGGCCTATCGGCAATGCCGTCATCTGTTGTTGAATCTCAACGCCCGGGCCGGTACCCCGTGGATAACGAACCGCCGCAGGGCCTTCATACTGATAGCCGGTATAGAGCATCTGACGGGTTTCGTTTTCATCCGCCGGAGCCATGATGACCATGCCGGGAACGCAACGCAGGAAGCTCAGGTCTAGCGTACCGTGGTGGGTCGGGCCATCTTCACCGACAAGACCGGCACGGTCGATGGCGAAAAGAACGTCCAGATTCTGAACTGCAACATCATGCACCAGCTGATCATAGCCACGCTGCAGGAATGTCGAGTAGATCGCTACAACGGGTTTTAGCCCGTCACAAGCCATACCGGCCGCCAGTGTGACAGCATGTTGTTCCGCGATAGCCACATCAAAATAACGCTCAGGGTATTGCCTGGAGAACTCGATCAGATCCGAGCCTTCCCGCATCGCCGGGGTGATACCCATCAGGCGTTTATCCTCAGCCGCCATATCGCAAAGCCATTGCCCAAAAATATTGGAGTACTTAGGTTTTGATATAGGCTTAGGCGCTGGTTTTACAACGGGTTCACTGGCTTCAGATTGGTGTTCTTTTTCCAGTTTGGTAATGGCGTGGTAACCAATGGGGTCTGCTTCAGCAGGTGCAAAGCGTTTACCTTTGCGGGTAATCACATGCAGGAATTGTGGGCCGCTCAGGTCTTTGACGTTGTTCAGGGTGTTAACCAGTGAATGCACATCGTGACCATCAATCGGGCCGATATAGTGAAAGCCCATCTCTTCGAACAGGGTGCTGGGCGATACCATACCTTTCATATGTTCTTCGGTCTTGCGCGCCAGTTCCCAGGCCATCGGCAACTTGGACAGCACTTTTTTGCTGCCCTCACGCATCCGTGTATAGGCTTTGCTGGAAAGAATCTTGGCCAGATAGGTGGCAAAGCCGCCGACATTCTCCGAGATCGACATCTCGTTGTCGTTCAGAATCACCAGCAGGTTGGCATCAACGTGGGCGGCGTGAGACAGGGCTTCAAACGCCATGCCTGCCGTCATCGCGCCATCGCCGATAATGGCGGCAACATGACGGTTCAGCCCCTGTTCTCGAGAGGCAATGGCCATGCCCAGCGCGGCGCTGATGGAGGTGCTGGAGTGACCGACACCAAAGGTGTCGAATTCTGACTCAGCACGCTTCGGAAACGCCGCGATGCCATCGTACTGGCGGATTGTGTGCATCTGCTCGCGACGGCCGGTCAGGATCTTATGGGGATATGCCTGATGGCCGACATCCCAGACCAGTCGATCATCAGGGGTATTAAAAGCAAAGTGCAGCGCTACCGTTAACTCAACCACACCCAGTCCGGCACCAAAATGCCCGCCGGTCTGGCCAACAGAATACAATAAGAACTCCCTAAGCTCGTTCGATAGCTGAGGGAGTTGATTGATATCCAGTTTGCGCAGATCTTCAGGCAGGGCTATCTGATCCAGCAAGGGGGTTGCTGGCCGGGTTAGCGGAATTTCCTGGAACAGTGTGTAGTCGGGCATAGGCATAAATTCTGTTCTAACCGTTTAGTGATTACGCTGAATCACATAACGAGCCAGCTCTCTCAAAAGATGGGCTTCCGGGCCGAAACCTTCCAGTGCAGACAAGGCTGTCTCAACCAGTTCGTGTGCTTTGGCTTTTGCCTGTTCAAGCCCCAGCAGGGCCGGATAGGTCGGTTTATCCAGTGCGGCATCAGCACCAGCCTGTTTACCTAGTGTGGTGGTGTCACCCTCAACATCAAGAATGTCATCCTGTACCTGAAAGGCTAGTCCCAGCGCCTGAGCGTATGTTGTCAGTGATTCCAGTTGCTTGGTGGAGGCGTTACCGGCTATAGCGCCCATACGGACGCTGGCTCGGATCAGAGCACCGGTTTTATGACGATGCATATTCTCCAGCGCTGAGACATCAAGCGTATGCCCAACGGAAGAAAGGTCAATCATCTGTCCGGCAACCATGCCCAGTGCCCCACTTGCTTGCGTCAATTCGGTCAGCAATGATAACAGGTGTTCAGGGGTGCTGTGTTGCAGTAGTGCTGAGAATGCTGCTGTCTGCAGTGCATCACCGGCCAGAATGGCAGTTGCCTCATCAAACTTTATGTGACAGGTCGGCTGACCGCGACGAAGATCGTCATCATCCATTGCCGGTAGGTCGTCGTGGACAAGGGAATAGGCGTGAATCAGTTCTACGGCAGCAGCTGGAGCATCGGCGGCTTCAATCTGACCTGTAACGGCCTGGCACGCGGCATAGGCCAGAATAGGTCTAAAGCGCTTACCACCATTGAATACGCTGTAGCGCATCGCTTCCAGCAACTGGCCGGAGGCTGAGTCGGACGAAGAAAGAAGCTGGTCAAGCTGGCGGTCAGAACGCTCCATTAGGGGCCTGATTTGTTCTTGGATGCTCACGTTGGGTTACTATTCCGTAATGGTAGGTGGTGATAAAGGCACTTCGCTCAGCTGGCCATTGTCTTCCAGTAACTGGCCGACTTTCTGTTCGGCCTGGGTGAGCTTATTCTGGCAGTCTCTGATCAGGCGGATACCACCTTCAAAGGCTTTCAGAGATTCTTCCAGAGAGAGTTCACCCGCCTCAAGCTGGGAGACCAGTTGCTCCAATTCGGCCATTTTACCCGCAAAGTCTTTTGCTTTGGGTTGAGCCATCACCAAACCTCCGAATGTCTACCGCTTAGCGCAAATCGGCAGACGTTACCGGAGAATATCCATTGGTTCAATAGCGAAAAATAAGCGAATAAAATTAGGATTATAAACTCTAATTAAATCAAGAGGTTGTAATTTTATTAAGGCCTTGAATAAGAGAAATACCAACCGAGCATTGCTGTGTCACTAAAACTCTTGGGGCAAAGCCATTCAACACATGAGGAAAAGCCGCTATTATACGCGCAGAATTTAAAAAGTTGCATAATGTTACAAAAGCTTCTCTAAGCTGAATTATGTGCTATTTCTTTGTTAGAACCACCAACTTCGTATCAAGGAACCAAGGAGTTCTCTGTGGATATAGCTACCCTGCTTGGTATTATCGGCGCAATCGGTATCGTTGCTATGGCAATGGTTCTCGGTGGCGACCCCGTAATTTTTGTCAGTATTCCATCCATTCTTATTGTTGTTGGTGGTTCGCTGTTCGTGGTTCTTGCAAAGTACAGTTTGGGGCAGTTTTTGGGTGCGATTAAGGTTGCAGCCAAGGCGTTTGCATTCAAGCTGGAGTCCACAGAAGAGATTATCGGCGTACTGGTTGATGTTGCCCAGGTGGCTCGTAAAGGCGGTCTGCTGGCTTTGGAAGATAAAGAGGTTGATAACAAATACCTGAAAAACGGTATGCAGCTGCTGGTTGATGGCCAGGACCGTGAAGTGGTGCGTACCATGCTCAGCAAAGATCGGGCAATGACGCTTGAGCGCCACAAGTGGGGGGCTAAGGTATTCTCCTCTATTGGGGATGTTGGTCCTGCCATGGGGATGATCGGTACCTTGATCGGTCTGGTTCAGATGCTATCAAACATGGATGACCCTAAATCCATTGGGCCTGCAATGGCGGTCGCTCTGTTGACGACATTGTATGGTGCTATGCTGGCGACGATGATTGCGATTCCTATTTCCGACAAGCTGACATTGCGCATGACGGAAGAAGCTCAGATTCAATCGATTATTATTGATGCTTTGCTGGCCATTCAGTCCGGTCAGAACCCGCGGGTTATTGAGGATATGCTGCGAACTTATCTACCAGCCGGTGTGCGTGATGATGCAACCTTTGACCAGCCTGCTCAGGAATAAGTGGGTCTGACGGATACGCAGGATTGTTCATAAAGCCCGTATTTTTCGGGCTTTATGCCGAAGCATTAGGTATTTCAGGATTCAAGTATGAGTGATGATGTAGAAGAGTGCGATTGCCCCCCACCGGCTGCCGCCTGGGTAATGACCTTTGCCGACCTGATGTCGCTGCTGATGTGCTTTTTTGTACTTCTGCTCTCCTTTTCTGAGATGGATGTCACTAAATTTAAGCGCCTTGCTGGTGAGTTATCCAAAGCTTACGGCATTCAGCGCCAGATTCAGGCAAATGATATCCCTATGGGAACCAGCGTGATTATGGAGAATTACACGCCGGGTAAGCCTGAGCCAAATCCGTTGGAAATTATTCAGCAAAAAACCACGGAGCTGGAGTCAAAATTAAGAACCGAGAATGTTGATACGGTAACTGAGCAGCAGGTTCAGACTCAGGCCGATGCTGAGGCGATTGCCCAAATTCTCAAAGAAGAGATTGAAGAGGGCAAGATTCAGGTCGAGACCCGCAAGCGTAATATTATTATTCGGGTTGAAGAGAAAGGCTCTTTCTCTCCGGGTAGTGCGGTGCTATCTGAGCAGTTTGAGTTAGTGATGGATAAAATTCGTCAGGCCCTGGCATCGACCCCCGGAAAGATCACTATTGAAGGGCACACGGATGATATTCCGATTAATACGGATCGCTTCCGCTCTAACTGGGATCTGTCATCCGCGCGTGCATCTTCTGTGGCTTTTGAGTTAGAGCTGGATAATCTGGTGGAGTCATCCCGGATGAAGGTGATCGGTTTTGCTGATACTAAGCCGTTGGTGCCGAATGACAGCCGTGAAAGCCGGGCAAAAAACCGCCGGGTAGAGATTGTGGTTGATCAGGGTGCCAATGAAGAAAACGGTGCCATCAGCTTCCTTGAGGAGCAGAACGAAGAAGCTAAGGCTCAGGGGAGTGAGATCAATCTTGAGATTGAAGAACGAGTGTTTGAGTTAAAACCGGAAGAGGTTTTTTGATCTCGTAGAGCGTGATCGCTAAGTGGTTTTTATGTGAGCCCCATACCTGATGACTGCTTGGGTATGGGGCTTCTGTTTTATATGGTGTTATTTACTTGGGTTGAGTTAAGTGCTCAGATCTCCAGTTCAGCCTGAGCCTCTTCCAGCTCTTCCGACAGTAGCA
Source organism: Oceanospirillum sp. (assembly GCF_982874595.1). Lineage (NCBI taxonomy): Bacteria > Pseudomonadati > Pseudomonadota > Gammaproteobacteria > Oceanospirillales > Oceanospirillaceae > Oceanospirillum > Oceanospirillum sp. Next base: position 68,816 of record NZ_CEYNZH010000001.1, on the reverse strand, counting down.
TCCACTCTTCTTCAATGGTTTCGGAAGCGGTACTGAGCTCACCCTGCTTTTTCAGCAGCACTTGCAGCCGGTCTTTGTTTTCATCCTGATAGATCTCAGGTTCTGCCAGTTCCATCTCGATCTTGCTCAGTTCGGCCTGAACCTTATCCAGCTCTGCTTCCAGCTTATCGACCTTTTTCTTCAGCGGCCGCAATTGCTCCCGACGCTGAGCCGCCAGGCGGCGCTCTTCTTTCCGGTCCCGCTTCTCTTCGACAGGTGCAGCGGAGTCAGTCTCAGAGCTATCCCCCTGAGGCTCCTTCTGCAGCGCCAGTGTCCGGTTTTTCAGCCAGACATGGTAATCCTCCAGATCACCCTCAAACGGCTGCACAGCGCCATCACACACCAACCAGAACTCATCAACCGTATTGCGCAGCATGTGCCGGTCGTGGGATACCAGAATGACGACACCGGGAAATTCCTGCAGAGCAAAGGTCAGTGCCAGACGCATCTCCAGATCCAGGTGGTTGGTCGGCTCATCGAGCAACAGGAGATTCGGCTTCTGCCAGGCGATCAGCGCCAGCGCAAGACGCGCCTTCTCACCACCGGAGAAGCGACTGACCTCGGTCTCGACATCATCACCCCGGAAGCCAAAGCTCCCCAGATAGTTACGGATCTCCTGTTCGGAAACCTTCGGTGACAGGCGCTGAATATGCAGCAGTGCCGAAGCGTTAAGGTCCAGCGACTCCAGCTGGTGCTGGGCAAAGTAGCCCACCTGCAGATTCTCACCCGGCGTGTAGATCCCGGAGACCACGGGCAGGTCGCCCACCAGCGTCTTAATCAGGGTCGATTTACCGGCTCCGTTCGGCCCCAGAAGACCGACACGCATCCCCGGCAGCAGGGTGAAGTTCACCTGATTCAGAATCACACTGCTGTCGCCGTAACCGATATTGGCATCATCCATCACCAGCAGGGGTGACGAGGTTTTCTCGGTGCAGGGAATGGTGAACTGAAAAGGTGAATCCACATGGGCCGGAGCGATCTTCTCCATACGCTCCAGCTCTTTCACCCGACTCTGCGCTTGTTTGGCTTTGGACGCCTTGGCTTTAAAACGACGGACAAAGTTTTCGATCTCGGCGATACGGGTCTGCTGCTTCTCAAACTGTGCCTGCTGTTGCGCCAGACGCTGAGCACGCATCACCTCAAAGGCTGAATAGTTACCGCGATACAGGTTAATCTTCTGCTGCTCAAAGTGGGCGATATGCTCCACCACACTATCCAGAAAATCCCGGTCGTGGGAGATCAGCAGCAGAGTGCCGGGGTACTGACGCAGCCAGTTTTCCAGCCACAGAGTCGCATCCAGATCCAGGTGGTTGGTAGGCTCATCAAGCAGCAGCAGATCCGACGGCATCAAAAGCGCCTGTGCCAGATTGAGGCGGATACGCCAACCACCGGAGAAGGACTGCACCGGCTGCTGCGTCTGCTCCATGGTAAAACCAAGACCTAACAGCAGCTGCTCCGCCCGGTTAGGAGCCGTGTAGCCATCCAGCGTTTCCAGCTCGGCGTGCAGCCGGGCGATGGCATGGTTGTCACCCTCTGCTTCCGCTTTAGCCAGATCTTCCTGCACTTTGCGCAACGGCTTATCGCCGTCCAGCACATAGTCCAGCGCGGTTTTGTCACGGGCATGAACTTCCTGCGCCATGTGGGCGATACGTAACTGAGCCGGAATCAGCAGCTCACCGGCATCCTGATGCAGCTCACCTAAAAGCAGTTTAAACAGACTGGACTTACCGGCACCGTTGGAGCCGACAACACCGATTCGCTGACCACGGTGGATAATCAGGGAGGTATTTTGCAGGAGAGAGAGACTTCCCCGTTGCAGGCTCAGGCCTTCTAATGTAATCATGTGATTTTACTGTCAAAAATTGTAGCGTGCGGGAATTGAAGCCTGGATCAGATCGCGCAAAACAAAAAGAATAATGATGAGCCCGGAGGCCGGCAACCATGTCAGAACTTACCTTGGCGTATGATAACCCATTCTGGCGTTTTTCTACGAAACTCTATCGCCTTGAAAGTGTAGAGTCGGCCTGTATTTACCTGCAGGACCATCAGGGCGTCATGGTTAACCAGCTGCTGTTCAGCTGTTGGCTGACCACACAGAATGTCTGTTTTACCAAAGATTGGCCACAGCAGGTTGAACCCGTCCTTGGTTGGCACAATCAATTTGTCGTCCCCCTACGCAAACAACGCCGCCAGTTAAAGCCAATGGCGGATATGGAAACTCATCTGGCCGATATGCGCGAACATCTGCTTTCTGCAGAGTTGATCGCAGAACAACACGAACAGGCTCTGCTTTACCTGCTTTACTCTCTGAAGAAAGGCATGCAAAGCTGCCATGACAGAGAAACAGCCCTTCGAACCAATATTCGCTTTACTCTCAAAGACGCCCAAATGACGGCCACTGCTCAGCAGCAGTTGAAAAACCTGCTGGAACTGGTGGTTGATGAGGATATCGCCCAGTCGATCATCGTCGGTCTGGCGGCAGACCTGGATCAGAACGCTCAGGACTAAGTTGTGAAACTTATTATCAAACTGCTGATTATTCTGGTTATCAGCGCGGTCATTGCCCCCCTCTATATCAAAGGCCCCGATGGCAAGCCCTTAATGCAGATCAGCGACCCGCTACCTGCGAATATTCTGCCGCGTGCGATGATTGAGCCACTGGGTATAACACCTCAAACAAGCACTGTCAGGGCATCATCATCTGAGCCTCAAAGCGCTATCTATCGGTGGCAGGATGAGAAGGGACAATGGCACTACGGTGACACCCCACCTGCCCACACCGCAAGCGAAAGTGTTACCCTACAATCAGTGAACACCCTGCCTGCGCCTAAAAAACAGGTGCAACAAAACAGGAACACAGGCGTTCAGCTGCAGTCTGATGTTAAATCCGAAGATAAAGCGGCAGACCTGATCTCCGGACTACCGGACAGCATCGACCCAGCGGACACCGCAGCCCTGCTGAAACAGGTTCAAGAGACACAACGCATTATTAAGGAACGTCAGGCCCGTATCGACGCCCTGATAAACGATCAATAACAGAAGGCCGGAGGCGGCAAACGCAGCCCGACCGGAAATAAGCAGACCCATTAAGGAGTTTTCATGAAAAAAGTGCTACTCACCCTGACCCTCAGCAGCCTGCTGGCCGCTCCGGTTATGGCGGACACTACCCCAAAAACTGAAGAGGATCGCCTGAGTTATAGCCTGGGTCTGATTATGGGTCAGCGTCTGCAGCAGGATTTCGAAAACCTGGATGTAGATATGCTGGCTCAGGCCATCAAGGACACCTATGCTGGTGACCTGAAAATGACCGAAGCCGAAGTGCGTGAAACCATGCAGGCATTCCAGCAGAAGAAAATGTTGGAGCAGCAGGAAGCACAGGCTAAAGCTGCCGAAGCTAATCTGAAAGCCGGCCAGAAATTCATGAAGGAAAACGGTAAGAAGAAAGGCGTTGTAACCACAGAGTCCGGTCTGCAGTATCAGGTTCTTACCGCTGGTAGTGGTGCAAAACCTGCACTAACCGATCAGGTTAAAGTGCACTATGAAGGCAAACTGTTGAACGGTGAAGTGTTCGACAGCTCTTACAAACGTGGCGAGCCTGTCACCTTTGGTCTGAATCAGGTTATTCCGGGCTGGCAGGAAGGTCTGCAGCTGATGTCTGTAGGCAGCAAGTGGAAGATCTTCATTCCGTCTGATCTGGCTTATGGCCCGGGCGGAACCGGTGGCCCTATCGGTCCGAATGAAACGCTGATCTTTGAAGTGGAACTGCTGGATATCAATCCGGAAGCTTAAGCCTCATATCTGAGGTTTAAACCTAAAAGCCCCGGACAAACACTTTGTTTGTCCGGGGCTTTTTTATGGTCAAAAAAAGAGCCGTAGCGGATAACCGCTACGGCTCTTTCGGTGCAGACTCCGGTTAAAACCGAAACAGCAACTGCTTACTTATTCTTCGCGCGCTTACGCTCATTTTCAGTCAGCAGTTTCTTACGAATACGGATCGATTCCGGTGTTACTTCTACCAGCTCGTCGTTTTCGATGAACTCCAGTGCCTGCTCCAGCGTGTGCTTGATTGGCGGAGTCAGCGTCAGCGCTTCGTCCGTACCGGAAGCACGTACGTTGGTCAGCTGCTTACCTTTAGTCGGGTTAACCACCAGGTCGTTGCTGCGGGAGTGAATGCCGATCACCTGACCTTCATACACTTCTGCACCGTGACCCAGGAACAGACGACCACGATCCTGCAGGTTAAACAGGCCGTAAGACAGGGTCTTACCTTTCACCATAGAAACCAGAACACCGTTCTGACGCTTGGCAACCTCACCATCTTTAACCGTGTCGTAACGGTCAAATACGCTGGTCATGATGCCGGAACCGGATGTCAGAGTCAGGAACTGGCCACGGAAACCGATCAGACCACGGGAAGGAACGGTGAACTCAAGCTTCACACGACCTTTACCGTCCGGCTCCATGTTGGTCAGCTCACCTTTACGCAGACCCATCTCTTCCATGATGGAACCCTGATGCTGATCTTCAACGTCGATCACAACATTTTCATAGGGTTCCATCATAACGCCGTCAACTTCCTTACGGATAACTTCCGGACGGGATACACCCATCTCGAAGCCTTCACGACGCATGGTTTCAATCAGAACCGACAGGTGAAGTTCACCACGACCGGAAACGATAAATTTGTCCGGAGAATCACCTTCAGCAACACGCAGCGCAACGTTGTGAATCAATTCCTGATCCAGACGCTCTTTGATGTTACGAGAGGTCACGAACTTACCTTCTTTACCGGCAAACGGAGAATCGTTTACCAGGAAGGTCATGCTTACGGTTGGTTCGTCAACGGTCAGAGGCGGCAGTGCTTCAACCAGCTCAGGATCACACAGAGTGTCAGAGATGCTCAGGCCATCAATACCATTGATACAAACGATGTCGCCCGCATTCGCCAAATCCGTGTCAACACGATCCAGACCCATGTAGCCCTTAACGTTCAGAACCTTACCTTTACGCTCGTTACCGGCGATGTTCTTAATCACAACCTGCTGGCCCGGCTTAAGCTGACCACGGGTGATACGGCCAATACCGATAACACCTACGTAGCTGTCATAGTCCAGTGCAGAGATCTGCATCTGGAAAGCACCTTCCGGATCAACGTCTGGCGCAGGGACACGGTCAATGATCATATCCAGCAGAGGCTTCATATCATCAGCCATCTCTTCCGGGTCATCACCCGCAATACCGTTCAGTGCAGACGCGTATACCACCGGGAAGTCCAGCTGCTCGTCAGTCGCACCCAGGCTATCGAACAGATCAAAAACCTGATCCATAACCCAGTCAGGACGAGAGCCCGGACGGTCAATTTTGTTGATCACAACAATCGGTTTCAGGCCACGCTCAAACGCTTTCGAGGTTACGAAACGGGTCTGAGGCATAGGACCGTCCTGCGCATCAACCAGCAGCAGTACACAGTCAACCATAGACAGAACACGTTCTACTTCACCACCGAAGTCAGCGTGCCCAGGAGTATCAACAATGTTGATCCGGTAATCTTCCCACTTGATGGCGGTGTTTTTCGCCAGAATGGTAATGCCACGCTCTTTTTCCTGATCGTTGGAATCCATAACACGCTCGGAACCAGCGTCTTTACGATCCAGGGTGCCGGAAAACTGAAGCAAAGAATCAACCAGAGTAGTTTTACCGTGGTCAACGTGCGCAATAATTGCGATATTGCGTAACTTATTGATATCTGAAGACATTCGGAGTATTTCGCCTGCTCAAAAATATAAGAGACCTGCCACACCAAACGATAGATAAACCCTAAAGCAACCTAAAGAGCGGACCCAGATCTCTGGAAGTTTTTGCCATCTGAAAGATGGCAAAGGAAAAATCAAAAGGTTGGAAATTGTACACACTTTACGGTTGCGGTTATATGAATTTCTTCGTCAGTACAGCAGATACCCCCTGCCTGAGCATCCATTTCCTGCAAGTCTCAAGCAAAAACAACCGGTTACGAAACACCTGAACAGACAGATCATCTCCAGTGGATAAAAAGTCGCTATTTTAACTTTCTATCTCGTCACGATCCGGTAGAATCCTGCGTTTTTTGTCGCTTTCGACACTTATCACTGCTTTAAGAAAATGGGTGAGACATGACCAAACAACGCAAAGCCGTATCTCTGATTTCCGGCGGACTGGATTCCATGCTGGCTACCAAAGTCATTCAGGATCAGGGCGTTCACGTAGAAGGGATCAACTTTTATACCGGCTTTTGTGTTGAAGGACACACCCATGCCATCCGCAAAAAAGACAAAGAAAAACAGAAAAAGAACAGCTCGCTGTGGGTTGCGGAGCAACTGGGTATCAAGCTGCACATCATCGATATCTCCGAAGAGTACAAAGATATCGTACTGAACCCTAAGCACGGCTACGGTCAGAACCTGAACCCCTGTCTGGATTGTAAAATCGATATGGTCGCCCGTGCTTGGCAATGGTGTCAGGACAACGACTTTGATTTTGTCATCACCGGTGAGGTGATCGGCCAACGTCCGAAATCCCAGCGTAAGGCCACCATGCCGATTATCGCCCGTGAATCTCTGGTCGAAGATCGTCTGGTACGTCCTTTGTGTGCCCAGCACCTGCCGGAAACACACCCGGAGCGCGAAGGCTGGATCAAGCGTGAAGAACTGTACGACTTCAGCGGCCGAAACCGTAAACCTCAGTTTGCGCTGGCGAAGAAGCTGGGTATCGATGAGTGGTCTCAGCCGGCCGGTGGCTGCTGCTTCCTGACCGATGCCAGCTACAGTAAGAAGCTGCAGGATCTGTGGGATGCCCGTGGCGAACGCCGCTACGAGGTTGATGATATTATGCTGCTGAAAGTAGGTCGTCACATCCGTCCGGCGAAAAACTTCAAACTGATCGTCAGCCGCGAAGAGGGTGAGAATAACTTTATGCGCGGTTACCGTTCTCAGTTCACTTATCTTTATCCAACCAGCCACGGTGGTCCGCTGACCCTGATCGACGGCACACCTACCGAGGAAGACCTGGAACTGGCAGCACGCATCGTTGCCCGCTTCAGCCAGGGTCGTAACGAAGATAAAGTGACACTTGAAGTCGTGCGCGAACATAATCAGCCCGCTCAGGTGGTACATGTAACGCCGATGCCTGCGGAAGAAATCCCTGAAGAGTGGTATATCCACTAACACCTGTTTAGGGTTTAACCAACACTAAAACGCACCTGATCACTCTGGTGCGTTTTTTTTCGCCATTCGTCTAAAATACCCCTCATTGCACAAATAGTGCGCGCCCTAACTTTTACCGCACGCCCTGTTTTAAAGCCGAACGTGCCCCCGTTATCACATGACTGCTTCTAAACTGAGAGAGTCTCCATGAACCAACACGAACTCAACGCCCGCAATCTGCTTTGTCCGATTCCTGTCATCAGAACTCAGAATAAAATCAGCGAACTATCTCCCGGCGATCAGCTGGTGGTTTACTGCACCGACCCGGGAACTCTGCACGATATTCCAGCCTGGTGCCGGGTTCACGGTCATACTTTAGTCTCAGCAGAAGAGCAATCTGACGAGATTGTGATTACCATTGAGGTTAACGACGCATAGCTTGCACCATAAAACAGCACGCAGCATTGCATGCGCACCAAAATATAGCACAAAGAGCGCTATAACACGCTCCAAGAGCAAACAGAGACCCCGTAAGAAACCGTATTATCAATATAACGCATTGGTATTGTTCAGTTTTTAGCAAATGGCATCCAACTTGCTTTATAGATAATAAATATGAAAAACCTGACGACAGGTTTTCAACGATCCGAGTAAAAAAACGATTACGTCAATCGATTTTGACAACAAACGCGAAAGCTCCATTGGAGGACAAGCAATGTCAGAGAACACCCTTAACCTGATTAAAGAACATGACATCAAATGGGTTGACCTGCGTTTTACCGATACCAAAGGTAAAGAGCAGCACGTAACTATCCCTGCACGCTACGTTGACGAAGAGTTCTTCGAAAACGGCCAGATGTTTGATGGTTCTTCTATCTCTGGTTGGAAAGGTATCAACGAATCCGACATGATTCTGCTGCCAGACGACACTACCTGCTTCATCGACCCGTTCTTTGAAGATAAAACTCTGGTACTGCGTTGCGACATCATTGAGCCTGCAACCATGCAGGGTTATGAGCGTGACCCACGCTCTGTTGCTAAGCGCGCAGAAGAGTACCTGAAGTCTACAGGTCTGGGTGACACTGCTTTCTTCGGTCCTGAGCCTGAATTCTTCATCTTTGACGATGTTCGTTGGGACTCCAACATGTCCGGCAGCTTCGTGAAAATTGATTCTGAAGAAGCGGCATGGAACTCTGAGAAGTCTATGGAAGGCGGCAACATGGGCCACCGTCCACGCGTTAAAGGCGGTTACTTCCCGGTTCCACCAGTTGACTCGGTACACGACATCCGTGCCACCATGTGTAACGTGATGGAAGAGATCGGTCTGAACGTAGAAGTTCACCACCACGAAGTGGCGACGGCTTGTCAGAACGAAATCGGTGTAGCCTTCAACACTCTGGTTAAGAAAGCTGACGAAGTTCAGATGCTGAAATACGTGGTTCACAACGTTGCTCACGCGTATGGCAAAACCGCTACTTTCATGCCTAAGCCGGTTGTTGGTGATAACGGTTCCGGTATGCACGTTCACCTGTCTTACTGGAAAGACGGCGTAAACCAGTTCGCTGGTGACCAGTACGCTGGCCTGTCTGAGTCTGCTCTTTTCGCTATCGGCGGTATTATCAAGCACGCTAAAGCACTGAACGCTTTCTGTAACCCAGGCACCAACTCTTACAAGCGTCTGGTTCCAGGCTTCGAAGCGCCTGTTATGCTGGCTTACTCTGCCCGTAACCGTTCGGCTTCTCTGCGTATTCCTTACACTTCCAGCCCTAAAGCTAAGCGTGTTGAGGCTCGTTTCCCTGATCCGATCGCTAACCCATACCTGGCGTTCTCAGCGCTGCTGATGGCTGCTCTGGACGGTGTTCAGAACAAGATCCACCCTGGCGACCCAGCGGATAAAGATCTGTACGATCTGCCAGCTGAAGAAGCTGCAGCGATTCCAACAGTTGCCTCTTCTCTGGAAGAAGCACTGGCATGTCTGGATGCAGACCGTGAGTTCCTGACTAAGGGCGGCGTATTCACTGATGACATGATCGATGCATACATCGAACTGAAGAATGAAGATGTAGCACGTGTAAACATGACAACTCACCCAATCGAGTTCGATCTGTACTACAGCGTGTAAGCTGATTGATTACCAGCTGACAAACTTCCGCTCTTCAATGAAGAGACTTAACCCCTGCCACGGCAGGGGTTTTTTTATGCCTGAAAAACCATACGCACCAAAAAAGTGCGCCAATCGTAAAGACTGATGGTCAGAAAATACCAGTCATCACCTGAAGCAGAGCCGATCCAAAAAAGTATCGCGAATAAAACACCGCTCAGAGAAATAAAACGCCCAAGAACAGGTCAGGCAAAACACACAGAAAGCACAACTATGCACTATAGTTGTGCGCAGAGATTATGAATCGACATAACAACAACACCAGAAACTCATGGTGATCGCCCCAAAAGGCGCATTCCTATCGCAACAGTCTCTTTTTTCAGAAACTTTTTCTTACTGGTGCGTTTTTTGCTGTGTCATAGAGACCACAGATGCACCCGACCAACGCCCCGGAGGTTCAGGCGTGAGCAAAACCGATAACCACAAGCTACTGCTGGATAACCTCAGCACCGCCATCATTCAGGTAGATCATAAGCTTTGCTTAACCTACCTCAATCCTGCAGCTGAAATGCTATTCGCGTGCGGTGCCAGTCGGGCTATCGGTCTGCCTGTTGATCAGCTCTTCTTTGAAAATGACAGCACTCCGGATGCCTGGAAACAGGCTGCTGATGCAGGCCACCCTTTTACCAAGAGGGAGAGCCAGATCGTACTGCCCAACGGTACTCAGAATATTGTTGATTATACCGTCAGCCCTGTACTGACTCCGCAGGGCTATTGTCTGGTGGTTGAGCTGCAACCCCGGGATCGCTTATTAAAAATCAGTAAAGAAGAAGAGTTACTGGCTCAACAGGAAACACTACGAACCCTGGTTCGTGGGATGGCCCATGAGATCAAAAACCCTCTTGGTGGTATCCGGGGGGCGGCGCAACTCTTAGAGCGGGAACTGCCGAACGAAGGGCTTAAAGACTATACCGAAGTGATCATCAGCGAAGCAGACCGACTGAGAAATCTGGTGGATCGCATGCTGGGGCCGCGAAAGGTGCCAAACCTGAGTCAGTTGAATATTCACAAAGTCCTGGAGCATGTCTGTGCCCTGATCGCTGCCGAGTCCGATGGCAGCATTCAGATGGTTCGGGATTATGACCCCAGTCTGCCTGATCTGATTGGCGATCAGGAGCAACTGATTCAGGCCACTCTCAACATCGTCCGTAATGCGATGCAGGTGCTGGAAGAAACAGATCAACCACAAAAGCGCATCATTTTCCGCACCCGCGCCAAACGTCAGTTTACTTTAGGTGCGGAGCGCCACCGCCTGCTGTGTCAGGTTGAGATTATTGATAACGGCCCCGGCATACCACCGGAGCTGTTGGAAACACTCTTTTATCCTCTGGTGACCGGTCGTGCCGAAGGCACCGGCCTGGGGCTTTCCATTGCCCAAACGATTCTGCATCAGCACCACGGACTGATCGAATGCGAATCGACACCCGGAGAAACTCTTTTCAGACTTTTGATTCCGTTGGAGCCGAAAAATGACCAAACCCTATAACGTATGGATTGTCGACGATGACCGCTCTATCCGCTGGGTACTGGAACGCTCGATGGAGCAAGAAGGCATGTCCGTCAAAGTGTTCGAGCGGGCTGAAGGTGTTCTGAAAGCACTGGCCAATGAAGCACCGGATGCCATGATCACGGATATCCGCATGCCGGGTATGGATGGGCTGGAGCTTCTGGCTCAGATTCAGCAGCAACATCCGGCATTACCGGTTATCGTTATGACCGCCCACTCAGATCTGGAAAGCGCTGTTGCTTCCTATCAGGGAGGCGCGTTTGAGTATCTGCCGAAACCTTTTGATGTCGACGAAGCTGTCGCGCTGGTTAAACGCGCCATCAGTCACGCCAAAGAGCAGGAACATCCATCCGGGGAAGTCAAAGCACTCCCCAGTACAGAGATCATCGGCGAAGCACCGGCGATGCAGGAGGTCTTCCGCGCCATCGGTCGCCTTTCGCACTCCAATATCACCGTACTGATTAATGGCGAATCCGGTACCGGTAAAGAGCTGGTCGCCCACGCCCTGCATCAGCACAGCCCGAGAGCGGGGAATCCTTTTATTCCATTGAATATGGCCGCAATCCCGAAAGACCTGATCGAGTCAGAGCTCTTCGGTCATGAGAAAGGTGCTTTCACCGGAGCCAACACCCAGCGCCGGGGCCGCTTTGAACAGGCTGATGGGGGCACCCTGTTTCTGGATGAGATCGGAGATATGCCTGCCGACACCCAGACCCGGTTATTGCGCGTATTAGCCGATGGCGAATTCTATCGTGTGGGCGGTCATACTTCAGTTCAGGTTGATGTGCGCATCATCGCAGCAACCCACCAGGATCTGGAAATCCTGGTTCAGGAAGGCCGCTTCCGTGAGGATCTGTTCCACCGCCTGAATGTGATTCGGGTTCATCTGCCAAAACTGAGCGAGCGCCGGGAAGATATTCCGCGTCTGTCGGAGTATTTCCTGAGCAAAGCCGGTAAAGAACTGGGCGTTGAGCCTAAGATTCTGTTGCCAGAAACCATTGACTACATGCAACAGCTCAGCTGGCCCGGTAACGTGCGTCAGCTGGAAAACACCTGTCGCTGGATCACCGTTATGGCATCGGGTCGCGAAGTCCATCAGGATGATCTGCCGCCGGAACTGATGGAGCAAAAGCAGGCAGAAGGCGCTGGTAACAGCCGTTGGCAAAGCGCCCTGCACCTGTGGGCCGATAATGCCCTGAGCGAAGGTCACAAAGGGATTCTGGATACCGCTGTACCCGAATTTGAAAAAGTGATGATAGAAGTGGCTCTCAAGCATACTGCCGGGCGACGCCGCGATGCCGCTGAACTTCTGGGTTGGGGACGTAATACCCTGACCCGTAAGATCAAAGAGCTGAACCTCGAAACCAGTGGGGATGATGACGAGCATTAAGCACTGAGTAGCCCCCTGGAGGTATCCCAGTAGAAAAAATCCCGTCAGTCTGAATCAACTGACGGGATTTTTTTACTCAATAAAACCTATCTGAGCGTCCTGCGTTAAACCGCGCCTTCGAAACCTATCTGACGCCATGCCTCATACGTAATAATCGAAACCGCATTAGACAGATTCAGGCTACGACTAGTGGGCATCATAGGAATGCGCAGCCATTGTGCACTATCAAACTGCGCCAGCACCTCTGCCGGAAGACCACGGGTTTCCGGGCCAAACAGCAATACATCGCCCGCCTGAAAAGCCCTATCAGAGGCATAAGCTTTCGCTTTAGTTGTACAGGGAAAAATACGCTTTCCTTCCATCGTTTGCATAAACGCATCAAAGTCCGGGTAACGGGTCACCAATGCCAGATCATGATAATCCAGTCCGGCACGACGTAACTTTTTCTCTTCCAGATCAAAGCCCAAAGGTTCTATCAGGTGCAACCGGCAACCGGTATTGGCACAGAGCCGGATAATATTACCCGTGTTCGGTGCGATTTCAGGCTCATACAAGGCCAATTCAAACATCGTTGCTTCTCCATCTGAGCCACGGCCCTGTCTGTACCCTGGCGTATAAAAATATTCAAACAGCGCAATATTTACAGAAAAATTATCGGCCTGATTAACAAGTGGTTTAAAATAAGATAGATCTATATAAAATACATAATTAAAGAGATAGAATAAAATCCAAATACGCACTAAATTAGTGCAAAAATAAAACAATAAAAATATGCCGTGTAAAACTCAATTGAGGAAAACAACCATGTTAAGTCAACTCTCCGTTGGCAGGAAGCTGGCACTGATGTTAGCGATCCCGATCGCTGGGCTGTTCATTCTGTTTATGATCGCCAAAACCGAACTCGATCAGTTTGATCAAGGGGTCGATACTATTTATGAAGATCGCGTTGTCCCCTTAAAACACCTTTACGAAATCAGTGTCGATTATGCGGTTTATATTATTGATGCCGTCAATAAAGCGAATGCTGGTCAGATGACAGCAGAGGAGGCAACCACGGGTATCGATAACGCCACCAAGAGCATCGACAAACACTGGAAACTCTACGCCTCAACAAAACTAACCCCGGAAGAAGCCCGTCTGGTGAAAGAAGCAGAACAGCTTTTTATCCCCGCGGATCAGTCTATTGCAGAGCTGCGTAACTTCCTGACAAGTCGTAGCGGTTTGATTCCGAATCAGCTCAACCAATTCGACGGTGAATTATATGCCACCATCGATCCCATCAGCGATAAAATCGCCGAGCTTTTAGCACTTCAGCTGCGAGTCGCTGGTGAGCAACGTGAACGGTTAAAAGAGAGCTATCACAGTAACACCATCATGGTGATCATCGGTCTGTTCGTTATTATCACAGCCGTTGTGGGCTTAGGTCTTTTAGTCGCCCGTGCTATTACCGGTCCGTTGGCAGCCATGCGTGACACCATCAAAAATATCGAAAAAAACCATGACCTGACTTTGCGTGTTACCGCAAGCGGCAAAGACGAGGTTGCCCAGATCGGGCAAGCCGTTAATGGCATGATGGCTCAGTTTCAGCGACTGGTAGAACAAGTGCTGCAATCCGTGAATCAGGTTTCACAAGAAGCAGAAAGCCTGTCACAAGCCAGCCAACACACCAGTGACGGTATGATTCGCCAACAGGCGGAAACCGATCATGTCGCCACAGCAATGAATGAGATGGTTGCCACCATACAGGAAGTTGCCCGTCATGCCGCCGAAGCCGAAACCGCTGCGCAGACCACCCGCTCAGAGTCAGAAAACGGTGACCAAATTCTGCAGGAGAACAACCGTATTATCGAATCTCTGGCAAACGAAGTGGAGAATGCTGCCAAAGTGGTTTCTTCTCTGGAAAATGAAGCTCAGAGTATTGCTCTGGTGATCGATGTGATTAAGGGCATCGCAGAGCAAACCAACCTGCTGGCACTGAATGCCGCGATTGAAGCGGCCCGTGCCGGTGAACAGGGACGGGGCTTTGCAGTGGTTGCTGATGAAGTACGCAGCCTGGCCCAGAAAACCCAGGAATCCACTCAGGAGATCGAGGACGTTATCGCCCGGGTTCAGGAAGGCAGCCGTAATGCAGCGAAGGTCATGCAACGCAGTCAGGAACGCGCTCAGGCAGGGCTGAAACAAAGTGCCAAAACCAGCGAAGCACTGGCCCAGGTCACACACCACGTTACCCTGATCAGTGATATGAACAGCCAGATTGCCACAGCCGTTGAAGAGCAAAGTGCAACGGCTGACGAGATGAACCAGAGCGTCGTCAATATCGCGGAGGTTACCCGGGATTCTACTGCGGCTGCTCATCAGACCGCGGCTGCCAGTGAGGAATTGTCCCAACTATCAACCCAACTGCACGGTATGGTGTCACGTTTTCAGGTCTGACAGCCTGAAGGTGCCGTTTAATCCGGAATCTGGTGTAAAAACCTGCTTTTTCCGTCGGGTCGTTGCTCCTATAATGATTGGGGTTACAGTCGTCGGGTTTATAGGATATGCACCGGCAAACGTACACATGCGCTGTGAATAAAGTCTTTATTCGCATAAAGCACTTAGGAGTGTTAGATATGAGTTTGGATCTGCTAAACGAATTGGAAAAACGTGTTCAGTCTGCGGTAAGCACTATCGAAGACCTGAAACTGGAAATTGAACAGCTCAAGGAAGAAAATACTGCGTTAACCTCAGAAAAGGATGCCTGGGAAGGTCGTTTGGCTGAACTGCTGGGTAAATTTGATCTGATCGACAGCGCTGACTCTGATGTTGCAGAAGTTGTTTCTGAAGAAGCTGCTGAGACCAACGACGCTGAAGACGATGCGTTTGCCGCCCTTGAAGAGCAAGACGACACTTTTTCGGCTCTTGAAGAACAAGACGACACCTTAGCAAATCAGGCTTTTGAGCAGGATTTTGCAGAAGCCACAGAAGAACCCGAGCAGGATAACAACTTCGGCGGCAACAACAGCTACTAAGGCTACAGGGCTTGTCTCTCAACAAGTTCATAAGCAAAAAACCGGCCATCCGCATAATGGTAGGCCGGTTTTTTATTGTCTCAGATAGTGAGTCTCAGGCCATCATATGGGTCAGATCGCAGGACATCAGTATTGCATTCTCGCGCCCCTCACCGGGAACCGCATAATAATCTTTACGCACACCATCTTCAGTAAACCCCATTTTACGGTAAAGATGCCTTGCTGACGCATTGCTCTCGCGTACCTCCAGCAGGATAAGGCTAAGATTTTGTGCCTGAGCCTGATCGATGACTGCCGCCATCAGAAAAGCACCGATACCCTGACCCTGAAGCGTATCCTGCACGGCAATATTATGCAGATGCCACTCATCTGCAATCTTCTGCAGCATGGCATAGCCCACCAACCGTTCCTGAATAAAGGCCCCAAGTAAGGTGTCTCCCCGTTGCAAACCCAACTCAAACATGAGTCGGGTCCAGGGCGTCAGATGGGCCGCCCGCTCAATCGGCATAACGGTATCCAGTTCAAGGATGCCCACTTCGCGAATCTTTTTCATATCAGAGAGACTCCCCGCGGTTTGCGGCTATTGGCTGCTGCTTACGTTCCAGCAGACGATAGAGCAGTTGGCGCTTGTCATCCGCTTGAGTCATTACGCCCGTCAGGCTTATCGGATGATGCAGCGTGATATTCAGTAAGCCCTCGCTTTCAGCAATCAGCTCTGGCAGATCACCAAACCACCAGCACTCCTGATTGGCTTTACAGCCAAGACGAGCGCCGCCCAACAGGGCACGAAACACCTGAACAAACTCCTGTTCCCGGCAGACGGCGGGCATACCGGCCAACGGCCAGACAAAAGGAAGGCTCACCACAGGCTCCGTGAAACCCACCTGCTGCAGGATTGACTGAGCAAAAGGCAGGAACAGCTGCTCGGAATCACCGTGTTCGCCAAAATGACTGACGATCAGCGGGCGGTCCCCCTGCTGACGAATAAAAACCAACTGCAGGCGCTCAGGTACCCGGTTAACCTGACTGGCAGATGATGCAGCCAAGGCATCCATCGGATCAGGGGCATCGCTGATTTGAGATGCTTGATTCTCCGCTGATGCCGATGTTTCAGCTCCCACCTGAATGGTAGGTCGTTCACCCTTATTCCGGGTGGGGATGCTGACTGCGGTCGGAGTCCCTGACGTCGCTGCCTCTGCACCCGCCGGATGGACTCCTGCAGATGACGGCTCAGGAGCCGCATCTTTTCTCGGACGCAAACGATCCAGTGGCGAGGTGTTCTTTGGTCCTTCGTGATAGAAATACACAGACGGTCGGGCTCCCGGCAGAGGCTGCCGGGGCATCCAGCTGACAACACCCAGCTGGTGAAGATAATCGAGCCGTTGGTTTTCATTAAGCACGGGGCAATGACATCCTATGAAACATGATGGGTAATGTTCAAACGTTCAGGTGAAAAGAGTTCCGGTCAGAAACAATAAAAAAGCGACAGGCATTATACCTGTCGCCTCCTGCATTGAATATCTAAGAACCGAACGAAGAGTTAATCTCTGTCGTTGGAATCCGGTCGGTCACTTAAACCGCAGAAACCTGAGGGTGCTTACGCTCTACCTGACTGACCAGTGCGTTCAACGCGTGAACATAAGCCTTACCCGATGCGATGACAATATCGGTATCGGCTCCCAGACCGGTCACCAGACGCCCGGCTTTATCCAGACGTACCGTCACCTCACCCTGAGAGTCCGTGCCACTGGTGATCGCATTTACCGAGTACAGCTCCAGCACCGTATCACTGTTTACAATCTTCTCAATCGCTTTAAAGGTTGCGTCCACTGGACCACTGCCTTCGGACTCCGCGGAATGATCTTCACCATCCACACTCAGAACCACCTTAGCCACCGGTGTCTCACCGGTTTTGGACATCACTTCAAGGGTTTCCAGACGATAGCGCTCAACCGCATTGGCAACACGACTGTCGCTCACCAGCGCCTGCAGATCCTCGTCGTAGATTTCATGCTTCTTATCCGCCAGCTGTTTAAACAGCGCAAAGGCATGGTTCAGCTCGGCCTCTGAATCAAAGCTGATCCCAAGATCAGTCAGGCGGGAGCGGAATGCGTTACGGCCGGAGTGTTTGCCCAGCACGATCGCATTAGTGTTCCAGCCTACATCCTGAGCCTTCATGATTTCATAGGTTTCACGATGCTTCAGAACACCATCCTGATGGATACCGGACTCATGGGCGAAGGCATTTTTACCCACAATCGCTTTATTCGGTTGCACCGGAAAACCAGTAACCGTGGAAACCAGACGAGAGGTCGGCACGATATGCACCGGATCGATCTGAGTTTGGACGGTGAAAATATCCGGGCGGGTCCGGATACCCATCACCACCTCTTCCAGAGAGGCATTACCGGCACGCTCACCCAGGCCATTAATCGTACATTCTACCTGGCGGGCACCGGCCTGAACCGCGGCCAGCGAGTTAGCCACCGCTAAGCCCAGATCGTTATGGCAGTGCACCGAGAAGATCGCTTTATCGGCATTCGGAATACGGTTCAGCAGCTGACTGATCGTATGAGCAAACTGGTCCGGGATCGCATAGCCCACGGTATCAGGAATATTGATTGTGGTTGCACCGGCATCAATAGCCGCTTCGATAATCCGGCAGAGGAAGTCGATCTCAGAGCGCCCGGCATCTTCACAGGAGAACTCGACATCCGAGATCAGGCTGCGGGCTTTTTTCACCGCACGCACCGCCTGCTCAATCACCTGTTCAGGCTGCATCTGCAGCTTGTACTGCATATGGATTGGCGAGGTGGCAATAAAGGTATGAATGCGGCCAGAGTTAGCACCTGCTAACGCCTCAGCTGCCCGTTCGATATCAGCATCCAGCGCACGGGACAAACTACAGATAGTGCTGTCTTTTACCGTATCCGCAACCGCTTTCACCGCTTCAAAGTCACCGGGGCTGGCGATAGCAAAACCTGCCTCGATCACATCTACCTTCATTTTTTCCAGATGTTTGGCGATACGCACCTTTTCATCTTTGGTCATGGATGCGCCGGGACTTTGTTCGCCATCCCGCAAGGTGGTATCAAAAATTACCAGATGATCATTACTCATGTTTCTCTCCTGCACAGAGCACTGCTTCCTTTCAGCGCCCTTTTATAATTAGCATGATGGCTTCTGTCGTCTTAGCCAGAGCAGAGCTTTGCCGCCTCCGGCCTCTATTTATACAGTCTCATTGGACTATAACCCTGGCGCCAGACCTTGCCAACCGGAAGCGAAGACAGAGCTGGATAAGAAATGCATCAGACTTAAAATGGATTATTTCGCAGCTTGTTTAACCCTGTTGCTGATCCATCAGCTTCTTATTGCGCTCATAGCGCCGGCGCAGCCAGACCAGAAACGCAGACAGCAGCATCAGTACTAACACCCCACCCTGCCATACCGTATCTACCTGATAAGTGCGCATCAGAAAAATCACAATAAAGCCTATTAACTGACTGCCCACGGCGGCCAAACGTAAACTATCATTCATTATTGCTAACTCGTCTCTGTAAACCGGGAACCCTAAGCGCGAACTGCGTTCTGAATCAGGATCGTTTACAATTCAATATCGTTTCACACCTTGAGTGCTCAAATTCAAACATTATGGCTGCCAAATGCTAAGAACAAGATCTTTTGCTGTCGCGTTTTCACTGGCCCTTTTTGGCGCAGGTATGCTCTCTGCCCAGGCTAATCTGACAGACAATCAAACCGCCCCGGCAACTCAGATTGCTAACGCGTCATCATCCAGCAGTGCCCTTCCCGATCAAAACAGTGATCTGCCAGAAGATGGTATGCCAGCGGACAGCGCTGTTGTTATCGAAGGCAGCGAAAGCATTATGGAATTGCCCCTGCCTATTGCCCGTGCTCTGGAGCAAGGCATGGTACTGGAAAGCCAGTTCAATGCAGAGTCCGATCTGACCGGCTGGGTTCTCTCACTGGACGGCCAGTTTACACTGGTGTACACCACACCGGATCAGCGCACGCTAATTTCAGGTGCACTGATTAATGAAGCCGGGCAAAACCTGTCTGAGCTTTATGCTCAACAGTATTTTCCGAAACCGGATATCACTTTGCTGGAAGAAGCCACCTATATCAGCATAGGTGCCCCGAAAGAAAAGAATCTGCCGGATTCCGCGACCTCCGCCGATACCCCTGCAGAACAACAGGATAATGCCGCAACCGAGAAAACCGTTGAAGCGAAACGTGTGGTCTATGCTTTCTTCGACCCCAGTTGTCCTTTCTGTCATCTGGCCTGGAAAGCTTTCCAGCCCTATATTGCCAAGGGGGTTGAGATCCGCTGGATTCCCGTTGCCTTCCTGAATCCGGAAAGCCGTGACAAAGCCGCTGCAATTTTACAGGATCGCAATCCTGAAACCATGCTGGCTGAAAGTATGCGTCTGTTCAACACCGAAGAGCAGCCAACCACTTCGGTTAAAGAAACCTCGCGTCGTCAGCTGCAGAACAATATGAAGCTGATGCAGCGCTTTGGCATTCAGGGCACACCGGGTCTGATCTGGTCAGACAACAATGGTGAGCTGAACATCCGCAGCGGTATGCCAAAACTGGATGAATTTGCCCACATTACAGGCCTGCCGGAACAACCACAGACTGATCCTGAACTGTTCCGCTTCCGTTAAGCGGACCTTCTGAACTGAAGATTACGGCATGGATGCAATTTCACTCGGCCCCTTTATGCTATCAGCGAAAGCGATCTACCTGATCGCTTCCGTGGTAATTTTCTTTATCGGGGCTGAACTTCTGCAGTGGATCTGGCGCAAACGTGAACCGGATACCTGCCTGAACTTCAGCAGCTGGGCGCAAAACTGCTTATGGCTAGGACTGATCTCAGGTCGCCTGACCTACGTTGCCCTGCACTTCGACAGCTACCGTTACGATCCTGTTTCCATTCTCTATTTCTGGCAACCCGGCTACTCGCTGAATGCCGTTTTTCTGGCAACCGTTGTCGTAAGTTTCTGGCATTTTCGTGCGCTTAAGCCTCTGGCCATTGGCCTCATCTGGTTAACCCTGTCGGTTTCCATCTGGTTTGGACTCTCGTTTTTTTCACCGCTAAGCCAAACCCAGGAACGCACAATCCCCCAGCTGACACTGCCTTTGCTGCAGCAAGATGATGCGGCCCAAGCACTGAATCTGAATCAACAGCAGGGCGCCGTCATCCTGAACCTGTGGGCCAGCTGGTGTGGGCCTTGTCGTCGGGAGATGCCAGCGCTGGTGCGCTTTGCAGAAGATCATCCCGAGGTTCAGCTTTGGCTGGTGAATCAGGGGGAGTCGCCACAGATGGTACGTCGCTTTATCGAAACCAACGATGAGCCGATTCCGGAAAAGCTGATCCTGCTAGACCCGAACCAGAGCCTGATGCAGGCGATTGAAGGGGTTGGCCTGCCGATAACACTGGCCTATAAAAATGGCCGTCTGATCGACAGCCATATCGGAGAGGTTAATCACGCCCGCCTGAGAGAGATGGCTGAGGCGATCAGCACGGATCTGCCGCGCTAACCTTAAGGCAATACCCGACACTCGCTCCATTCGCAGCGAATCAGTGCCTGACGATTCAGGCCGCAACTGACGTTGTAAACCTCCCTTGGCCACTGGCGTACCAGAGGTGTCAGCTGCGCCTGTTCACATAACGCCTGTTGCGCCAGACGCTCAGCAATAAACTGGGATCGGTCCGGACTCTGCAGCATCTCATCCACACCAGCCACCGGAGGATAGTATTCCGCGGCCAATTG
Source organism: Oceanospirillum sp. (assembly GCF_982874595.1). NCBI lineage: Bacteria > Pseudomonadati > Pseudomonadota > Gammaproteobacteria > Oceanospirillales > Oceanospirillaceae > Oceanospirillum > Oceanospirillum sp. The sequence continues at coordinate 47,735 of NZ_CEYNZH010000001.1, read as the reverse complement.
GCTCAGGCGAGGTAGTTTTTCCGCCAACGCTTCATCCCGCCTCAGGTCACGCTCACCCTGCTTATATTCGGTCATCAGTGTTCGGCAACTTTCCAGATCCGTGTCTTCATCCACCAGATCATCCCGGTTCTCCTGAGCCGCCAGCGATGCCTGCAGACTCACCGACAAACCCAGCGTCGTTTCAATGGGGTTATACGCCCGCTCTACCGAATCCAGAACCAGCTTATTCAGACTCTGGTCTGCCTCAACGACACTTTGCCCATTACGCTGCCACCAGACAGTCTGAGCTTCGTAGGCTAAAGGCATCAGTTGGGGATGTAAGCGCATACATTCTCTACTGGTCAGGCGTAAGGTGCCATCTTCTGTCAGAACCTGCTGAATCAAAGCCGCATCTTCCATCTGGCGCGCCTCAATATCCGGCATTGAGGAGCACGCAGAAAGGGTCAGTGCCGCCACCGTAAAGCCAACACCGCAAAGCCATCGGGGCAGCGAATAGTCCGCCATCTGTTTCTGTTTTTTTGAGTTGTATTCCGTCATACCCTCTCCGGCTCTGTCCTTAAGTTGCCATCGTCTCTGTTAATTTTTGCCACAAAAAGAGGCAGAGCTCTTTGGCCATCAGAGATGCAGCGTGGGTTTAATCGATAAAAAATTCAATGGTTAAGATCATCTCAACATTGTGCCAGAAAAGCGGCTATAAAGAGGCAGAAAATGTGATGTTTTACCGTGATAATCCAACACCGATCGGTCTTAAACCGATGGCTTTTGGAGAAAAAGGAATACCTGATTCTCCTGTTCTGATGATCTATCCTTGAAACCGCTGGGGATACGGGGACAAATCCGTTACCATAGCGCCCTTTTTTTGCACCACCGATCAGGTTCAAACCTGAGAAGACAACTCCGTTTGCCAAACTCTACCAGGTTCAAAGAGGTAACCATGCTGCCCTACACTCCCGGACAAAGATGGATCAGTGACGCTGAAAGTGACTTAGGATTAGGAACCATTCTGACCTGCGATATGCGAAGCGTAACCGTGCTGTTTCCGGCTTCGGGAGAGACCCGCGTCTATGCTACCCGCTCGGCACCGCTGACCCGGGTATCCTTCTCTAGTGGCGACCAGATCGAAAGTCATGAAGGCGAGCGTTTTATCGTCGCGACCGCACTGGAAGAAGATGGCCTTTTGGTTTACATCTGCCTAGATGCTCAGGGCAATGAGAAAGAAGTACCGGAAACGCACCTCAACAATCACCTGAGCCTTCAGAAAGCAAAAGACCGCCTGCTGACCGGCCAGATCGACCGCAACGACTGGTTCAACCTGCGTTACCGCACCCTGCTGCAAAGCGACAAACAGAGCCGGGCCGCCATTCAGGGTCTGTCCGGTGCCCGTATGGCACTGATTCCGCACCAGCTGTATATCGCCCACAGTGTCGCCAGCCGTTACGCACCACGGGTTCTTTTGGCGGATGAAGTCGGTTTGGGTAAAACCGTGGAAGCGGGTCTGATTCTGCACCGTCAGTGGCTGACCGGAAACGCCCGCCGCATTCTGATTGTGGTACCGGAGTCCCTGCAGAACCAGTGGCTCGTTGAGATGCTGCGCCGGTTTAATCTGCAGTTCAGCCTGTTTGATTACGAACGCTGCGCCCAGTATCCCGGTCAGAACGCTTTTGAACAGGCGCAGCTGGCGATCTGCAGTCTGGAACTACTGACCGATCATCCGGAACTGCTGGAGCAGGCGGTTGCAGCTCAGTGGGACACCTTGGTTGTGGATGAAGCCCACCATCTGGAATGGCACCCGGAAGCACCAAGCAAAGCCTACCAGTGTATTGAACAACTGGCAGAGGATACCTCCGGTCTGTTGCTGCTGACGGCAACCCCGGAACAGCTGGGCAAGGCCAGTCACTTTGCCCGTCTGCGCTTACTGGACCCGGAGCGTTACTCAAGCTTTGAACAGTTCGAGCAGGAAGAAGGGCAGTACCAGCCGATCGCCGAAGCCGTAGAAGCACTGGAAGCGATCGCCGATGGCGAACCGGCTACTCAGACGGTTATCGCTCAGCTGCGCGACCTGCTGCCAGAGTCCGATGCTCAGGCACTGATTGAACTGATTGAAAACGACGAAGCCGATCTGGAACAGATCGATTCCGCCTGTGCGCAACTACAGGGACAGCTGCTGGATCGTCACGGCACCGGCCGCGTTCTGTTCCGCAACACCCGTGACACCGTCACCGGCTTTAAACAGCGCCAGCTGCAGCGCCATCCACTGGAACTGCCAGAGGCCTATGAGCCTCAGATGTCATCCGTTGAGCTGCAGGCACACCTGAGTCCGGAACAGTTTATCGAAGATGCTCTGGTCACCGATAACTGGGCAAAAGATGACAGCCGCTTCCAATGGCTGCTGGAACATCTGCACAACCATGATGACGAGAAAACCCTGCTGATCTGCCACAGTGCCGCAACAGCACTCAGCCTGTCCGAAGCGCTGAAAGATGCCACGGGCCTGCACGCGCCCGCCTTCCATGAAGGCCTGAGCATTCTGGAGCGAGACCGTGCCGCCGCCTGGTTCGCCGACCATGAATCCGGCCCTCCGGTACTGATCTGTTCCGAAATCGGCAGTGAAGGCCGTAACTTCCAGTTTGCCCGTCATCTGGTGCTGTTTGATCTGCCACCCAACCCGGATCTGCTGGAGCAGCGTATCGGCCGTCTCGACCGTATCGGTCAGCAGCATGATATTCAGATCCATGCGCCTTACTTTGAAGAATCCGGCCAGCAGGACCTGCTGGACTGGTACGACCAGGGACTGAACGCCTTTGCGGCACCTTGCCCAGCCGCTTCTGCCCTGTTTGCCGAGTTTGGTGAAGCCGTCTCTGATGCCATTATCAGTCAGGATGCCGAGCGTCTTGAGGAGCTGACCGAAGCCACCGCACAGCGTCGTCAGGAACTGAACGCTGCTATGCAGGCCGGTCGTGACCGTCTGCTGGAACGCAACGCCTGCCGTCCGCAGGAAGCTCAGGAACTGGTGGACGCGATTGAAGCTCAGGATGATCCGGAAGCTCTGAACACCTGGCTGGAGAACGCACTGGATATCTTCGGTGTGAACAGCGAAGAAACCGGCGAGTTCAGCTGGCACCTGACGCCGGGTGAGCACATGCTGAACTCGGATCTGCCGGGTCTGGACAACGAAGACGGCTTCTCCATGACCACCAGCCGTGACTACGCGCTGCATCGTGAAGACCTGCAGTTCTTCAGCTGGGAGCATCCGTTTGTACAGGCGCTGCAGGAACAGGTTGTTTCCGGCAGTCTTGGCAATAACGCGGTCAGCATCTTCAAAACCAAGGCGCTGCCGGAAGGCACCCTGCTGCTGGAAGTGATTGCTTCGATCCACTGCGCAGCACCGAAACACCTGCAGATCGGCCGCTACCTGCCACCAACCACCCTACGCTTCCTGCTGGATGAGCGTGGTAACGATCTGGGCAAAAAGGTGAGCTTTGAAGGCCTGAGTCCGAAACTGGAGAAGCTGAAAAAAGCTACCGCGCGGGAGGTGGTGAAACTGCGTCAGGAGCAGATCCGGGACCTGGTGGACACCGCCGATGACAGAGCCAATGAGATTCTGCCCACCGTGATCGAAGAAGCGCAGCTGAAGATGCAGTCCCTGCTGTATCCGGAAGTACAGCGTATGAAAGCGCTGCGCGAGGTGAACCCATCGATCCGTGATATCGAAGTGAAAGCACTGGAGATGGAGTATCTGGCCGTGGCCGATGCGCTGGAAAAAGCACGGGTGAATATCGAAGGTATCCGGGTGATTGTAACGGCATAACCTCACCAATCAGGGATAAAAAAGAGCCGTGCAGGTTAACCTGCACGGCTCTTTTTCTATTCGGGGTCTATATTGCGGGCTAAACCTTTCGCCCTATTCATTCGCCATGGCAGCAGCCTGCACTTCAGGCTCGGGGGCTTCCGGATCAATAAGGCCAGGGCGAGGCAGTAGTGGCTGCATCTTCTTATAGATTTCCTCAACCTCAGCTTTATCTTCAGCGGGAAGCTTATCATTCCAGGAGAACTCGACCGCTAAACGCCATAAATGACGGAAGCGCCAGCGGATACAGGCCAGTAGCTCAGAAATCTCGGCCATCTCTACCGCATCAATCTCATCATTATGTTGCTCACCCCAGCCCAGCCATTCTGACAGGTGCTCAGACCCCATACCTGCGGAATCACGCACCCAGCGCATTTGTGTTATACACTCAGAAACCCCGCGGGCAATGCGGGAACGGGGATAGTTAGCAGCGATATCAAACAAGCCTACCGCCAGATCAAACAGCTCGCTAACCTGCTCATTCTGCCGGGTAACATCTTCTACTTTTACTTCTGGCAGTGCTTTATCCACATGGGAAGCAATTCTCGAATCTTTGAGAACCGCTAGCAGAGACTCAACATTGCGCAGGCCAAAAGTACTCATATTGACTTCGAGATAAGCATTCCAGGCCAGAATCGTTTTGTTGGAGCGCTTGTCATCATAAAAAATCTCAAACAGCTGATCCGACATGGCGATAAGGGGAGCGATCCAATTAATCTCTTTTGCTGGCTTCTGGGAGGGATAGCCGGAGCGGTCACAACGCTCCTGATGGTCTGCCACACCGTTTAAAGCATCTTCATCATAGATCTTACGACCTTCCATAATGATACGGGCGACAATCGGATGTGTTTTTAGTGCTCGCCATTGCTGATAACTCAGGCCTTCGCCCTTGGTTGCAGCATCGACAGGGATATGTAGCAGGCCAATATCGTGTGCCAGACCGGCCGCAAAGGCGGAGTAATAACTCTGATGAGGAAAGCCCTGAATTTTTGCCAGTAGTGGCGTCATCCAGGCGCTGAAGATACTGCGTCTGAAAACGTCTGGCATCACTTTTTGCATGACCGTCAAACGCTGTAATACCTGAGCCGGAATAGGCTTAACAAAAAGCAGCTGTCGGATAGTGACTTCAAACTCAAAGTGCTGATGCAGAAGATTAAACTGAGCTTCCGATTCCACAAGCTCCAGAATCAGATTCAGGATGTCATATACGGTTAACGCATTGGCAACACTAATGGACTGATCCAACTCTTTTTTCAGCTTGTGCTGAACCAGGTGCCCTGCAACCCGCTGATTAATAACTGCACCCTTTTTAAGCAGCAGTACGCCATGTTCGTTAAAGATGTCTTCTGAAGCCGTTGCCGGGTTGGTCTTTTCAACATCAGCCAGATGGTTAACATACTCATCGGTCTGATTCAGATCATATTCGTTATTCTGTTCCGACATCCACAACGCCCCTAAAGCACTTAAAAGAAGCCACCACACGACGAGCTATCCGGGATAAATGATCCATAGATAGCCGGGGAATCACATTTCAGCTCAATTTTTAGTTATCCCACCCATAATAACAAACTAATCTGCTTTGAAAATATTTCTCGTGTGTAGCTTTAGTTACGATCTGAGAATCTGTTCTAAAGCAGGTTTCAATGTCGGATAGCGAAACTCAAAGCCTGACGCCTGTAAACGATACGGAACAACCTTGGCCCCTGTGAGCAACATCTCTGACAGCTCCCCCAGAGCGACTTTCAGAACACAGGACGGAACAGGCATCAGCAACGGCCGTTTCAAAACCCCTGCCAGTATACGGCTGAAGGTAGCATTGCGAACTGGTGTTGGAGCCGAGCCATTAAAGGCACCGCTCAGATCATCCCGCTGCATCAGAAACAGAATCGCCTCAATCAGGTCATCCCGATGCACCCAGGGCATATAGTGCTCACCCGATCCCATTCGCCCACCCAGCCCCAGCTTGAAGGGAGTCAACAGTCTGGACAGCATACCGCCATCTGGCCCCAGCACCAGACCGGTTCTCAGCAGGCAAACCCGCACACCACTTTGCTCGGCAACCATCGCCTCATTCTCCCACTCCTGGCAGAGCCGATGGGCAAACTCATCATGGCAATCTGAGGCTTCAGTAACCTCTTCATCACCGTGAGCCCCGTAAAAGCCGATGGCAGAACCACTGATCAACACCCCAGGTTTATGGCTGGCTTCTTTGGCAAAACGTACCAACTGGCGGGTTGGCCGCAGACGGCTTTGCAACAGCTCTTCTTTACGGGCGTCACTCCAGCGGGCATCCGCAATGGGCGCACCGGCCAGATTGATCATCACATCGATAGGCTGATCCAGCCACTGCAGAGGATCAGAAGCGGTATTCACCGGCCGTCCGATGATGCCATTAACCTGATCCGGCCGACGGCTAACCACGTAAAGCACATGCCCTTCGTCCAGAAGACGATGACAAAGGGCTTTACCTATAAAACCTGTGCCGCCTGTAAGCAAAATATTCATCTGATACGCCTCCTGCCGGCCAATCACACTGTCTTGAGTATGATTTAAAACCGATAAATTTGTATAATTTTTTTAATCTTGTACAAGTATACCTCTGAGATACGCTTTCGGATCAGATCCCTAAAAAACACCCACTGAAAAGGCTTCCGCTATGTCCGTAACCGACCCGGCATCACGTCATAACAATCACGATCAGACGCTACTTGTACTGTTGGCTCATGGCAGTAGCGACCCCGCCTGGCAAAAGCCCTTTCAGGAGATGACCGCCAGTATTGCGGCAAACCAGCCGCACCCCGTAAGGCTTGGTTTTATGGAGCTTTGCGGCCCGTCACTGGAAGATATTGCCAATGAGCAACCCGCGGATCAGATGATTGATATTGAGATTCTGCCGCTGTTCTTCTCCGCCGGTCGTCACCTGAGACGGGATGTCCCCCATCAGATTGCTGAACTGAACGAACGCTTCCCCAACCTGACCTTTACCCTGCATGATCCGGTGGGTATCCACCCGAAAATGACCGAGGCTTTAACCGCTATTGCCGCGGATCTCGATTTTTCCGACAAAAAATAATTGTACAATTTTATTTTTTTGTACAATTATAAGTAACAGCTGTCTGACAGAACTCTGAAAGCTTTAAACAGGGTTCTTCGTCCCTAACTCATTTGAGTGCCTAAAGAGGTCTGTTGCTATGACAAACGCCACCACAACGACATCACAAACATCAGGTTTTCCGGACCGTGACATTCGCGTTGGCATCAGCCAATGTCTGCTGGGAGAGCAGGTGCGTTTTGACGGCGGCCACAAGCATGCCCGCTATTGTACCGAGACTCTGGCCAAGTACTTTACCTTTGTACCGACCTGCCCCGAGGTTGGTGCGGGTATGAGCATCCCCCGGGAACCGATCCGACTGGTCAGCATGCAGGATGAAGTACGGGTTCGGGGTACAAAAAGCGATGACGATTACACCGAACAGCTGACAGACTTCAGCGAGCGGGCCGTTAAGCGCTTGTCCGGTCTGAGCGGTTACGTGCTGCTGGGCAAATCCCCCAGCTGCGGTATGGAACGGGTCAAGGTCTACCGCGAAAACGGCAACCGGTCTGATATCTCTCAGGGCGGCGTCTTTGCAGAAGCCCTGATGCGCACCTATCCGGAACTACCGGTTGAGGAGAGCGGCCGTTTGACCGATCCTCAGCTACGGGAAAGCTTCCTGACCCGTGTTTATGCCTATAGCACCTGGCAGGCGATGGAAGAGCAGGGCATCACACCTAAAGCGCTGATCGACTTTCACACCCAATACAAACCACTGCTGATGGCCCACAACCAGCAGGCCTACCGGGATCTGGGCAAATGGCTGGCGGGTGTGGATAAAACCAGCGTCGAACAGAAAGCCAAAGAGTATCTGCCTAAGTTTATGGCGATTCTGAAAGAACCGGCCACCCGTGAAAATCACACCAATACCCTGATGCATCTGCAGGGTTATCTGAAAGAGAAGCTGACCAGCTCAGAGCGCCAGAATCTGCGTCAGACCATTGATAATTACCGCACCGGCATGATCCCGCTGATCGCGCCTCTGGTACTGATGCGCCATCTTTTTGAGGTGCACGGTTGCGAATATGCCGGTAACTATCGCTATCTCTACCCGTACCCGGAAGATCTGGCAATTGATGGTGTTTAACGCCCCATCAGTCTGATACCGATCTGGGCAATAAAGACGGCGATACGAATACGCCCCGTCAGGGGCAGCAGGAAAGACCATGAGCCAATCCCCCACACTCCATCCTTTCAGCACAACAGAAGTAGCCAGCGATACCGATCGCTGGTTACCCATCCGAGAAGTTTCTGAACGTACCGGCGTCAACTCGGTAACGCTCCGCGCCTGGGAGCGTCGCTACGGCCTGATCAAACCCCAGCGAACTCACAAGGGACACCGCCTCTACTCGGAATTTGATATCGAACGTATCGAGCAGATTCAGCAATGGCTGGGGCGCGGTGTTTCTGTGGGACAGGTTGCTAAGCTGTTGCCGCCCCTGACCGAACAGGAAGCTGCCGCCCAGGAATCAAACCCGACAACGCACTCGACCAACCCTGAACCGGACTGGCAACCGGTATTGGATGAATCCATGGCAGCGCTGCAACAGGGCAATATGATTCGCTTTGACCAGACGCTGAATCAGGTCAGCGCCATCTATCCCGCGGCTCTGCTGATGCGTTTTTTCTGGCAACCGCTGCTGGCCAATCTGGCTGCCGAACCCGAGGGCGAGCGCCGTCAGCTGATGCAGCTGCAGCTGGACAGCTATCTTCGCAATCGCGTCGGGGCGCGCCTGATGCATCGTAATCTGCAGACCAAAGAGCAGAAGCGTTTGCTGATCAGCCACCTGCCGACACTCTCCCCCAAGTTTGAACTCTGGCTGGCCGCTCTGATGTGTACCGACCTGAACATTCCCGTGCTGCTGGTGGATGAGTTACCGGGCTGGTCGCTACTGCACCTGATTGAACAGCAGCAACCCCTAAGCGGTGTTTTACTGCTGGGCAATGAGAAAACCGCGCCCCTGAAGCAGAGTGAACAGCAACAGCTTAAAACGATGACCCCACCCTGCTGGCTGGCCGGCCCTCTGGCCAGAATTCAGCCGGACATCTTTACCGAATGCGGCTGGCAGATCGCTGAAGACTGGCCGGAGCTACTGAACGAGAAACGACAGGAGTTCTGATGCCATCAGCATCAGGAACACCTGTATTGAATCGGTAGAGACAGAATCAGAGACAAACAAGGAGGCGATATGGCACAACTGGTGTGGTTCCGTTCAGATCTGAGAATTCATGATAACCCCGCGCTCTTTACCGCCTGCCAGCAGGCTCAGCAGGAAGGCACAGGCGTTATCGCCTGTTTTCTGCGTCCCCTTGAGCAATGGCAGTCCCATGACTGGGGACAAAACAGGATGCGCTATACCGAGCGCTGCCTGCTGGATCTCAAGGAAGAGCTTGAGGCGCTGCATATCCCTCTGATCTGTCTGGATATGGCGACTTTTGCCGGACAAATCCCGGCACTGCTCCAGCTGTGTCAGCAACTGAACTGCCATCAGATTTTCGCCAACGAAGAACCGGAACTGAATGAGCGCCAACGGGATCAGCAGCTGATCGCTCAGGCGGAACCGGCAGGCATCCATTGTCAGCTGTTTCATGACCAGAGCCTTCTGCCACTGGGCAGCGTGCTAAAAAATGATGGCACCCCCTATCGGGTTTACACGCCGTTCCGTAAACAGGCGCAACAGATGATCGCTCAGCAGCCGGTACAGACCTTTCCCGCTCCGGCTCCTGTGATCTCTGACGTACAACAGAGCCTGCAATCCCGGATCGATGCGCTGCCATTGGATCAGCCCGGACAGATGACGTTTCAGCCGCAAAACTATTCGGACGATCCGATCCAACAGCGCTGGCCCGCCACTGAAAAGGAAGCGTTTCATCAGCTGGAGCTGTTCTGCGGCCAGCCGATCAATCGCTATAAAACTCAGCGTGATTTTCCCGCCGATGCCAAAGGCACCAGTCTGCTGTCCCCCATGCTGGCAGCGGGTAAGCTCTCCATTAAAAGTTGCTGGCGGGCTGCGGAACAGATACGACTGGGTGATCCCGCTGCAGCAGAATCGGCCAGCACCTGGCAGGGTGAGCTTCTGTGGCGGGATTTTTACCGCCATCTGCTGGTGCTTTATCCGGAGCTGAACCGTTATCAGCCGTTCAAAAAGGAAACCCGACAGATTCGCTGGCGGGATGCCCCTGACGATCTGCAACGCTGGCAGGAAGGCAAAACCGGTTTTCCACTGGTGGATGCTGCGATGCGCCAGCTGAAAGAAACCGGCTGGATGCACAACCGCCTGCGGATGCTGACCGCCGTTTTTCTGAGTAAGTACCTGCTGATTGACTGGCATGAGGGGGAGCGCTGGTTTATGCAGCATCTGATAGATGCAGATCTGGCATCCAATAATGGCGGCTGGCAGTGGGCTGCCTCTACCGGCACTGATGCTGTCCCTTACTTTCGACTGTTAAGCCCCTACCGTCAGGCGGAACGCTTTGATGCTCAGGGTGAGTTTATCGCCCGCTTTGTGCCGGAGCTGGCAAAGTTACCCGCTAAGCAGCGCATCCAACCGAAAGGTTATGTGCAGGGCTATCCGAATCCAATGGCCGATCTGAAAGAGGGAAAAGAAAGAATGATGGCGGCGTTTAAAGCGGTGAAATAACCGCTCCCGCACAGGGCGGGAGCAGAACGGATATAAACCGGTTTATTTGAGGGTTCGCAGCAGCGACTGCAGCTCAGCCACTTCCTGCGCCAGCTGACGGTTTGAAGCGCCGGATTCCTGAGCGGTTTCCCGATTGGCATGAGCCAGATCCCGCAACTGACTGATACTGCGATCCATCTCATCACTGGCGGCGGCCTGCTCAGAAATCTGGTTGGTAATCCGCTCACTACGGGAGGTCACTTCCAGTACCGCGGCCACAACATCCTGCAGGGTTTCACCGGCGGAGACGATGCGGGCTGCACTGTCGCTGGCCTGCTGCTGACTGGCCTGCATACGCTCGACAGAGTCACCCACCAGCTTACGGATACGGTCGATACGCTCAACGATCTGCACCGTTGCTTCCTGCGTTTTAGACGCCAGCTGACGAACTTCATCGGCGACCACGGCAAAACCACGTCCCTGCTCACCGGCTCGCGCCGCTTCAATCGCCGCATTCAGCGCCAGCAGGTTGGTCTGATCCGCAATCTCCGTGATCACCTGAACGGTTTTGGCCACTTCATTGGACTCAGTCTGCAGCACCTGTATCGCCTCGGAAGCCTGCTCAACAGCAACTTTAACCTCTTCAACATCCGCCACACCGGTACGAACCACTTCCCGTCCGGATTCTGCCTGCGCCTCCACCGAGCGCATCAGCTGATTGATCTCCTGAATATCGGTTTCAACCTCATGGAAACCGGCGCTGACCTGATGCGCCGTGGAGACCAGGCTGTTCAGCTCGTTTTCCTGCTGGCTCATCGACTGATGAGACTGCTCAACCTGAGTTTCAGCATTCTGAGCCACCTGAGACAGCTCCTGAGTCGCTTCATCGATACGACCGGTAAAGGTGCGCAGTTTGGCGTCCTGCATACGCATGGCCAGTTCAATCGCACCAAACTCATCCATCCGGCCGGTATAAACCTGCTGGGAGACCGGGTTGTTAATCACCGTCAGCGACTTACAGAACAGTTTTTTCAACGGCTGCAGTAGGATGTTTTGTCCCGCCAGAGCAAAGAAGCCCATCGTGCCAATGATAAAGGCCAGTAGATTACGGTTATCGATAAAAAATACCGCAATCAGGGAAAAGAGGGTCAGAAGCAATGTGATCGCCAAGGAACGGCCAAAGGCACTGAAACGTTTTTTCGGGCCGCCCTGCTTACCGGCATTAATCGCCTGATAGATCTGCTCGGCGCGGTCGGTCACTTCATCTTCCGGCTGAACCCGAACCGACTGATAACCCACCACTTTGTCACCGTCATAAACCGGTGAAACATAGGCATCAACCCAGTAATAGTCGCCATTGATCGCCCGGTTTTTGACCACACCGATCCAGGATTCACCTTTCTTTATGCGCGCCCAGAGGTCGGCAAAGGCTATTGGCGGCATATCCGGATGACGCACCACATTATGGTTTTTGCCAATCAGCGCCTCACGGTCAAATCCGCTAATGTCACAAAAAGCATCATTGGCAAAGGTAGTAATCCCTTTCAGATCCGTGGTGGATACCAAACGACTCTGCTCACCCAGACGGCGCTCATTTTGTGTAACCGGTAGGTTCTTCTTCATTCCTGCACCCTGTGCAAATCCTTAGGCCCGTGATGAACGGACTGATCTTCTTATTCTTGCTTATAAAAATCATCGGCCTGAAACCTACCAATGATAAAAACTGCCAATACAAAGAGCCTCTGCGCAGTATGTTAAGTATCTGTCATACCAACAAAATTCGCTCACTTCTTTATTAAAGCGTATGAAAACGCTTCTTTTATGGTTGATGGCTCACGTAAAAAATCGAAAAAGTATAGCAAAATTACGTGCCAAAGAGCCTATCCTATGGTTCTAGAGGGTGATTTTTCGTACCCAGATCATCTTTTGCCTTCTCTGCGCATGATTTATTGACTGGGTAAACGTGCAATATACCCCCACACGATTTAGACTATGCCGGATTATTTCTGACAGAAATTGAATAATAACCACTGGATTTTTTCTGTGACCAAGCAAAATTCTTACAACCGTGAAGAGTTGCTGCAATGCAGCCAAGGGGAGCTTTTTGGTCCGGGCAATGCTCAACTGCCTGCACCGAACATGCTCATGCTGGATCGTATCGTGAGCATCACTGAAGATGGCGGCGAACATGGCAAAGGCGAAATCATCGCTGAACTGGATATCACGCCTGATCTTTGGTTCTTTGACTGCCACTTCCCGGGTGATCCGGTGATGCCTGGTTGTCTGGGGCTGGATGCGATGTGGCAGCTGGTAGGCTTCCATCTGGGTTGGTTAGGCAATCCCGGTAAAGGCCGTGCTCTGGGTAGCGGTGAAGTTAAATTCACTGGCCAGATCCTGCCGACAGCTAAGCTGGTGACCTACAAAATCACTATTAAGCGCGTGATCTCCCGTAAGCTGTGCCTGGGTATTGCTGATGGCTCAGTATCGGTTGATGGTCGCGAGATCTACACCGCAAAAGATCTGCGTGTGGGTCTGTTTACATCGACGGATAACTTCTAATACAGAGGGCTAACCATGAGACGTGTAGTTGTAACCGGAATGGGCATCGTTTCCTGTCTGGGTAATGACGTTGCCTCCGTGCTTGAGTCCCTGCGTCAGGGTCGCTCTGGTATCAAGTTTAATGAAGAGTACCGCGACCGCGGTTTCCGCAGCCATGTTTCCGGCTCCGTGGATATCAATCTCGACGAGATGATCGACCGTAAGCTGAAACGCTTTATGGGCGATGCCGCAGGTTACGCTTACCTGTCTATGCAGCAGGCGATCGCAGATTCCGGCCTGAGTGAAGATCAGGTTTCTAACGTGCGTACTGGCCTGATTGCAGGTTCCGGTGGTGCATCTTCTGCCGACCAGGTGGAAGCAGCAGATATTATGCGTGAGAAAGGCCTGCGTCGCGTTGGTCCTTACCGTGTTACACGTACCATGGGTAGTACTGTATCCGCTTGTCTGGCGACGCCATTCAAGATCAAGGGCGTGAACTACTCCATCTCTTCCGCCTGTGCGACCAGTGCTCACTGTATTGGTGCCGGTGTAGAACAGATTCAGCTGGGTAAACAGGATGTAATCTTTGCCGGTGGCGGTGAAGAAGAGCACTGGACCCTGAGCTGTCTGTTTGATGCGATGGGCGCTCTGTCCACCAAATACAACGAGACGCCTGAAAAAGCATCCCGTGCTTACGATGCCGATCGTGATGGTTTTGTTATCGCAGGCGGCGGCGGTATGCTGGTTCTGGAAGAGCTGGAACACGCTAAAGCCCGCGGTGCTAAGATCTATGCTGAAGTTGTTGGCTATGGTGCAACCTCTGATGGCTACGACATGGTGGCTCCTTCCGGTGAAGGCGCACAGCGCTGCATGGAACAAGCCCTGTCGACTGTTGAAGGCGATGTTGACTATATCAACACCCACGGCACGTCGACGCCGGTCGGTGACGTTGCTGAGCTGAAAGCGGTTAAAGCTGTCTTCGGCGACAACAGCCCTGCCATGAGTTCTACCAAGTCTCTGACAGGACACTCTCTGGGCGCAACTGGCGTTCAGGAAGCGATCTACAGCCTGCTGATGATGGAGCATGACTTCATTACTGCATCGGCAAACATTGAAAACCTGGATGAACAGGCACAGGGTCTGGATATCGTGACTGAGCTGCGTGAAGGCGTCACTCTGAACCGCGTCATGTCCAACAGCTTCGGCTTCGGCGGCACCAACGCCACTCTGATCATGCAGCGTTTTGAAGATTAATCAGCACCGCTGACTAGCTTTTCTTTTAAGCTGCATTAAAAAACCCGCGCGACTCTTAGTGAATACTAAACGTCGGAGCGGGTTTTTTTGTACCTACTGAATCGTCAGGCGATAGACAACCTACAACACCCAGGCCAGCACCAGCGGAAGGGTGATAACGCTGGCAAAGTTCCCCAACAGTACGATGGAGGCGACCCGAGCCGGTTCCTGATTGAACTGTTCGGCGATCATATAGTTGAGCACTGCAGGCGGAAGGGCGCTGAAAACGATCAGAATGGCCATCTGCTGTGGATCAAACGTCCAGATGAAGGTAGCCAGCCATGCCATCAGAAGTCCTGACAGCGGGCAGAGAATTGCGCCTGTGATCCCCATCTTCCAATCCGACAGATCCACCGACAGTAAACGCACGCCCAGCGTGAAAAGCATCAGCGGGATGGAGATCTGTCCCAGCATATCCATTGGAATCGCTACCGCTTCCGGCAGTGACCAACCCATAAAGCTGAAGATAAAGCCCAGAATGGTCGCCTGAACCACCGGCATTTTCAGCATAGCGCTGAGCTTGGTTCTATGGTCGAGGATATAGAGCCCAATACTGAAGTGCAGCAGCATCTCAACAATAAACACCATCACCGCTGCAGGCAGTGCAGCCTCACCAAAGGCAAGCACGATCAGGGGAATCCCCATATTGCCGGTGTTATTGAACATCATTGGTGGAATAAAGGTTTTCAGATTCCAGCCCAGAAGCTTCACAATCGGCAGCAGTACCACACCGGAGCCCAGCACGATAAGCCCAGAGGCCAGCGCCAGATCCTGATAGGCAACCATATCGAAGGATTTATCCGCCAGCACCGAGAACACCAGCGCAGGGACAAAGACGTCCATATTCATGCGGTTAGCGGTGGAGATATCCGTTGGTTTCCAGCGCCCGTAAAAGGCACCAATAGCCACTACCAGAAATAGCGGGAATACCGTCAGCAGCAATTTTTCAACCAGCACGCGACTCTTCTCCTCGGCCAGAGATCAAACAGGAAATAAATGGGCAGAACCGCCCAGCAACATAAAAGAAAGCCGGCTCAACTACCAGTGACGGTAGTGCATCCGGCCTACTTTATAGGGTTAACTCACCCCTTTGGGTGAGTTAGCCGGACAGATAACAGAGGCTTACTGATCGTTAGGAACCATCAGAACCGGTATTTTGGTATGCATACCGATCTGCTGTGCGGTATCGCCCAGCAGCTTTTGCCCGAACAAACCATGATGACTGTGGGAGCCGATAACAATCAGGTCGGCCTGTTCTGTTTTGGCAACACGTAATACCAGTTCAGCAGGATTAGCTTCCTCAACCAGAATCTGCACATCCAGTTCATCTGCATCCGGCAGACCATCCAACTCTTCGTCACGGAACTTAGCCACTCGCGCCTGCATGGTATCGCGAATGCGGCTCATCCCCTGATCATGAATCTCTTCCAGCGCTTCTTTTGGCAGATAGTGCTCGATAATGGCATGACCAAACTCACTCACCGGCTCAAGGGCATGTACCATAATGATACGAGCCTTATAAGTCCGGGCCAGATTAACCGCATGGCGGAATACCGGGCGGGTGTTTTTACCCAGAGTTGTGGCGTACACGATGGTCTTAATTTCCGGAAGCATAGTGTCCTTTCCTTTTTTGAGTCAGACAGCGTGACGCTGCCTTCGGTTATCTGAAGCTAGAGCGTTCTGAAACGGGCACTTAGCGCTTCCAGCTGGGCCGCCCGCTCATGTACGGCGCGACTGGCAGAAACGATCTGCCCCGTTGCTTCATGGTTCTGTCCGATTTCATGGGCGATATGATCCATATCCTGAGCCATCTGGCTGGTCGTCTGGGCCACTTCACGCACCGCGTTCATAATTTCCTGTGTCTGATCAGCGGCATCCCGGGTCTGCTGTTCAATAGCCCGCACGGCTTCAACAGCCTGATCACCCAGTGCACGCCCCTGCTCAACACGGCTGCGGCTCTGCTGCATCGCATTGATAACGGACTGCGTATCTTTCTGAATCGCTTCCACCTTCTCGGTAATATCCGTGGTCGCTTTTACGGTTTGCTCTGCCAGTGTCCGGACCTCGTCGGCGACCACGGCAAAGCCACGGCCTGCTTCACCGGCACGGGCGGCCTCAATGGCGGCATTCAGCGCCAGCAGGTTGGTCTGCTCGGCAACCCCGACAATCAGGTCGATCACGACATCAATCTCTTTCGAGCGGGTTCCCAGGGTTTCCACGGAGCTGCTGGCTTCATCAACCACTTCCGCCACATCGGCCAGTGCCTGAATCGCTTGTCCAATTACCTGAGCGCCCTGATGCGCGGTTTCAAAGGCGGCATTGGCAGAATCACTCACATGCTGGGTGGTATCGGCTACCTGATCGGTCGTGGCACTAATTTCTTCGGTAGCAGCAACCAGGGAACTACTACGGGACGAGATAGAACTACTGCCATCAACGATCTGTTGTACTGAGGCGTCCATACTGTCTGCTGTTTGTTTCAGTTCATTGTTGCTCTGTATCAGATGACTGATCACCTCATTCAGGCCGCCAGTCATGGTATTAGTAGCAACAGCCAGATGGCGGAACTCATCCTGCTCACTGCCCTTCTCTGTCAGCTTATGGGTCAGATCACCTTTAGCAATCTCACTCAGCACAGCCAGAGTCTGTTTGACGTTTCGGGTGATCGACACAGCCACCGAAGCCACAATGGCACCGATAACAATCGCCAGCAGCGCGCTACCCAGAATAATCGACCAGCGGGCAGATGCGACGGCTTCTTTGGCCTGCTGCTGAGCTTTAATCAGCAGGTTCTGCTCAATGTAGAGGCGGCTCTGTTGTATCTGCTCTGAGATCTGCTGGCGATAACCGGCCAGCTTATTATCCAGCGCGGCTAATTCAGTTCGCATCGCCATCACTTTGTGCAGTGACGCTTCATATTTATCGACAAAGGGGAAGAAGATATCGTCGAAGGCCATTGCCCGGATATCGGTCCGCAGCTGATCCACAGAAGACTGCACAACCTTGCGCTGCTCATCGGTAGGATAGATCAGGAAATCTTTCTCTTTAGCACGAACTTCCCGCAGGCGGGCTGCAAAAGAGCCGAACACTTCGATCTCACTCATCAAGGCTGCCGACTCTTTTTCTAAATTACCCAGTTCGCCGCTTTTGGCAGATAAGCCGTAGTTTTTACGAATTTCTACCCAGTTTGCCAACGACTTCAAGTAGGGCTCCAGCTGAGATGAAGCATCGGACAACTGTTTTTTCGCCTGAGGCTCGTCCACAAGCCCGGCAGCAGTATCCAGTTGATTAACCGCGTTACTCTTGAGGTCACCGAGAGCGCTGTCGATCTCGCCAATGGTCTCCTCGCTTGCCGTTTCACGCAGTTTGGCAAATTGCAGTAGCTGAACTTCCAGATTGGTTACCATCTGAGCCACATGTCCCAGTCGCACCACTTGCTCGGAGGCACCGGTCAGTATGTTCAGGCTGATAATGGAATAAAGACCCATCGCACTGATGCCCAGAACAACAACCAGGACTACGGCGATAAGTTTTTGACGTAATGAGAGATTGAGACTCATTGTCAGGGCTCCTTTTTAAACCTCATCCGAGGCCAATACTTTTTGTTTTTATAAGAGGTTTACGGTGTTCGCCTGCAACAATCCCAGGTAACTCCGGAAACCGAGCCGTGATCTTTCCGTAGACACATATTTCAGAGCAGTTATCAGAACCTGTTGGAATCCGCCCTCACGCTTTACGGGTACTTAAACGGTCAACTAAGTAGATAATTGACTGATAAGGAATACCGCTGTGTTCGCTCAGACCGATTTCACAGGTTCTGCTGTTGGAGTAGCCTTCATCACAACCCGCCACCACATCCGGCAAGTCTTTCAGCGCAGACGCATTCAGCTCAGGTTGTGAAAAGCCTTTATCTCCGGCAAAACCGCAACAGGTAATATCCGGTGGAATGACAACATCATCCGCACAAGCCGATGCCAGTGCTTTAAATTTGTCAGCCAGTCCCATTTTGGTGGTGCTGCAGGTGATATGCAGCGCAATACGATCTTTCTTTGCAGTTATCGTCAGGCGGGGCAGAACAAAGTCGTGAATAAATTCGACCTGTTCATACAAGCGCAGACGGCTATCCAGTTTTTCTCGCATTTGCATCAGGCAGGGACTGGTGTCGCAAAACACCGGATATCGCCCGTTTTCGGTTGCGGCCAATAACGCGTTATTGAGCTGCTCTGCTTTGGCATTAGCAGCATCAAACTGGCCTTTACTCTGAAATGGCATACCGCAGCACTGATCACCTAAATGATCAGGGAAGATCACCTCAAACCCGGCTTTATTCAGCAGGCTCAAAGCAACTTCCGGCGTGGATCTGTCCTCACCCTGATTGCGTGCCGCCCCCATAATGCGGGTGGCACAACTGGGCAGATAAACCACCCGACTATCATCCGTCAGGTCGCTGGTCACCGTATGCGGTGCTGCGGCCACGTCCCCCTGCAGACGTTTTTCCGGTTGATTCAATGGCACACGCGTTAAGATCTCATCGATCTTAGGCGATGCCTTAGGCATGGACGGAGTCCACTGCTGCACACGATTTCCGGACACTTTTCGTGCCGCAGACGTGATGGCCGACATATTTTTACTACCGACCAAAGTATGCATTCCGTCTGCAATCTTTAGCATGGCGCGAGAGGTGTTGGCAACCGTTTCAAAATGGCCTGCGATCCATTTTGCGGTTCTGGCGTAGCCTTTGTTACGTTCATGACGCAGGCTTCGGGTCAGGTCTCCGGTGTTGATACTAACCGGGCAATTCATCTCACAAAGCCCGCAAGCTGCGCAGGTATCAATGCCCTGGTAGTCGTATTCACTCACTAACGCTTTCAGACGATCCGCTTCCTGCAGGCTGTTATTTCCCTGATCAGCAGAATCCTCAAGGCGATTAATTTCTCTCCAGATCACGATGCGCTGACGGGGTGTCAGGCTCAGATTCCGTGACGGACAAGAGGACTCACAGAAGCCACATTCAATACACTTATCAATCAGTGAATCCGCCGGAGGCAGGGGTTTCAGGTTCTCAAGATGCAGGTTCGGGTTGCGGGTCAGAATCACATCCGGGTTCAGCAGATGCTCAGGGTCAAACAGCGCCTTAAGCTGCCACATCAGCTCGTAAGCATCTTTACCCCATTCCAGCTCCACATAGGGTGCCATATTACGGCCCGTGCCGTGCTCCGCTTTGAGAGAGCCTTTGTATTTCACTGCCACCAGATCAGCCACTTCATCCATCAGCTGCTGATAACGCTCAACCTCTTTCGGGTCATCAAAACCCTGAGTGAACACAAAGTGCAGGTTGCCTTCAAGGGCATGACCAAACAGCAGGGCTTCATCGTAGCCGTACTTGCGGAAGACCTGTTGCAGCTCCAGCACACCTTCTGCCAGCTGCTCGATAGGGAAGGCAACATCTTCAATAATCACCGTGGTGCCGGTCATACGAATCGCGCCGACCGCCGGAAAGAGCCCTTTACGGATCTTCCAGTAAAGCGCATAAGTGGCGGCATCTTCGGTAAATTCGATAGGGGCAAGGGTTTCGATATCAGCAATGGCAGCGGTGACTTCGGTCAGCTTCTGATCCAGCTCGTCACGCTCACTACCGCGCACATCCACCAGCAGCGCAGCGGCTTCATCACCGAGAGTTTTCAGAATCTCCGGCATACCGGCCTGATCTTCCACTGCCCGCAGGCCGGCACGGTCAATCAGCTCAACCGCAGCAACCGGTGTTGGCTTCATCGCGGTCACGGCGTGGCAGGTGGATTCCATATCCGGGAAGAAGATCAGTGCTGCGGCTTTCAGGGGATGCTCGATAACCGTGCGGTAGGTCACCTCACTGATAAAGCCCAGCGTGCCTTCCGAGCCGATCATCAGGTGTTTCAGAATCTCAAATGGATCGCTGTAATCCACCAGCGAGTTCAGGCTGTAGCCTGTGGTGTTTTTCAGACGGTATTTATGACGAATCAGGTCGGCCAGTTGCTGGTTATTCCGGGTTTTCTCTCCTAGGGCTTTCAGCTCAGCCAAGAGGCCACCATGACACTGTTCAAAGGCTTTGCGGCTACCCTCATCAGCGGTGTCCAGCAGGGTGCCGTCTGCCATAATGACGCGCATATTCTCAACGGTGTTGTAGCTGTTCTGTGCCGTTCCGCAACACATACCGCTGGCATTATTAGCGGCGATTCCACCGATCATTGCGGCATTGATCGACGCTGGGTCCGGGCCGATCTTACGTTGAAAAGGGGCCAGTAGCTGGTTGGCTTTACCACCAATCACGCCCGGCTGCAGGGAAACCGCATCACCGTGACCATGAATACGATAGCCGCGCCAGTTGCTGCTCAGCTGAATCAGCACAGAATCCGTCACCGCCTGACCGGATAAGCTGGTACCCGCTGCACGGAAGGTTACCGGCAGATTACGGGCAGCGGTCGCTTTAAGAACAGCGATCACTTCCTGCTCGTTATCCACCCGCACCACCAACTGAGGAATCAACCGATAGAAGCTGGCATCGGTGCCATAAGCCAACGTGCGCAACTCATCATGGATAAGACGCTCTTTGCTGATAAATCCGCTCAGTTCGTTATACAGCTCTTGATAGGCTTGCTTCATCGTGGTGATACCCTGCATCTATAATCACGGGAAACCGCTGCACAGTGCCTTGTGTCTGCAGTTCCGCTAAACGGCCACTGGTGACATCGAAATCCTTACCTGAACAGTAAAAGGCTTCGGTGGTGGCTCTTTTTCAACGTTTTTCTTACTTTGGTTTGTGGCTGGTTTACTGACGAACCAGCACCACCAGCTCTTTCGGGCCATGTACGCCATAGGCCAGCGTCTGCTCGATATCAGCGGTCTTGGATGGGCCGGAGATCAGCAGCGCATTGGTTGGCATAGCCTGCCCTTCTGAAGCACCACCCCAACCTTCAGACACAATCACCTCATGAAAGGTGTTCTTCAGCTGATCCGCATCGACCACGGCAAAGTGAATCGGCGGCACCAGTGTCATCAGACGAGGCTGATCCGTATCCGGCCAAAGCACCAGAGAACCGGTTTCTGCGATAGCAGAGCGCACATCTGTGATAGCGGCATCGACATGGGAGAACAGCTCTGCTTTCCAGCCTTCAATCGGCTGATCATAGGCCAGCAATTCAACGTCACCTTCTTTAAGGGCTGCACGGGTATCCACACCCACCTGCGCCTGCATCGGTGTCAGCAGGTTTTTCACCTGCTTTTCGGCCATGAGTTCTTTCAGCTTTTCCAGCCAGTTATCCTGACTGACACGGTGAACTTCGGCGTGTACGGATTCGATCTTCTGCTGGAAGAGATCCAGCTTTTCACTGTCATTCCACTGCTTCTCCGTGACAACGGAGAAGTCGCTGACCGGAGCCGTCAGCGCACCATCACGACGATGGCGCAGACGATTTAAAATGGCATCACGGGCGCTCATCACTGATCTCCTCCGTCTTTTTTCTGGCTACGCGCTTTCATCTGTTGGTGCAGGGTGGTTCTCGCAAGCTTCGGTGCGGTACGGCAATTGGTCCAGGCTCCGAGGTTGCTGGGTACGAGACCACGGAATACCGTCGCAAGGCCGGTTCCGGTACGGTACAGACCGCCGTGCTTGTGCATCTTCGCCCAACCTTTCCAGATCAGAGGCTCCATGCCTTTACGCTTGATACCCCGACCTTTAACGGTGGAGTTGTCATTATCTTTATCACCGGCTACGGATTCTTCCCGCAGACGTACCAGCAGTTTTGGAATCGGAATTTTCACCGGGCAGACTTCACCACAGGCACCGCACAGTGACGATGCGCTTGGCAGATCTTTGGAATCATCCATGCCGACCAGATGCGGCATCAGAATCGAGCCGATAGGCCCCGGATAGGTGTGACCATAAGCATGGCCACCAATGCGGGTATACACCGGGCAGTGGTTCATACAGGCACCGCAGCGGATGCAGCGCAGGGTGTCTAAAAGCTCGTCGTCCTGATAGATATTGGAACGTCCGCTATCCACCAGTACCAGATGCACCTCTTCCGGCCCATCCAGTTCGCCTTCTTTGCGCGGGCTGGAGATCATATTGAAATAGGTGGTGATGTGCTGGCCGGTAGCTGAACGGGTCAGAATCGACAACAGAGGCGCAACGTCCTCCATGTTTTCCACCACTTTTTCGATACCGGTAACCGCGATATGTACCGGTGGCACCGTGGTGGTCAGACGACCATTACCTTCGTTCTCTACCAGACACAAGGTGCCGGTTTCGGCCACGGCAAAGTTCACACCGGACACGCCCACGTCGGCTTTTTCAAAGCGCTCACGTAACTGCTGACGAGCTTCTGCGGTCAGATATTCCACATCCCGGGATTTGTTAGTGCCGGTCTTCTCATGCATCAGATCAGAGATCTGATCAGTGTTCTTATGGATCGCGGGCATGATGATGTGCGATGGGGTTTCTTCCGCCAGCTGCACGATATATTCGCCCAGATCGGATTCCAGCGCCTCGATACCATGCTCTTCAAGGTAATGGTTCAGCTCCATCTCTTCGCTGACCATCGACTTACCCTTGATCACGCTCTTGGCGTTTTTCTCGTTGCAGATATCGAGAATAATTTTGCAGGCTTCATCGCCATTTTCCGCCCAGTGTACCTTCACACCGTTAGCGGTCAGGTTAGCTTCCAGCTTCTCCAGCAGTTCCGGCAGTTTGGACAGCGCACGCAGACGAATAGCCGCGGCCAGTTCACGGGTACGCTGCAGCTCATCATCCGATGGAAACGCCAGCTGGCGTTTGTCCATCAGACCATCCATCGCCTTACGGAAGTTAGCGCGGATCTGAGGATTGGTAATCGCCTCGTGGACACGGGGATGGAACTCCTGAACCGAACCCTGGGTGGCTGACTGATTATGACTCATGGCAGCGTCTCCACAGGAAGCTGGCGATATGTTCGCCGTTAAAGTCTCTCTTCATGTGCTCAGCCGCACCTGTGATATTCATCATGCAGCCGCAGTCACTGGTGATCATGGCATCAGCACCGGTGGCATCAATCGCTTCCACCTTATCGGTTACCATCGCTTCGGAGATCTCCGGATGACGTACCGAGAAAGCACCGCCAAAACCACAGCACTCTTTAACGCGTGCCTGTTCAACAACCTCAACATTGGCCATCTTGTTCAGCAGAGCCGGCCCCACTTCACCCAGTCCCATTTCACGACGGGCGCTGCAGGAGGTGTGCATCGCCACCTTAATCGGCTCACCTTTATCTTCGATCTGCATGTGGCAAACGTGCAGCAAAAATTCGGTCAGCTCGTAAATACGGCCGGCAACCTCTTTTGCCAGCGCCTCTTCCGGATGACCGGCAAACAGCTCCGGATAATGCTCGCGCATCATGCCCGCACAGGAGCCGGATGGCAGCACAATCAGATAATCCTCAGAAAACAGCTTCAACTGGGCAGCAGCAACTTCCCGGGCCTGATCGTGATAACCCGAGGTATACGCAGGCTGGCCGCAACAGGTCTGATCCTGCGGAAAGATCACTTCGATGCCTTCCTGCTCTAACAGTTGAATACCGGCCATACCGGCATCCGGGTAGAAAAGATCCACCAGACAGGTGCCAAAGAAGTAAACCTTCTTAGGTTTTGGGGGATAAAGCTTAATACTGCTCATCGCTAATACACTCGTATTATTCAGCGCTGCCGAAACAGTGCTATTTATGTCGAAGCATCCTGAGATGTCAGGCCGTTGCTGGTGCCAGTGAACCGGCACTGTGTCCTTGAGATTGTATCTTTGAGACTGTGTTCTTCAGATCAGGTTTTAACCCACTGACCGAGGGCTGATGACGCTGGCGGAAACCGCAGCGTCATCGCTGGCCTGCATCCGGGCGGATACAGGCTTAAGTGGCTATTCGCTTAACCGTAAGCCATGGCAGGCAGCCAGAGCACCAGTTCAGGCCAGGCAACAATAATCGCCAGCGCCAGCAACTGAATCAGGATGAAAGGAACCACACCTTTATAGATATCAGACAGCTTCACATCCGGTGGGCAAACACCTTTCAGGTAGAAGATGGAGAAGCCCACGGGCGGTGTCAGGAAGGATGTCTGCAAGGCCATCGCCACCAGCATCACAAACCAAACCAGCTCCGGGTTATCCACCACACCGTAACCATCGATATCCAGGCCCAGTGCAGAGATCACAGGTGCCAGCAGTGGCAGTGCAATCAGGGTGATCTCAATCCAGTCCAGAAAGAAGCCCAGCAGGAAGATGATCGCCAGTACACAGGCAATAATGCCGTAAGTACCGAATGGCAGGCTGGTCAGCCAGTGTTCGATCAGCTCATCACCGCCCAGCTCACGCAGCACCAGTGCAAAACAGGTCGCACCCAGGAAAACCGCAAAGATATAAGCCGTGGTGTTATAAGTACCCTGTGCAACTTCTTTAAAGACTTTGAAGTTCAGCTTTTTGTTGTACCAAGCCAGGAGGGTCGCACCCAGCGCACCAACACCGGACGCTTCCGTTGCGGTCGCAATACCGGCAAAGATAGAGCCCAGTACCGCAACAATCAGGGCAACCGGTGGCAGAATACTTTTGAACACCGCAAGGATCATCTTCATCTCAACCGGCTTAGCATCTGCCGGTAGCGGTGCCGCAGAAGGCTTAAAGATGCCTACGGACAGAATAAAGACGACATACATAAAGCCCAGCATCAGCCCCGGAATCACTGCGCCCATGAACAGATCGCCCACAGACAGCGCCAGCTGATCGGCCATGATCACCAGCATGATAGATGGCGGAATCAGAATACCCAGCGTACCGGCAGAAGCGATAGTGCCCAGCGCCAGCGGCTTAGAGTATTTCTGCTCCAGCATAGCCGGCAGAGACATCAGACCCAGCAGTACAACCGACGCACCCACAATACCGGTGGATGCCGCCAGAATAATACCGATCAGGGTGACCGTAATCGCCAGACCACCACGAACGCGACCAAACAGCTGCTGAATCGAATTCATCAGTTTTTCAGCAACACCGGAACGGTCCAGCATGATACCCATAAAGATAAACATGGGCAGGGCCACCATGACCCAGTTATCCATGATCTTATAGATACGGTTCACCACCAGACTCAGGGTGAGCATATCCAGACCGGTAAAGGTATCCAGATAGATATCCGACAGGTAACCGATAAAGGCGAACGCCACGCCGACGCCACCCAGAACAAACGCCACCGGGAAACCGGTGAACAGTAACACGATGAAGCTAAGGAACATCGCGATGACAAGAATCTCATTTACTTCCATCTGACGAACCCCTTACTCACCTTTTACCAGACCAACCACATCACGCATCAGGCGCGACAGACCAGCCAGGAATAACAGACCAAAACTCAGCGGAATCACAGACTTAATAATCCAACGATACGGCAGACCCGTTGGTGATGCTGAGCTTTCTCCGATCCGCCAGGAGTCATACACAAAAGGCAGGCTCGAATCGAAAACCACATAGACAAAAGGGAACATCAGAAACAGGATGCCAAAGATCTCCCACAGGCGCTGAGCCCGGGTACTGAGTCGCATGTGAAAAAGGTCAACACGGATATGGGAGTTGGTCACCTGCGCATAGGAGACACCAAACATCACACCGACAGCATAGAGGTGCCACTGCAGCTCCTCCAGCACAACAAGACCATGATTAAAGCCATAGCGCAGAACAACCTGCACAATAATGACCACCATAAGCACGACATAGGCCCAAGCGAAAATCTTGCCCGCTGACAGGACAATCTTGTCCAGAAAGTCAGCTAACGGCACATTTACCTTGGGAGAGGACGTTGTGTGAGACACAGCCACGCTCCTGAAAACATCTTTGGGGGAATTAATGGCACAACAATAAGGAAGGCCGGATTTGGTTGGCCTCTGGCCGGCAAAACCGGCAGGCAAGGCTTCTTTAATTCAATCACAGGGCAGGTTGCTAAACACTTCCCCTTATTGGGTTAAAGAATATCGGGAGACCCTGAGCCTCCCTATATCTCAACCGGTCGCTGACCGTTCAATAATCCAGGCCGAATTACTGACGTGGCAGATAGCCGTTCTGTCCCCAGACTTTGTAGTCTTCGCGGAATTCATTCAGGTCATCCCACACTTTCTTGAAGAAGGCATCGTTTGCAGCTTCTTCCTGCACCACCTCTGTCCATGCAGACTTAAATGCATCCAGCATGGTGTCGTTCCACTTCATGATTTTCACGTTGTTTTTCTCAACGTTCTCATTCATGACAGCAAACTGGGTCGCTTCACCTTCAGCGAAGGAGTCAGCCATAGACGCTTTACATACCTGATTCATGACCGCCTGCTGTGATTCAGACATCTTGTTCCAGGTGTCTTTGTTGATCAGCAGTTCAAAGATGGTGGACTGCTGGTGCCAGCCAGGGAAATAGTTGTACTTCACAATTTTGTGGAAACCCACACGGGTATCGACCGCTGGCATGGAGAATTCGGTCGCATCAATGGCGCCTTTTTCCAGTGCCGGGAAAATTTCTGACCCTGGCAGCAATGACGTAGAAACACCCAGTTTCTCCATCACCTTGGCACCCAGACCGAAGAAGCGCATACGCAGGCCTTCCAGATCTTCAGGCTTCTCAATCGGTTTTGCGAACCAACCGGAGGTCTCCGGTGGCGTAATCGCACACGGCAGTACTTTTACGTTGTAGCCTGCCTGATCATACATTTCCTGATACAGCTTCAGACCATTGCCGTAGTACATCCATGCCATGTATTCACCGGCATCAGGTCCAAACGGCACTGCAGAAAAGATCGGAGATGCAGGAATCTTACCCGCCCAGTAACCGGCAGTGGTGTAGCCTGCATTAATTTTACCGCGGGAGACCGCATCCAGAATTTCGAAAGGCGCCACCAGCTTACCCGGCTCATACACTTTCATACGGATGCTGTTGTTGGATACCAGCTTAACCTGCTCGGCTACCTTCGGAATTGGAGAGCCCAGACCTGGCAGGTTGGTTGCGAATGCCACTGGCACTTTAAGTAGAATTTTCTTATCAGCGGCCTGCGCGTCCAGAGCGATACCGGACACAGCAACAGATACGGAAGCTGCTGCCAGAGTGGCTTTCATCATTTTTTTCATGATCGATTCCCGTGCGTTTGGATTTGTTTATTTTTATCAGTCACCGGGAACGTCTTTGCGCGCTAATCGACGGCATGTCCCGGTAAATCCTCAACAGAACCAAATTGGTCAAACCAATTTACAAGATTCAGTAAGCAAAGATAGAGACCTTATCCGCCTCTTGTCAAATATCTTTGCACCAGAATACAACTTAAGTATCAGTCACTGCCCCTCCGTGGTGCTTAAAACGGTAAGAAATCCGTCATATCCACTAGAATGCCGTAAAGACGGGGTGTTAAAGACGCAGCAACATTCTGAAAGGCAGGCGATTTATCTTTTATCGGGGAAAATGATTTTTTTCAGGCTTAAGTTCTGATGCCGAACAGGAATTGACAGTTCATTTTTTTGCCACTAGCATTGGTATTACCAATTTTATTCGGCATTTTTTTGGCAGATTTAGTTGCTAAATCTGCACAGCACCGTCATCTTTTGCCTCTTACCATTAATTAGCCACCCCTACTATTTAAGCTCACTTAGGTTCACCACAGTGGAAAGCAGCAACTACCGTCGGGTTAAACAGCCCAAAATATCAGACATCATCATGCAGCAACTGGAAGGGATGATTCTTGAAGGAACATTCAAACCGGGACAGAAACTGCCGCCGGAGCGAGAGCTGGCGACTCAGTTTGAAGTTTCGCGCCCTTCGTTACGTGAAGCGATTCAGAAACTGATCGCCCGGGGCCTGCTGTTCAGCCGTCATGGCGGCGGTACTTATGTATCGGAGCAGCTGGGCACCTCCTTTACCGATCCGCTGCAGGATCTGCTCAGCTCCCATAATGAATTTCTTTATGATCAGCTGGAGTTTCGTGATGCTCTGGAAGGTATCTCTGCCTACTACGCGGCTCTGCGCAGCACCGAGGCCGATAAAGAGATGCTCACCAAGCGTTTCAATAACCTGATGGCGGTGTATGAAAAGAACGATCCGGTTCTGGAAGCCAAGGTAGACGCTGAATTCCATATGGCCATCGCCGAAGCGGCCCACAACGTCGTGCTGTTACATACCCTGAGAGGCCTGTTCAGCATGCTGGAAAAGAGCATCGTTGCTAACCTGAAGAACCTGTTCGAGAAAAAAGAATCCCGTCCTATCCTGCTTGAACAGCATAAAGCGATGTACGACGCCATTATGGAAGGCAACCCCGATAAAGCCCGCGCCATGGCTCACGAGCATCTGGTTTTCGTTGAAGACAGTCTGCTTGAGATGAGTCGGCAGGAAACCCGCGTACAGCGCTCCCTGCGTCGGGCGCAAACGCAACCGGTGTAACCGGAAAAAACTATGGCAAACCCAGCATTTCAGGATCAGCAGGACAGTGGCAGCAACCTAACCAGCAGTTTAGGAATGCTGCTACTGTTTGTCTTTATTATCTGGCAGGTAGCCGCCTGGACGGAGCATTATGAGCTCAGCAAACTGGAGGCCCAGGCCCGTAACGAACTGACCCTGAATGTCGCCAGTCTGCGTGGCAAACTGGATAAATATGAATTTCTGCCGGAGATCCTGGTCAACAAACAAAATCTGGCGGATGTTCTACGGGAACCTCAATCCGATAAAATCCAGCAGCTGAATGCAACCCTGAAGAACTTCAAGCAGATCACAAACGTTTCTGATATCTACCTGTTAGATGCCAATGGCACCACAATAGCGGCCAGTAACTGGCAAAGTCCGAAAAGTTTTATTGGTAAGAACTTCAGTTACCGGCCTTACTATCAGCAGGCGATCAAAGGCAAGCCAGGCCGCTTTTATGGCTTGGGCACCACTTCCGGTGAACGGGGTTATTACTTCTCTTACCCGGTTTTCAGTGGCTCACCCATTGGTGTTCTGGTGGTCAAGATTGTCGTACGTAATCTGGAAATCCCCTGGAAAGACCCGGCGACCGAATTTATTGTCACCGACCCTGAAGGCATCATTTTTATCAGCAGTAAGCCGGAGTGGTTGCTGAACAGCATCCAACCGATCAGTGACGACGTCCGGAGTCAGATTCGTGATTCCAAGCGTTATGGTGACAAAGAGATTGTTCCACTGGCTTTTAAATTGGCAGAAACGTTTGGTGACGGGCAACTGGTCAAGGTCGCTTCTGGTACAGAAAGCAGCAAGGCGCAGGTTAACACTTATCTGCAGTTTAACCGCTCTATGCCGAACGCGGGATGGCATCTGCATATTCTGAAAAGTACCAAAAGCGTACGAACCGAGATCCTGAAAAACGGTCTGTTAGCTGCCGGTATCTACATGGTGCTGGTACTTCTCACGCTATACAGTCTGCAACGCCAGCGCATCCATCGTGAGCGGGTGCGTCACGACCGGGAAACCAAGAAAGCGCTGGAAGCCAACGAAGCGCGCATTCGGGCCATTCTGGACAATACCAAGGCCGGCATTATCACCATGGACCGAACCGGTAAGGCCGATTACATCAACCCCTCCGCCGAAGTCCTGTTCGGCTATCAGCTGCATGAACTGCACGGCCATAATTTTTGTGACCTGATCCATCAGGATCACCGGGACAGCTGCCAACTGGCGCTGATGGAAGCCAGTAGTCACCCACTGGAAACCCTTGGCCTGCGTAAAGACCGTCGGGCGGTTCCTATTGAGATTGTGGTTAGCCGCATGAGCCGCAGTCAGGGCTCTGACTATATGATCACCCTGCACGATATTACCGAGCGGAAACAGCACGAAGAAGCGCTGCAGGCGGCTTATGATGAGATGGAAAGCCGGGTTGTTGAGCGAACCCAGGATCTCACCGAGACCAATCAGCGACTGAAACAAGAGATTGAACAGCACAGAAACACCACAGAAACACTGCAGAAAACACAGGATGAGCTGATTCAGGCGGCCAAGCTGGCGGTACTCGGCCAGATGAGCGCCAGCATCAACCACGAGTTGAATCAGCCTTTAGCAGCGATTCGTGCCTATGCAGAAAACAGCATGACCTTTATCGAACGTGACCGTTCCGATATGGCCAGCGAGAACCTGCAGCAGATCGTTGAGCTGACCGACCGCATGGCAACTATCAGTGCCCAGCTGAAACTCTTTGCCCGTAAGAGCGAAGGCCAGCTGGCAGTTGTTTCTACTCAGGCGACCATTGAATATGCTTTGCGTCTGTTTCGGCCTCAACTGGAGAAAGAACAGATCGCCCTTGAGGTCAGCCTGCCGGAGCAGGATCTTTTTGTCCGCGCTGATGCGGTTCGACTGGAACAGGTGATTGTTAACCTGATCAGCAACGCCTTACTGGCGGTCACGGGAAGAGATGAGCGCGGGATCAGGATCAGCCTGCACCGTATTCATGAGCAGGATACTCTGGACGATGCCGTCAAAGGACAGATCTGCATCGATGTTGCTGACAGCGGCCCCGGTATTGCCGATGAAAACCTGCGCCAGATCTTTAACCCCTTCTTCAGTACCCGGGAAGGAGGCAAAGGGCTGGGACTGGGGCTTTCAATCTCCTACCGGATCATCAGTGATTTTGGTGGTAACATTACCGCTTTTAACCGGCCAGAAGGTGGCGCAACGCTGCGGGTAAGCCTCCCGGAGGCCCAAGCCTCCGAAACTCTGTCGGAACTGGAATGCTCAACAGATAATTTACAGCCGGGAAAAACCTCCTATCGTTAACGGCCCATCTTAGAGCCGATAACGGTTGATATAAGCCGAAAACAGCGAGAAGTTTATGAGCCAGTCCACCGACGTTTTTGTGATTGATGACGAGAAACATCTTCGGATTACCGTGGCACAAACTCTTTCGCTGGCAGGCTACAACCCAAAAAGCTTCGACAATGCCGAGCATGCTCTGCACCAGCTCTCCCCAGACTGGGACGGTGTCATCATCTCGGATATTCGTATGCCAGGCATGGATGGTCTGGAATTTATGCGTGAAGCCCTGCGCATCGACCGCGACATTCCTATCATCCTGATCTCGGGTCACGGCGATATCTCCATGGCGGTCAATGCAATCCGGGAAGGCGCATATGACTTTCTGGAAAAACCCTTCTCCAATGAGCTACTGCTGGATGTGGTCAAACGCGCGGAAGAGAAACGTCGTCTGACACTGGAAAACCGCCAGCTGAAACAGGATCTGGAAGTACACAGCGCTCCCGGCCCGCGCATCATCGGTAAAACCCGCAATATGCAGCAACTGCTGCGCATGGTGGGGCAGGTTGCCCCCCTGCAGACCGATGTGCTTCTGTTTGGCGAAACCGGTGCCGGTAAAGATCAGATCGCCCGCTTTATGCATGAACACAGCCCCCGTCAGGGTAAAAACTACGTTGCCATCAACTGTGGTGCGGTACCGGAATCCATTATTGAATCCGAGCTGTTCGGCCACGAGCCCGGTGCTTTT
This sequence comes from Oceanospirillum sp., assembly GCF_982874595.1. Taxonomy (NCBI): domain Bacteria; kingdom Pseudomonadati; phylum Pseudomonadota; class Gammaproteobacteria; order Oceanospirillales; family Oceanospirillaceae; genus Oceanospirillum; species Oceanospirillum sp. The sequence continues at coordinate 15,835 of NZ_CEYNZH010000001.1, read as the reverse complement.
ACGGGTGCTCAGAAGCGCCGCATCGGTAAGTTTGAACATGCCAATGGTGGCACCCTGTTTCTGGACGAAATCGAAAGCATGCCGCTCTCTCTGCAGGTGAAGCTGTTGCGTGTCCTGCAGGAGCGCTGCATCGAGCGCTTGGGCAGTAACGAGCTGATCCCGCTGGATATCCGCGTCATCGCCGCCACCAAGGTGGACCTGAAGCAGGCGGCAGAAGAGGGCAACTTCCGGGAAGATCTCTACTACCGGCTGAACGTGGTCACGCTGGAAATTCCGCCCCTGCGGGAGCGTATGGAAGATATCCCCCTGCTGTTCCAGCACTTTGTACTTGTGGCATCGAACCGTGTTGGCCGCGAAGCACCGCCTCTGGATGGTGGTCATATTTCCGTACTCATGAGCCACAACTGGCCGGGCAACGTGCGGGAGTTGCGCAATCTGGCCGAGCGTTATGTGCTTTTAGGGGAAACCTGCGATTACAACCTTGAACAGCTGATGTACGGCGAAGAATCCACTGCTCCCCTGACCCTGCCGCAACAGATCGAGATGTTTGAGCGCAGCCTGATCGAACAGGAACTGGCCCGCCAGAAAGGCTCCATCAAACTGACCATGGAAGCCCTCGGCCTGCCCCGAAAAACCCTGTACGACAAACTGAAAAAATACGGCCTGAAACGGGATGACTTTACCTGATCACCGCCAACAACAGACCACCTGAAACAGATCACCGGACAGATACCTCATTTGTCCGGCCAAACCGAAACCTGCTAACCTGCGTAGTAAGACCCATAAAAAACACGGGGTTACTCTATGTCATCGTCTCAGTCACCATCAGCGTCATCAAACACTACGTCGGGCAAGTCATCCGCCCCTTCCATCGCCATTATTGGTGCCGGTCTTGCGGGTTGTACGCTTGCCCGCCAACTGGCCGATGCTGGTTGCCTTGTCACTCTGTATGAGAAAAGCCGGGGTACCGGTGGTCGTCTGGCAAGTTGCCGCATCGGGAACGAAACGGCTGACCTTGGCGCCAGCTGGCTGGAGTGGGAAGCCAAACCGACAGCCCATAACCTGCCGTTTCAGGATTGGCTCTCCGAGCAGGAAGCTGCCGGACACCTGCACCTCTGGCAACCCATTACTCAGAACTTCCAGCGGGAAGCACAACCCGACCGTAAACGCTACGTGGGCCACAATCGGCTTAGCGCACTAACCCGCTCTCTGATTGATCACGACAATATTCAACTGCACAACGAAGTCCGCGTCGAATCCATCACGCCTAAGATCAGCATCTCAGGCAACCGCCTTAGCCTCACAGATACGGCGCACAAGAGTCTTGGTGAATTTGATCAGGTAGTCGTTGCCACACCCGCACCTCAGGCCGTTCCCCTGCTGAAAGCAGAGCCTGCACTGCAGGCATTAGCACAACAGGTTGAGCCGGATGCCTGCTGGACACTGGTGCTGGGCTATGAGACGCCATTAAGCACGCCTATTGAACTGTTTGAAGGTGAGCATCCCATTTTGCGCCGCGTAGTGCGGGACAGTCGTAAACCGGGGCGTCATCCATCCGAGGATGTCTGGGTGATTCAGGCCAGAGCCGACTGGAGTCTGCAGATGGTGGATGATGAGAAAGAGCACGTACAGAAAGACCTGGAACACGCGTTCCATCAGCTGATGCAGTCCCAGCCGATTGCAGACAGCGCCCGCTGCCATCGCTGGCTGTACAGCACCTGCACCAGCCTGAATCTGGATTCCGGTTTTCTGCATGATCCGCAAACCGGACTTTCTGTTTGTGGTGACTGGCTGGCGGGGTTCGGCTTTGAGGCCAGCTGGCAATCCGCCATGGCACTCAGCCACGCCCTGCTGACTGACCTGAAAAGCACGCCCTGACGAAATAATTCCAACCGACCGACTACTAATTACCAACTACCAACTCTTCTGCCAGCTCCAGCGCACTCTGGGATCCGTCATCAGGTACCAGAGTTCGCTGATGGGTGGCGCGACGGTAATAATCAGCCCCATCAGCAGGCTCAGCATCAGAATGGTATTACCGATGTTCTGGTAGTCGAACAGCTTAAACGCGGTTCCGAAGGAGCGCTTGATACGCGCATTGGTCAGATCTACGCTGTAGCACTCATCTAATGCCAGATGGATCAGGTAGCCGATCAACAGACTCACCCCCATCAGCCAGCTCACCTCTTCCGACAACCCCACCGCCCGATAGGCCAGAAATGCGGAGAAAACTGCGAACAAACAGCCTGCCAGCAGGGAATGAAAAATTCCCCTGTGTACGGTAAAGCGGGCAAATATATACCAGACACCATAACGCACAGCGATAAAACTGATGGTGCCCGCCACCCATAAGCCTGCGATAGGTACTTTGTCCGCCAGGGCAACGACAGACAACACCGCTGCAATCCCACCCAGAATAGAAAACAGCGCCCGCACCACATTGGAATGATCGGAGTCGATATCCGGCAGAATGCCGCCAATCATCACCAGACACCAACCGGCAATCGCTTCGTTCAGCGTCATCAGATTGGTCACTAACGCGCCGGATAACACTAAACCACCACCCAGAGCAGCGCCCCCCAGATGGGTCTGAAAATTGGCCATAGCTTATCCCTTAAAAACACCATGCAAACTAAAGACACACTCGCAAGCAGGATCAGAACGGACACAGAAATAACAAAACGGCCTGACCACTCATACAATGAGCAAGTTAATGCATATAAAAACAAAGAGTTAACACCTCGAAGCATAGCGATTACTGGAAATAAAACCAGTAATAAATCCGGTGTTGATCCAGGTCTTTAGTGAGGAAAAGCAAGAAAGGGGATGTCCGGAGCCTAGCATTGAGCAAAATACCAGACTCCGTCGTTAAAAGTGCTCAGGCGGGCTTAACGTGCAGTTCGAACAGATCGGGGTCCAGCCAGAGATTAGCCTGTTGAACCTTCTTAAAACGCAGATCCACCGACAACAGCTGCTTCAGCTGCTTGCGGTCTTCCGGGCTGGCGTTACAGCCCGTGACAACCTGTTTTACCAACCCCGGCGGAAAGTTAAACAGAAAAAACTCCTGATTACCGGCCGTAGCGACTTTGTCTGCGGCGTCTTTCGGGCGCACCAGACGCACTTCCTGCTCAAAGCTCCAGCCTTCACCACGGTAAAACAGCGATGGGAAAGGCTGCACTCGGGCCTTAACCGAAGGGCGTTCATTGGAGTAGGTCACAGGGCGCAGTACCTGTGGTTGCTCTTTATGCTTGGGGTTCATAAAGTAGCTGTGGCCGCCATCCAGCTCTACCACAAAGCCCTTGTAGTTATCACCGTAGCGTTCCCACAACACAGGATTATCCGGTGACTTAAACAGACGGCAGATCGCAAGGGATTCCAGTTTTTTCGGATCCGGCAGTTTTTTCACTTTTGGCTGCTGACGCTGACGCATCTGCTTTTCAATCGCCGGGCGTTTTTTGGCCGCCTGCTCACAGAAATACTCTTCAGTGACCAGTGACTGCATATGAGCAGGTAGAGCAGCGTACTGACGACGCAGTTCTGCCTGAAAGGCTTCGTTGCTGATCGGTGTTTGTTCCGGCGCTTTGCGAACAGAGGGACGGTTATTCTCAAACGGATCCTGCCGTTCCAGCGCACCACTAAAATGCAGGCGGTTATTACGCAGTACATCCAGATGGCGGAAAGAGAGGTAAAGATAGAGCTTCATTGCGTGTAGTCGTCCCGGAGATCACTAAGTCAGAGTGCCATCAGTCTCAGCCCGATGGACAAGCCAGATCATAACACTCTGTCAGCGCTTTCGGGATACGTCGGGCTTTGCCCTTGCTCATAGTGGTGCAGACGTAATGGCTGTAGGCTTTGAAGAGTGTCTTGCCGTCACCGATGCGTTTGAGCTCAAAACGGCGGAAGGCGCTGATGCGGTTATGACGCTCCAGCCAGGTCGCCATGATCAGCTGATCGCCTTCATGGGCGGGAGCAACATAATCCAGCTCATGCCGGTACACCACCATGGCGACATCCCAGGCTTTATAACACTCAAGGGTGATCCCCAGCTGATGGAGATGCGCCCAACCCGCTTCCTCCAGCCACTTCAGGTAGACCGCATTATTCACGTGGCTGTAATGATCGATAGCATCAGAGGAAACGGTAATGGGTAGCAGAAAAGGTTGCTGCTGTCCCTGTTCCGGCAACCGCCAGTTCAGGGAATCCGCATCTGCCACCGAACTGTTATCCACAACCTCCTGTCCGGCAGCCGGTGTGGGTAACCTGTTTTTATCGCCTCTGGTATCAGTCACGGAAAACGCGAACCACCAGAGATTTCAGATAAGCAGTCTCCGGAATCGCCGGATGTACCGGGTGATCAGCACCCTGATGACCCTGTTCCAGAATCTGCGCCTGACGATCCACGTGGCGGGAGGTGCTGCGCACGATGTCGATCAGACGATCATAGGCCAGATGCATCGAGCAGGACGCGGAGATCAGAATGGCGTCTTTTTCCAGCAGGCGCATCGCCAGCTGGTTGATACGCTGGTAAGCCAGCTCACCGTTTTTGATATCTTTGCGGCGTTTGATAAAGGCAGGAGGGTCAAGCACGATCACATCAAAGCGCTCACCTTCCTGAATCAGCTGTTTCAGGGCTTCAAACGCATCCCCCAGCATGGTTTCCACTTTATCCTGTACACCGTTCAGCGCGGCGTTCTTTTCCACTTCATCCAGTGCGGTTTCAGAGGCATCCACGCAGAGCACAGAGCTTGCGCCAGCGGCAGCAGCCTGAACACCCCAGCCACCCACATAGCTGAACAGATCCAGCACTTTTTTGCCTTTGCAGTAATGCTGCAGGCGGGCACGGTTCATACGGTGATCGTAGAACCAACCGGTTTTCTGGCCGGTGAGAATCGGCACATGGAACTTAACGCCGTTCTCTTCCAGATACACCTCATCCGGCAGCGTACCGCGGGCGACACGGGTCTCTTCTTCCAGACCTTCCAACTTACGCATACCGCCGTCGTTACGCAGTACAATCGCCTGCGGCTTAACCACCTTCTCCAGCGCATCCAGAATATCCTCTTCCAGCACCTGCATACCGGCGGTGTTCAGCTGTACCGACAACACATCGCCAAAACGATCCACCACCAGACCCGGCAACAGATCACTCTCCCCGTACACCAAACGGTAGTGCGGTGTCGGGAACGCCAGCTCACGCAGACCCAGTGCGATCTTAATACGGTGCACCAGCAGGGGTTTGTCCAGTACCTGCTCCGGATCCTGACTGATCATACGGGCACAGATCAGGGTCTGCGGGTTGATATAAGCGGTGCCCAGCACCTTGCCGTTATAACCCTCAACGATCACCTGCTGCCCGGTAGTGTAATTGCGCAGTGGCGAGATTTTAGTATCGACTTCGTTGCTGTACAGCCAGATATGACCGGCACGGATACGACGCTCAGCGTTTTTACGCAGGCGCAGGGTGGCAAGGGGGCTTGATGACATGATCTTCTCTCGTCGGCAGGGAAATCCAGTTTTGCCAGAGCCTCTGCTCTGCAATGGGCGAGCATTATAGCTGACAATACTGTTATTTAAACTCGGCAATGGGTTCTCAGTTATACAGTTACTAAAAAGTTACTGAATCATTGATATAATAATTGTCTTCTGAGACCCAGGACCTAGATATGCCATCTAACAATATGGATACAATTACAATCAATGTTGCAGGAGAGCAGCAAGATTACTGTTTAATGCATATCTATAATTTGCAGATCACTATTCCCAATTTTGCATTTGAAGATGGTCGAATTGATACTGTTACCATTCATGTGAGACCGACGAACCATGTCTATAGCAGAGCTCTCGAAAAGCAAAAAGACGACATGGATAAGCTTAAGAAAAGTGGGCATCTACTTCTTAAGTATGAACATATCCCCTCAGATCCCACACAAGAGACACCGAACAAAACATTATCATCTGATATTAGAGTGTTTTGTCCTGAGAAATACCAAGCTTCACTTCTGCTAACTGATTTTGTCCAAGCACTAAACACACACCCCAAAAATATATGTGCTCTGGCCAATAAAGGAGATGATCGGACCTGCCTTAGTGCGCTTTTTAAAGCTCAATCGGATAGCCGATTCTATGTCGTGCTCTTCCGCTTTCACAAGAAGGCCAACAATGAAGCAAGCATGGTAATTGAAACTGCTTTTCTAGCCGAGGAAGACGACTTCAGGGTAAAAATGCTCAAAAACCCCAAGAATAAACCTAACACTCGTCCTTTTTTGATTTTGCTCAGAAATATTTTTGCTGGGAGGAGACCTTTCGAGGGCAGGTCAACACCAAAGAAACGTAGCCGAAGGAAGACACAAAAGAAAAAGCCCTGAGCACTCGTTAGAGTATTCAGGGCATAATATTTCCGAGATCCCTATTTATCTCCGCTTTGCGGAGCGCAAAACCAACTGGTTCGCGGGAGGCGAGGTTTTTAAAGCTTTAGTAATCTAAAGCTCGCAATCCGAACGATCTCGCTCTTACTGAGTGACAGTATATTCTGGAGTGAGGGCTAAAGCAATCTACATAGACTATTTGGCGTCTGACTTATCCAGATAGAGGCCGCCTTTACGCTCACTCAATGCTGCAAAGCGCTCGCAGGCTTCATCATCAGCAAAAGCGGCCACCGGAACCCAAATATAGTTCACACCCCGATACAGCAGAAAACCACGTGGGGTACGAACCACTTTAGAGATATCATCCCAGCCAAACTGACCTTCAACTTTATCGCCGGTTTTTGCGCTGACACCCTCGTCATCAAACTGCAGGCTGATCTCTTTATCTTTCTGATCACTTTTCTGAAAACGGCTCAGCAGCAGCTTTTTGTGCATGCGGCCACGGATCAGAAACCAGTAGATCGCCAGAATAAAAGCCATGGAATCAGCGGGCTGAAAACCACGCTCCAGCATCATAAAAATACTGAGCAGAATCAGAGCACCCACCACGAAGGTAACTATTTTTTCACGGGTGTTTCCGGCACCAAATCGGGTATGTTCGTCGTTGGCTTCCAGATAAACCTGCTCACTCCACAGGTATTTGATTTCGATGGCGGACATAGGGTCTCCTGTAAGATCGCCGGCAAAAATGCCTGCCCGTCGAGGCAAACCGCGGGCTGAAATAAGTTGAGTACACGTTAATGCGCATTAAAAAGGCGCTAAGCATAGCAGAGCGCCGGACAGGATAAAGTAGCAGTATGGCGAATGCCAAAGTCCGCTTCAGACCGGTTAAATCACCCGCACCTGAATCGGGTCCTGTTTACCCTTCATACTGATATCCCGGTAGATCGCAGGCAGATTACCGAAAAAGATGTCATCGTCCCGCGCAGCCTCATTAACGACCGCCTGAGAGATCAGGAGTTCCCCGCCAAGGGCCGCATCACAGAGTCTTTTTGCGGTATTTACCGTATCGCCGATGATGTCGTAACTGCGCACCTTCTCGCCACCGATCAGGCCTTCTACCAGCTCGCCAAAGTGAATACCCGCTCCGGCAGAGAGGCCGTAATCCTGCAGTTGTTCGGTTAACCGCTCCCGCATCTCTTTACCGGCTGCCACCGCTCGCACCGGACGATCAAATACCGCCATAATCTCATCACCGGTGTGCTTCACTTTAATCGCTTTAAAGCGCTCACAGATGGGTTCTGCCGCAGCAAAACAGGCGTTGAGCATGGCGACGACCTCTTCCGGCGTCTGGCGTTCGCTCCATGCAGTAAAACCCCGGATATCCATAAAGAGCACCGCCCGTTTTTTGCGGGATAGCCCCAGAATATCCTGATCCCCCACTGCACGATCCAGCAGTTCGCGCCCCAGCAACCATTCGGAATAAACCTGCAGCTGACCGGCAGTCACCTGCAGCGTCTGCAGATAACGTTGAGCGGTCCAGTAACTGAAACCAACGATCAGACCCAACAGCACAATCACGATGGAAACAAACAGATGGCTGTCGTCACTGAAAAAGTGCATCACCCCTTCAAGGCTGGGAGCATCATGGATTTCAAAGATGATATACATCACCAGCAAAATGGAGGTGCGGGAGAGGTGTTCGGCCAGTAGGGCGTAAAGACGCAAGCCCTGGGGTAGCCAAAGCTGCAATTGTTGCAGACCTCCCACCAGAAGGGCGAAAACCCAGTAAGCGATATGATTGGGAGATTGCCAGAAGGCTGCGCCCTCAAGGGCGACTTCGATCAGCGTATAAACCGCAGGGCCGATCAGGTTGCCCAGAAACGGGGAAGGACGTCCTTCATACTGGCGGCTACCCAGCCACCACGCCTGAACCAGACAGGCCAGAATCAGCGTGTAGAAATCCGGCTCGAAGACGTAATCCGAGAAACCTTCGATCAGCAGCTCAAGAATAATATTCGCTAACGGAAAGTGGATACTGTTGGATAACAGTTCCAGCGCGATGCTGTGACTGCGACGCCCCCGTAAACGGGCTTCAACACCCTGAAGGGCCAGAGGGTCTGAACGGTGTCCGGTTTGCTGACGGGCGGTCATGGTAATCTCTTATTAACGGCTCAACGGCTATCGGCTCTGTATCACTGATCGCCTGATTCTATCGGCCTTAACGGCAAGAAACCTTAAGACGGAGAATAGTCTTAAGGTTTCAGACCGGCTTCGCCTCAGGCCAGATGCACCTGCGCATTTTCCGGCAGGCCATCGCGCTCACCCAGCGCCTGACGCAGCAGCTGCTTTTTCACCAGCGGGGTGTTGTTCACCAGACTCATGCCGGTATTACGCAACCAGCGCAGGGGCAGAGGCACAGGGCCGTAAAGGCGTTTAAAGCCTTCCATCAGCGCCATCATTTTTAGGTTATCCGGCATGCGGCGGCGCTGATATTTACCCAATGTCTGCTCAATACCCAACGGCTGCTTACGCTGCCAGGCAGCGGTCAGCTCTTCCACCAGGGTAGCGGCATCCAGCAGGCCAAGGTTTACGCCCTGCCCTGCCAACGGGTGGATGGTATGAGCCGCATCACCGGCCAGCACCAGTCCCGGCTGCCAGTAGCGTTTGGCATGCCGCTGACGCAGCGGGAAGCTGAAACGGGGATCACAACTCAGCACCTTGCCCAGTTTGTGTTCAAAACTAAGCGTGAGTTCAGCACAGAAGCTGGCCTCATCCAGCGCCATCAGACGGGCGCATTCGTCCGGCGTGGTAGACCAGACGATAGAGCAGTAATGCGCGTCACCGTTGAAGGTGATCGGCAACAGCGCCAGCGGCCCAGTTGGCATAAAACGTTGCCAGCAGGTGCCCTGATGAGGCTGTTCCAGTTTAATCGTGGTAACAATCGCTTCGTGATCGTAGTCCCATTCACGGGCTTCAAAACCACCCCATTCCCGCAGGCGGGAGCGGGCACCATCGGCGGCAACAATCAGACCAGCCTGCAATACGCGGCCATCCTGAAGGTACACCTGACGCTGGGTCCCGTTCTGGCCATTTTGCTCCAGAGCCGGGCTGATACCTTCGATACGGATACCGCGATGCCAGTGAATATTGTCAAACTGCTTACTTTGTTCAACGAGGGAGGTCAGCGTGACGCTGTTCTCCACGATATGACCGATATTTTCCGCAAAAACATCGTCACAGTTAAATTCGATATGACCGGTGCCATCCGCTTCCCAGACCTTCATCTGCTGGTAGGGCGTCACGCGATTTTCGATCATATCACCCCAGGCGTTCAGGCTTTCCAGAAACAGTCGGCTGGCTTCCGTCAGCGCACTGACCCTGGGATCAACAGCTTCCGCATTCCAGACCGGCTCCTGATCCGCCGCTTCCAGAATCGCGATCTTCATACCGGTTGGCGCAACGCCACAGGCAACCGCCGCACCGACCATGCCGCCTCCAACGACGATCAGGTCGTACTGCTGTAGGTTCTGATCGTTTTGCTGATTCGTCTCCATCAGAGCTCTCCTGCCTGTTTCTGTATGCGTGTATCTGCGGACTGTTTTTCTGCTATCAGCTGTTTCAGGCGCACTGAGGAGCCGCCAATCCCCATCGCCTGACGGGCAAACCAGCGCTTGGCGGGTTTCAGTCGATCCAGCAGCATCAGACCACCGGCTCTCAGGTGACCCAGCACCGGATTTCCGTTGGCAAACAGACGGATCAGACCATCGCTGAAACCGATGACCGCATCCTGATCCTGTTCGCGACGCTGCTGATAACGCTGCAGCACGGAAAGACTGCCCAGGGCTTCACCATTTTGCGCCGCTTCGTGCAGCACACCGGCCAGCTCGGCAACCCCTCTTAACGCCAGGTTGTAACCCTGACCCGCTACCGGATGCATATAGTGGGCGGCATTACCCAGCACGGCTAAACCGGGACGCACCTGCTCGGTGGCGCGTACCAGCGTCAGTGGATACTGATGGCGCTCACCAATGCGTTCAATATCACCCAGACGGAAACCGAACAGCTGCAGCAGCTTTTGCTTAAATTCCGCTTCGGTCAGGGCGTTAACGTCATCGATCTGATCAGCAGGAACCGTCCAGACCAGCGCAATATCGTTAGCCCCCGGCAGGGGCAGCCAGGCCATAGGACCATCCGCGGTAAAGCGTTCAAACGCCCAGTTTTTATGGGGCTGGCTCATGGTGAGATTACAGACGATCGCGTACTGATCATAAGGTCGGATATGGTCGCTGATATTCAGCTGCTGCTTAAGGCCAGACTGGCCACCATCCGCCAGCACCACAAGACCCGCTTCAATGATGCGCTCTTCGCCATCATCGCTCTTTAGGGCAAGCTGATGACGCTCTGCCTGAACCTCAAAACCTGTTACCTGAAACGGGCATAGCCATTCCACATGCTGCGCCTGTTGAACGCCGTTTAACAGGGTCTGACCCAGAGCGATATTGGGTGCGACATAACCCAGCGCATCTACATGATGATCTGCTGCATTAAGGCGGGTTGCGCCAAGATGGCCTTTGTCGGAGACATGAATCTGTTTAATCGGTGCAACGTGGGATTCCAGCTGCTGCCAGAGGCCGATCTGCTCATAGATATGACGGGTGCCCCAGGAGAGAGCGGTTGAGCGGGCATCATAGCTGGTTTTGATCTCAGCCGGCTCACTATGAGCGTCTGCTTTGCCCGTTGGGCTATGGGCGGTAGCTACCGCCTCGACCACGGCGATCGACCAATTATGCTCACGGGCAAAACCTTCCAGTGCGCAGGCGAGACTCGCCCCCACTAAACCACCACCGATAATGGCAATATCGTAAGCGGGTATCTGACGGGCTTCCTGAGAAGCCGAAGCGGCTGTTGTCACCGGTTGTCTCCTGTCTGTGACCTGTTTCGGGTCGTATTCGCTATGCGGTCAGTGCAACGCCCTGACCGGCCATAAGTGCTTCAATTTCTGCAATATTTTTCGGTACTCCCGAGGTCATCACCTCAGGGCCGGATTCGGTCACAATGACGTTATCTTCAATACGGATGCCGATTCCACGCCAGTGCGCATCTACCGTCTCATCGTCATGGGCGACGTACAGCCCCGGCTCGACAGTCAGCACCATACCCGCCTCAAGCGGCCGTGACTGACCATCAATCTTGTAGCGACCGGCATCATGCACATCAATGCCCAGCCAATGGCTGGTGCCGTGCATAAAGAAACGACGATAGCTTTCCGATTCGATCACATCATCCAGCGTTCCGGTCAGAAGCCCCAGATCCAGCAGGCCCTGACAGAGTACATTCAGCGCCGCGCGGTGTGGCGCATGGCAATCCAGCCCCACCTGTACCTGATCAATCGCCGCATACTGAGCTTCCAGCACCACCTGATACAGGGCGCTCTGCTCGGGGCTGAACTTACCGGATACCGGGAAGGTTCGGGTGATATCCGCCGCATAATGCTGCAGTTCACAACCGGCATCCACCAGCACCAGATCACCGTCATTCAGCGGCTGACTGTTCTCGACATAGTGCAGAATACAGGCGTTAGCTCCGCCGCCAACAATGGTGTTATAGGCCGGAGCACGACTACCGGCACGCATAAAGTGATACAGGTATTCCGCTTCCAGCTGATACTCCATCATACCCGGCGTACATACCTGCATCGCCTTGCTGTGCGTGGCCGCCGAGATCTCAGCGGCCGCTCGCATAATGTTGAGTTCCGCCTCACTTTTGATCAGGCGCATCTCATGGATCAGGGGCAGCAGATTATGCTGCTGCTCCGGAGCGACCTTACCGGCACGGGCTTTCTGACGCAGTTGCTGGCACCAGTCATTAATACGACGGCTCAACGGGTCATCTCCCTGCATCGGGTAGAACAGATGCTGCGCGCCATCGAGCAGTTCTGGCAGTTTGCTGTCGAGCTGATCCAGCGTGTAAGCAGCGCTCATGCCGTAATCGTTTTGTGCCGCCTCCTGACCGATACGGAAGCCGGTCCAGACCTCCTGCGCACGATCTTTCGGCAGAGAAAACAGATGGCTGTCGCCCTCTTTATGCCCCGGCGTTAACACCAGCCAGGCATCCTCTTCGGCAAAACCGGTCAGATAGTAAAAATCGCTGTTCTGACGGAAGGCATAATCCGCATCGTTATTGCGGTAGCGGATCTCTGCTCCCGGCATGATCGCAACACTACCCTGGGGTAGCTGGTCGATCAGACGCTGACGCCTCTGGGCGTATTCATCAGCAGAGATCATCGCTACCTTTTCCGGGGAGACAGCATACGCGCCCTCAGGCGTGATGGTTTTGCGGTTTATCAAACTTTCGCCAGCCTGTGGCGGTTGCTGAGTCATTGTCTGCGTCATAGATACTCCCGTCTGAACGAGCCTTTATACGTTTACGATATCGGTATGCTTTCGAGCCCTTGCTCCTGATACGAAAGAAGGGTTACTGCAGCTTTTTAGCATCCTGGGCAGCTTCATCCAGCTGAGGGGCCGAAGGATTACATTCGGTGTAGAGCATCATAGCCGTCATACGGACATATTCGCTTACAGCAAACAGATCCTGTTCATTCTGCTCATCGTCATCAAGCTGCTCATCCATTTCTGCGATCTTTTCCAGATCTTTGAGAGCATCTTTCAGCTCTTCTGACAGCTTACCTTCTTTATAGCGTTCATTATCCGCCAAGGCGGACAGAAAACCTTCACACCACTCCAAAAGCGTCTGCATGCGTTCGTTAAGGGAGAAATCCTCATCGGCGATCAGTAGCTTAAAACCCAGATCCTGATCTTTGATACCGGTTTCGGTCTGCTCCAGCAGCTCTGCCAGCTCAACTTTTGATTCATCGGAATCCAGCGCTGAGATTTCCATAAACTGCATCGCCTGACGCAGCCAGGTATCCAGATCCGGCATCTGTCCGGCACAAAGCTGACCGCACAGGTCACCATGCAACTCCGCAGGGGCGTGCAAACAGCCATTGCGCAAAAAAAGATCACTGATTTGGGCAAAAACGGGTTGCTGAATCTCAGTTTGCTGTTGGATCTCTGTCATAAGGAATGCCTTTCTCCGGCAGATAGTTTGAACGATATCGGGTTATTCCCATGCGTATAATTGGGAACAGGTTCACGATTACTCAGATTAGGGCCTATTTTGACGAGAAAAAGTACATTTGTCAGGAAGTTAGTATTCATTCACGTGAATTGACCAGTTACAATCGCAGATCTATAGTACGGGTATCCTCAGCTAAAGATAATTTTATGGACACTGACGATTTAGATCAGTTGGAAAAACAGATTCATGAGCTGCTGTTAATTTGCGTAGATCTGCGCAAAGAGAATGAGCAGCTTAAAGGTGATCTTCGCCAACAGGCCACAGAACTGGAAGCCCTGACGCAACAACGTCAGGCCACGGAAGAGAAAGTCAGTTATCTTTTAACCCGCTTAGGGCCATCGGAGCCACAAGATGAGTGAAACTCAAAGCAGTCAAACGGTCGAAGTCAAAATTCTCGAACGTAGTTACGTGGTCGGCTGCCCCCGTGACAAGCAGAGTGATCTGGTCGATTCTGCCAAATACCTGGACCGCAAGATGCGTGAAATCCGGGATAGCGGTAAGGTGATCGGCACAGAGCGGATCGCCATCATGGCAGCGCTGAATATCGCCTATGAGATGCTACACGGTAAGCAGGAAAACAAAGGATCTCAGGAACAGATTCAGCGAATCAATGAAAAGCTTTCCGCTGCGATTCAGGCGCTTCGCCAGAGTGATAAAGATAGCGACGCAGCCTGATTTTTTTATTCACCTGCGTTATAATCTTTTCCTGATTCCTGGGGTGTTCGCCAGCTGTTTACGTCCTCGAGCCTAATTACAAACCCAGGGAATCGTCCGTGAGTACCCGTGTGCATGTCCGCGCGACGGAAAGCCTTAGGTACTTCGATGATTACCCACCTTGAACCTAATTGGTTCAAGGGCAACGACAGCAGCGGCACTTCCGGGTCTTTCCCCTTCTTAGTTTTTCAAGCCTGTTCAGGCCATCTCATGACCGACAAAACGATCCAGCAAAACCGAACGGCACTTCGTCGTGAAATGCGCCAACGTCGCCGGGCTCTGAGCATTATCGAACAAAAGAAAGCCGCAGAGGATCTGAAGTCCCGCGTGTTGGCAATGCCTGAGTTTTTACGAGCCAAAAGAATTGCACTCTACCTTCCGAATGATGGCGAGATAGATCCGGGGCTGCTCATCGAACAGGCTCGTAAAATGGGTAAAGAATGTTACCTGCCGGTACTGCAACCTTTGGTAGAAAACCGCCTCTGGTTTGTACGTTATGATCGTAAAACCCCGATGACCTGCAACCGGTTTGGTATTCCTGAACCCAAATTGAAGGGATTTTCAGATAAAAAGCGCAACCGCTGCCGGCCTGAAGATCTTGATCTGGTTCTCTTCCCTCTGGTGGCATTTGATGAACAAGGTGGGCGTATGGGCATGGGTGGTGGTTTTTATGACCGCACCTTCGCTTTCAGTCGTCATCGCCCGTTTGCCAAGCCTGCAATGATCGGCCTTGCGCACGAATGCCAGAAAGTGGATGACCTGCCCATTGCCGATTGGGATATCCCTCTGCAGGGGGTGGTCAGCGACCGCTATGTTTACCGGGTTTAAAACCCGGTAAACGGAATCAGGTCAAAAAGTCCGATTAACCCCGAATGATACCAGCCCCAGATCCTGGTCTCCCAACAGCCCCGGATCACTCTTTTCAAAGCGCTTCCAGTTCAGCTCCAGCAACCAGGTTTTATTCAGCTGGTAGCCTGCGCCTATTCCCAGAACCGGTACCCATGTTTGACTGGATTTTTTGCTGCGCTCTTCTTCTGTCGATACCAGTGTTCCCGTGGCGGTTTCACTGCGCCCTTTCGCATGGCCTTCTGCCGTCTGATCCAGCCAGGCGACACCCAGAGTACCCTTGAGTGACCATTGCGGGTTGAGGGCATAGCGACCCACGGCATTCAGCACCAGACCCTGCTGCTCGGTTTTTTCGGTTACCGTCCGATAGCGGGTAACACCCGCACCGGTGGTATCCGTTGTTTTTGAGGTGGCCGATAGCGAACCAAAATTCACATAGCTTATCTCGACCGCAACCTGAGGCGTGTATTGATACCCAAAACCCAGAGAAAAAGCGGTATCGCTATCCTCTTGGGTCAGTTTTGCTGTGCCACCGTCAGCAACGATGGCGTCATGAAACGTCTCAAAGTGATCAGTGTCCAGTGAGGTTTGAACCTGTCCCAGTTCTGCCGTCAGATAATAGGGTGCTGCTTGTGCCTGAGACGTGGCTAAAAGCCCGCTGCAGATCAGTAATGGAAGCTGTATTTTTCGTGCGAGTGTCATAAAAAAGCCTTAACGCTTCGAGCGTGCATCATATCGGCTATCGGGCTGGCGCGTGTCCGTCCGATAGC